>JBEEOS010000079.1:0-10520 GCA_041191485.1 Pseudomonadota bacterium
GAACCGTTTGACGGCGACCTGGACGACTACCAGCGTTATTTGCTGGAAGAGTCCAAACGCCTGCGCGAAGAAGCCCGTAACACGGCAGCGCAACCCAAACCAGGCACGGTGGCGAGCCTCACGCCCACGCAGCAGACGCCAGTCGAAGTTCCCGCCCCAACCGCCCCCGCGTCACCTGCCACCACCCTCAGCAGTGCGGAGCAACGCAAACTGGACGCCCAACGTCGCCAGGCCTTGGCCGCGCAAACACGCCCCCTGAAAAAAGAGCTGGAACAAATTGAACAGCGCATCCCGGCGCTGGAGGCCGAGAAGATCAACCTCGAGCAGCGCTTGTCCACGGCCCTGCCGCCCGCAGACATCGCCGAAGCGGGACGCAGACTGAAGGCCGTGACCGATGAGCTCGGTCAACTGGAAGAACGCTGGCTTGAAGTATCCGAAGCCCTGCAGCAGGCACAGACGGCCTGAGCACGCCAACCCAGAACACAAACAAAAAAGCCTGATGGCGCAAACCATCAGGCTGTATCTGGTAGGACGTGCAGGATTCGAACCTGCGACCAACGGATTAAAAGTCCGCTGCTCTACCAACTGAGCTAACGTCCCAAACCTTTGCCAGCATGGCTGACAAAAAAAATCACCCGCCAAAAAAAGTTTGTCGGGCGACTAAGGAGTGGTAGGACGTGCAGGATTCGAACCTGCGACCAACGGATTAAAAGTCCGCTGCTCTACCAACTGAGCTAACGTCCCACTCATTCTCAGCATTGCTGCTGAGCCTCGAATTATAGCGTTATTTTCCTGACTTACAGGAGGCCACCAACAAATTCATGACTTCAGTGGCTGCACACATACCGAAGGTGGCCGTCACCCCAACCAAAGAGCCGTAACCATGGCAGTTGAGCGAACCGTCACCTTGTATTGCGCAAGACGGATCAGGTCCTGCCACGGCCTCACGACTGAACACGCAGCGCACACCAATGCGCTTGCCATCTCGCGGCGCGCCGTGGTGTTTACGAAGTCGGTACCGCAATTGCGCCAGCAAAGGGTCATGCGTGACTCTCGACAAATCGTCCACATCCACCTTGTGCGCCATGCATTTACCGCCTGCTGCGCCCACTGACACAAAAGGTACTTTTTCGTGCAAAGCCCACAGCGCCATGGCCTGCTTGGCCTTGAGTTGGTCGCAAGCGTCGATCACGGCATCAGGCTTTGTCGGCAACAAGCCGGGCCAGTTCTCCGGACTGACAAAGTCATCGACCACATCCACCTGGCAGCCAGGGTGAATTAGGGCAATGCGCTCACGCATGGCCTCAATCTTGGCTTGACCCAGCGTTGAGGTCAGCGCGTGAATCTGGCGATTGATGTTGGACTCGGCAATGTGATCCATGTCCACCAGGGTCAAGCGCCCGACACCACTGCGAGCAAGTGCTTCAGCAGACCAGGAGCCCACGCCACCAATCCCGACCACAACCACATGCGCCTGGCGCAGGCGCAGTGCAGCCTCAACGCCATACAGGCGCTGCAAGCCACCAAAACGGCGCTCCTCATCGCTCACCCACTCGGTCACTGGCGCATCTCCCACTGCAAGGTGACGTAGGCACCGGCAGCAATGGCCAGCATGGCCACGACACTCATCACGCTCAAAGTGGAAAGCCCCGACAGACCTTGCCCAATCGTGCAGCCCATGGCGGTGACCGCGCCAAAGCCCATCAAGCAACCGCCCAGCATATGACGCACCAGATCCGAGGTTTGACGGAACCCTTCCCAGCGAAAACTGCCTTGCAAACGTGCACTGAGCCAGGCCCCAAGCAAGACACCCGGCACCATCATCATGCCCACCGTCAGGCGCTTGCTGCCATCACTCCAGTACAGCAGGGCGTCCATCCAGTAGCCCACCGGGGCTGTGAAACTCATGGCTTCCATCCGGCCACTGGACGTCCCCAGGAACACCGCCTCCAGCGTCTCAGGGTGTTCAGGCACCCAGCCCCACACGCCTGTCAACCACCACATGCCCGCCACCAGAAGACCCAGCACACTGGCGTAGCCCACACCTTCCGACCAAAAAGGCTCGCTGCGACGCCAGGACCACAACCACAAGCCCACAGCGACGATGGTTGCAGTCCAGGCCGATGTCTGCGTCAGATCCGTTCCCATCCAGGAAGATAGCCAGTCACCGACAAAAGCGCGTCCTGCCCAGTCCCATTGCCATTGATCGAGAACGTCCACGCGCAGCACCGCCAGGGCTCCGCGCATGGTAGCCAAGGCCATGACGCCCATGCACACCAGGACCACCAGCGACTTGAGGTTGCCCGCAGCCAGGCGAACCAGTGATTTGCTGGCACAGCCCGACGCGAGGACCATGCCCACGCCGAAACAGAAACCACCCACCAGGGCAGACAGCCACATCAACGCGGATGTGTTGTAGATGGTGTTGGCCACATCGATCCAGCCCAGCGCTTGCATCCCGCCCACCGAGAGCATGGCCACCGCCAGCGCTGCCGCCCATTGGCGCAATCGACGTGTATCCCCCGTGACCACAAGATCACTGATCGCACCCATGGTGCAAAACTGACTGCGATGCGCCAGTGCGCCAAAGCCCACAGCCAATAAAAATGCCATGACAAGCATGGCATCCAGGCGGGACGAAAGGTCCATCGCATTCATCACTTGAGCTTGGCCAGACGATCCTTGGCCACGTTGGCGGTGTCGGTGTTGGGGTAAGCCGCCATCAGCTCCTGTAGGGTCTTGCGAGCGCCTTTGACGTCCTTGAGCTCCAGCTGCACATTCGACACAGCCAGCATGGCCTCGGGCGCACGGGTGTGATTGGGCGAAGCTGTCAACATTTGACGGAAGTGCGTCAAGGCATTCTTGTAGTCCTTGTTGGCATATTCCGCATTGCCCAGCCAAAACAGCACAGACGGAACATAACCCGATTTCGGATACCGCTGCAGGAAGTTGGCCAAGGACTGTTGTGCCTGATCGAATTTTCCACTGCGGAAAACCTCCATGGCCGACTCGAAGTCCTTCTTCTCGGCAGGATCAGCCAGAAACTCAACCCCATCAACACTCACGCGTGCAGGTTCGAATTTACGCAAACGCTCATCCAGCCCTGCCTGCACATCGCGCTGGCGTTGCTGCATCTCCGAAACATCGCGTACCAGCTGCTCATTGCGCCCACGCGATTGGGCCAGCTCCTGGCGCATCAGCTCGATCTGGCTTTGCAGATCGAGCAGGCTGTTGCGCAACTGGTTATCGCTTTTTTCGACGGCATCCAGACGCTGGCGCAGGTCCAGGATGGCCCGGCGAGCCTCTTCATCCTCAAACAAGCCCGCATGGGCACTCCATGACACGCCGCACAGCAGCAGCGCGGCCAAAGCAGGCCATCGGATCGACAAAGCTCGCACGGGTCAGCTCCCCTTCTTCAACAGATCAGTATTTGAATTCGACGCGGCGGTTCTTGGACATGCCCTCTTCCGTGCCGGAGCTGTCTGCCAGACGCTCTTTGCCATAGCTGACAGCTTCCATCTGGTTGTCGGACACGCCCAGCAAGTTCAGTGCACGTCGCACGGCTTCGGCACGCTTTTGGCCCAGTGCCAGGTTGTACTCACGGCCACCGCGCTCGTCGGTGTGGCCTTGCAGCATGACCTTGCGTTGTGCGTTGGCCTGCAAGAACTTGGCGTGAGCTTCGATCACAGGGCGGGCTTCGGCCTTGACCACAAAACTGTCAAAGTCAAAATACACCACGTGGGCCGTGTTGACCGGGCCCATGCCGGCGCGGGCAGCGTTGGCATCGACCGTATTGACGCCGTTCTGGCCATCACCCAAGGCATTGCTTTGAGAAGTGGCTGCTTTGTCTTCCACGGGCACGTCGTCAAGCTTGACGCCCGATGCACAACCCGCAAGCAAGGAAACCAACAAGGCGCTGGCCAACCATTTTTTCATGTTCAAACTCCTGAGATTGAAAAGGTATGTATTGTTCATTTGCGCATCGGGCCCCAGCCCGGTTCGCGAATATCGCCATTTTGCCCTGCCAAACGGGCTTTGATACGGCCATCAAGCGTGGAAGTCACCAAAGATTCACGTCCTTGCACGACCGTGGCGTAGATCAGCATCTTGCTGTTGGGGGCGAAACTGGGGCGTTCATCCGCCGTCGTGTCGCTGATCGGACTCACCAGACCCGTGGCCAGGTCCATCACATGAACCTTGAATTGACCCGCGTTACGGGAGACATAAGCCATCCATCGACCATCCGGGCTGATCGATGGCGAAATATTGTAGTTACCGCTGAAGGTGACGCGCTCAGCGGCTCCTCCCGAGGCAGGCATACGGTAAATCTGGGGCGAACCACCACGATCGCTCACAAAGTAGATCTGGCTGCCGTCCGGTGTGTACACCGGCTCGGTATCAATGCCATAAGACTGCTGCAAACGACGGGGCTCCCCACCCTGCAAAGCGATCTGGTAGATCTGCGAGCCCCCACTGCGGCTGAGCGTAGCGACCAAGGCGCGCCCATCAGGCGACCAGCCAGGGGCACTATTGGAGCCCTTGAAGTTGGCCACCACACGTCGTTTGCCCGTCGAAAGCTCATGGACAAAAATCACCGGCTTGTGCAGCTCGAAGGACACATAAGCCAGTTGCTCTCCGCTGGGCGACCAGCTCGGCGAAATAATGGGCTCCGGGCTGGTCAGTGCCGTGCGGGCGCCTTCGCCATCCGCATCTGCCACCCACAGGTTGTAGCGTCCTGCAGACTTGGTGACGTAGGCAATGCGCGTGGAAAACACGCCCGGCGTGCCCGTCAACTGCTGAAAGACCCAGTCCGCCATGCGGTGCGCTGAAAGGCGCAAGTCACCCGCAGTGACGATGTCCTTGAAAGCCGACTTTTCCTGTCCCGTGACAATGTCCCACAAGCGGGCACGAATGTCATAGCGGCCATCGGCAAGGCGAGTCATGCTGCCCGCAACCAGGGCATCGGCACCACGTTGGCGCCAGGCGTTGGCATCGGGGCTGGCCAGTTCATCGAGCTGAGTGCCTGCCGCATCCAGGCCCTTGAATTGCCCAGAACGCTCCAGATCAGCCTGGACGATATCGGAGATTTTCTGGGGGGCTGCAGCCTGGCCACGCAAGGGCACCAGGACGACAGGAATGCGGGTCATGCCCACCCCAGTGACTTCGACACGGAACTGCGCCTGTGCAGGCAAGCCCCACACCAGTGCACCCACCAGTGAAAACCAGCGAAGGAACAAGAAGAAAAAGGAACGATGGCTCATGAATACCAAACTCTGCTAGCGACAGAAACACACGCAAGTGCGTGATCCTACACCCTCACTGTGGCGCTACGTACAATTAGCCCCAAAATGGAACCCACTTCTACCTCCCCCCCACCAGCCGACAACCTGCACAGCATTCGCCAGCGCATGCTCAAGCTGCGGCCTTACTTCGGCTGGCAAAAGGGGGTATGGGCCATGGCCATTGTTGCCACACTGGTGGCGGCCATCACCGAGCCCATGATCCCCGCCCTCTTCCAACCCCTGCTGGACAAGGGATTCAATGGCCAAAAATTGCCCCTGTGGAGCATCCCAGTCACTGTCCTGGTCTTGTTCGCCTTGCGCGGTCTGGCTCACTACACAGCACAGTATTGCCTTTCGCGCATCACCAACGATGGCATGGAAATACTGCGCGGCCAACTTTTTGAGCGCATGCTGCGCGCTGACTTGAGCCTGTTTTCCCGCCAAAGCGCCAGCACCCTGTCCAACACTGTGGTCTATGAAGTTCAGACCGGAGCTGCGCAGCTGGTGTCGGCCGTGATTGGTCTGAGCCGTGACGGCCTGACCTTGCTGGCCCTGATTGGCTATCTGTTCTGGCTCAATTGGAAATTGACCTTGCTGGTCTTCACTGTCGCCCCGGGCCTGAGCTGGATCATGCGCGTGCTTTCGCGGCACCTGATGATGGGCCGCACCACCCTAATCATTGCCCATCGTTTGTCCACCATCGAACATGCTGACCGCGTCGTCGTGATGGAGCGCGGGCGCATCGTGGAGCAAGGCGCGCCTGCGGCCCTGCTGGCCCAGGGCGGCGCTTATGCGCGACTGCATCAGCAAGGCCAGTGGGCCCAGACCGATGCACAGCAAACGAGCTGATCAGCCTTACAGCAATACGATGTCGTAGCGATCCGGCCCCAGGGCCGCGTCGGACTGCAGGGAAATCGGCTTGTTGATGAAATCCGACAAGCCCGCCAGGTGCTGGCTTTCTTCGTACAGGAACAAATCGATCACGGCAGGATGCGCGACCACGCGAAACTCGCGTGGGTTGAACTGGCGCGCCTCGCGCAGGATTTCGCGCAACACATCGTAGGCCACCGATCGCGGTGTTTTGACAATGCCTTTGCCTTCGCAACTGGGGCATGGCTCACACAGCATGTGCGCCAGTGACTCGCGTGTGCGTTTGCGGGTCATCTCCAGCAAGCCCAAAGGCGAAAAGGCGCCCACCATGGTTTTGACGCGGTCGCGTGAGAGCTGCTTTTTCAACTCGGCCAGCACGGCGTCCTGGTGGTCAGCGCGTCCCATATCGATGAAGTCTGCAATGATGATGCCGCCCAGGTTACGCAAGCGCAGCTGACGTGCAATGGCCTGCGCCGCCTCCAGATTGGTCTTGAAGATGGTGTCCTCAAAATTGCGGGCCCCCACGAATCCACCGGTGTTCACATCCACCGTGGTCAGGGCCTCGGTCTGGTCAATGATCAGATACCCACCAGACTTCAAATCAACGCGCCGGCCGAGGGCCCGCGCCACCTCGTCGTCGATGGCGTACAGATCAAAAATCGGCCGCTCGCCCTTGTACAGCTGTAGCCGTTCGGCCGCCTTGGGCATGAATTCCTTGCCGAAAGCCAACAGGGCCTGAAACTGTTCGCCCGAATCAATGCGAATGGATTGGGTGGCTTCACTGACCATGTCGCGCAGCACGCGCTGCAACAAGGTCAGGTCCTGATGCAGCAGGCTGCCTGCAGGTCGGCGGATCGAGGCATCCTTGATGCGCGCCCAGGTTTTGCGAAGGTAAGCAATGTCGTCCTGCAATTCAGCATCGCTGGAATCCTCGGCATTGGTGCGCAAGATAAAACCACCGCCCTCTATGCCCACCTGATCCTGCACACGCTGGCGCAAGGCATCTCGCAACTCCAAGGGGATCTTTTGCGAGACTCCAATATGATCGTCCTGCGGCAAAAACACCAGATGCCGACCGGCGATGCTGATCTGGGTCGACAATCGTGCCCCCTTGGTACCGATCGGGTCCTTGATGACTTGCACCATCAGGGACTGCCCCTCAAACACCTGCTTTTCAATCGGCACCAAAGGCTGGCCACTGCGCGCCTGCGAAGGCGGCTCGCCATCAGCCTGGCGTTGCCAGACATCCGCCACATGCAAAAAAGCAGCCCGCTCCAGCCCGATGTCGATGAATGCCGATTGCATGCCGGGCAATACCCGAGCCACCTTGCCCAGATAGACATTGCCCACAATGCCGCGCTCGAGCGAGCGTTCAATGTGCAACTCCTGCACCGCCCCAGATTCGACCACGGCCACACGCGTTTCCTGCGGGGACCAGTTGATCAGAATGTCTTGTTGCATGCTCACCCCTTTTGGCTCAGGCCGCGACTTGAACGCCCACGGCCCGAAGCAGTGAAGCCGTTTCGTGCAAAGGCAAGCCCATGATGCCCGAGTAACTGCCACGAATGTGGCTGATGTAGGCCGCCATCATCCCCTGCACCGCATAAGCGCCTGCCTTGCCCATGGGCTCGTCAGTGCGCACATAGGCCTGGATTTGCGCTTTGCTCATGGGCGCCACACGCACCCAGGACTGAGACAGCGCCTGACGGCGCACCCGGCCTTTTTGCACTGCCACAGCCGTCAGCACCCTGTGCTCCTGGCCGGCAAGTTGCGCCAACATGCGCCGCGCATCGGCGGCATCTTCAGGCTTGCCCAGGATATCGCGGCCCAAGGCCACGGTGGTATCTGCACAGACGATCACGCCGGCAGGCAAGCCGAGGGCTTGGTGTCTGCGCACAGCGGCATCGAGCTTGAGCTCTGTCACGCGTTGCACATAAGTCAGAGGAGCTTCACGCCCGTGCACGACTTCCAGCGCCTCCGCATCCAGGGCTGGATCGGGCAACAGCACCTGTGCCTGAATGCCAATTTGCTCCAGCAGTTGTTTGCGACGCGGGCTCTGTGAGGCCAGGTAGATCATGAACTCATTCCCGGTGATAAGGGTGATTGGCATTGATGGACCAGGCCCGGTAGAGCTGCTCGATCAGCAACACCCGCGCCATGGCATGCGGCAGCGTCATGTCTGACAAACGAATGCGCTCATGCGCGGCGGCCTTGAACTCGGGATCCAAGCCGTCCGGCCCCCCAATGACAAGCGCCACATCATCGCCAGAAAGTTGCCAGTCCTTGAGACGCTGAGCCAGAGCTTGGGTGGTCAAAGCGGTGCCACGCTCGTCCAGCGCCACAATGCGTGTGCCGCGCGGGATGGCTCCCTCAATGCGCTGACGCTCTGCCGCGTACAGGGTCTGCAGGGTTTTGGAGCCGCGAGGCTCGGTTCTCACAGCCTTGACCTCCACCTTGAGTTCAGGCGGAAAGCGTTTGGCGTAATCGTGGAAAGCCGTCTCCGCCCAATCGGGCATGCGCTGCCCTACAGCAACCAGGAGCAGCTTCATGGGGACTTAGGCAGCGTTTTTGCGGGCGCGTGGGGCTTTGGCTGCAGCTTTGGCAACAGGCTTCTTGGCGGCAGATTTTTTGGCTACAGCTTTGACAGGTTTGGGCGCGCCGACCACTTTTTTGGTGGGGGCCGATTTCTTGGCTGGCGCCTTCAATGCTGGCTTGGCTGCAGAGACCGATTTCTTGGCTGGTGTCTTGGCGGCTGCACTTTTTTGAGCAACGGCTTTTCGGGGTGCGGCTTTTGCAGCCACTTTCGCGGCAGGTTTAGCGCTGGATTTACCCGTGGCCTTGGCTGCGGCCTTGCCCTCGGGTTTGGCCACCGCAGGCTTGGGTGCACCAAGCTTCAGGCGAACAGGCTTTTCACCCCAGATCTCTTCGAGGCGGTAGTACTGGCGAATATTGGGCTGCATGATGTGCACCACAGCCATGCCGCAATCGACGATGATCCACTCGCCGTTGTCTTCGCCTTCAATACGGGGTTTGTCAAAACCGGCCTCGCGTACTTTGTCACGCACACTGGCCGACAAGGCTTTGGTCTGGCGGTTGGATGTCCCCGAAGCCACGATCACCCGCTCAAACAAGGGAGACAGCGCCTCGGTGTCAAAAACCTGAATGTCTTGTCCTTTGACATCCTCCAGCGCATCAACGATGGCTCGTTGCAGTTTTTGCACGTCTTTTTTGGGGGAAGCAGCTGTCATGTGTCAGACCTGTAGAGATGATGTTGTTCGATGTACTGTGCCACAGTCGGGCTGACAGCGCCATCCAATGATTGGGAGCCGGTGGCACGCTGACGAATAGCGGTGCCCGATTGCGGCATGGGTGACATATTCAAAGCTTGTACTTGCAATTGCGCATACAGCTTTTGGGTACCACCGTCGGAGGGCGACGAGGAGCCACCCCAGGCCACAACCTGCGGGTCGCGGCATACGGGGCTGATTATAGCCAGGCGCGCCAATTCCTCGATCCGGTGCCAGCTCGGCAGCGAACGCCATTGGTCATCACCCATCAGCAAGAACAGTTGGGCTTGCGGGTGCGACTGCTTCAACTCCTGCAAGGTGTCGATGGTGTAGCTAGGCCCTACTCTTCGGGTCTCCCGATCGTCGATCACCACCCTATCGCCCAAGGGCAAAAAGGCCAGCGCGCACATGGCGAGGCGGTGTTGGGCCGCCGAAAGATGTTGCGGCTTGTACCATGCCTGGCCCGTCGGCAAAATCAACAGACGGTCCAGTTGCAACTGCGTCAACCCCGCCTGGGCCAAGGCCACATGCCCCAGGTGTGGCGGATCAAATGCACCGCCAAAGACGCCCAGACGCATCACGTCGGTCACAGCCAGTCCCGAGGCACCAGAAATTGTTCAAGCAAGCGCGCTTCGGGTGTGCCCGGCGCATCCTGTCGCTGGTAAGACCAGCTGACCAGAGGCGGCATGGACAGCAAGATGGACTCGGCCCGCCCGCCCGACTGAAGGCCAAAGTGCGTGCCCCGGTCCCACACCAGGTTGAATTCCACGTAGCGGCCGCGTCGGTAGAGCTGGAACTCGCGTTCTTTCTCGCCCCACTCCATGTCCTCGCGTTTGTGGACGATCGGCAAATACGCCTGCAAGAAAGCATCGCCCACGCTTTGCAGCATCTCGAAGCTGCGCTGCATGCCGAGTTCGGAAAAGTCGTCAAAGAAAATGCCGCCAATGCCACGTTGTTCCTGACGATGCTTGTTGCAGAAATACTCATCGCACCAGGTTTTGAAGCGTGGATACAACTCAGGTCCGAAGGGCTCCAGCGCTTGCTTGCAGGTCTGGTGGAAATGCACCGCATCTTCTTCAAA
>JBEEOS010000080.1:0-10356 GCA_041191485.1 Pseudomonadota bacterium
GACATCACGCCCTTTTCTACCAACGGGGCCGTGAGGGCCAGTTCGCGCATGGTGGCAGAGATGGAGATGTCCAGAGCCCTGACAGATTCTTGCAGAGCCTTGCGCCTGGCTTCGTAGGCTTGGGTTTCCTGACGGATCAGATCTTTTTCCTTGCTGATTTCAGCCGGGAAGCGTAGAGGCATGTTGTAAGCCTCGGCCTTGAGTCGTGAAGACAAGGCAAGCAACCCCAAATATTTTTCGCGTGCTTCCCGATAAACCGCACCCGAACGAGCGCTGTCGATGCGAAGCAGCACATCACCCTTCTCGACAACCGATCCCTCGCGGACCAGCAGCTCACTGAGTACGCCCGAATCCAGACTCTGGATGATTTGTTCCCGGCTGGTGGGAATGACCTTGCCCTGTCCGACCGTGATTTCATCGAGCTCGAAAAAGGCTGCCCATGCCAAGGCCAGAGCAAGCGTAGCGCCAATCACCCGGATCAGGATCTGGCTGGCCTTGCGTTCGTCGTCTTCGACGGTTGTCAGTCCGATTTTGGAAGTGGCTAGGCTGCTCATGCGGCTTTCCTGACCTGGGCTTCGGTCGGCCCAGCGTTAGAAGCGGCAGGGTTTTGTTGGACGCCAATGCCTTTGGAGAGCATGTCGATCATCTGCTGCTTGGGGCCTTTTGCAATGCACTGTCCGGCGTCAATCACCGCAATTTCATCGACCCATTCCAGCAACTGGGGTCGGTGTGTGGAGACGAGCAAAGTCTTGTCCTTGAGCCATGCCTTGATGACGGCAATCACACGTGCCTCGGTGTTCTGGTCCATGCTGGCAGTGGGTTCGTCCATGAACACGATGCGGGGGTTGCGCAGCATCATGCGCGCAATCGCAAGCATCTGACGCTGGCCACCTGAGAGGCCGCCGCCAGCTTCGCTGATGGGCATGTCCAATCCCAGAGGGTGGGCGGCAACCAGGTCGTACATCTGCAAAGTCTGGAGCACCTCGGCGATGCGCGCATCGGTAATCCAGCTGTCCGACAACACCAGGTTTTCACGCAGAGTGCCCATGAAAAGCTGCGGGTCTTGCCCGACGTAGCCAATGCGGTGGCGAACTTCACTGGGTTCAATCTGTTGCAGCTCTATGCCATCGAGGCGGATGCTTCCCGCAGCAGGTGTATACAGCCCTGCCATCAGACGCAGCAGCGTGCTCTTGCCGCTGCCGATGCGGCCCAGCAGCGCCACCTTCTGGCCCGCAGGCACAGACAGCGACAACTTCTTGATGACCGGAATCTTGTGCTCGGCGGGATAGGCGAACTCCAGTTCTTGCGCCTGCAGATGGCCTTCGATCTGTTCGGGAGCCACGTAACTGCGATCATGTGCACGGTCACGTGGACGCTTCATCAGACCATCAAGGGTCTCCAACGAGGTCTTGGCCTGTTGGTAGCGCGATGCGAGCGACATGACGCCTGACAGCGGTGACAAGGCACGGCTTTCGAGCATGACGCAGGCGATCAGACCGCCGAGCGTGAGCTGGTTGTCGTGAATCATGTACACGCCCATCACCACCATGCCCACAGTCACCAGCTGCTGAATGGTGGCGGACATGCCCATGATCAGGTTCGTCACCGAGCGCATTTGCTTGTAGGACTCGGAGCCAGCCTGGTTGGAGGCCTCCCAGCGGCGCTGCAGGTAACTTTCGGCATTGTGTGCCTTGAGCAATTCCATGTTGAGCACAGCTTCGACCAGAACGCTTTGCTTGTCGCCGGACTCTTTCATGTTTTGGCGAATGGCGCGCATCAATGGTTTTTGGGCGAGCAGACCGGCGATGACCAGAACCGGCACGGCAATGGCTGGCAGCAACACAATGGGACCACCGATGACGGCAATCAGTGCCAGGAACATCAGGACAAATGGCAAATCGGTGAGGAGCACTAAGGACGAAGAAGAGAAGAAGTCGCGAAGGGATTCAAAGTCGCGCATCGAGCTGGCAAAGATACCGGCCGATTGCGGACGATGCTCCAGTCGGATGGCCATGATTTCCCGCAGCAATGTGGCGTTGATGGCCAGGTCAGCCTTTTTGCCACCCAGATCGACCAGACGGGCCTTGAGCCAACGCATCACAAATTCGAGCAAGGCTGCAATGGCGGTTCCAATAGCCAGCGTCCACAAGGAGGTGTAGGCCTGTGTGGGCACCACCCTGTTGTAGACGTTCATGGTGAAGAAGATGGAGGCCAGTGTCAGCACGTTGGCAATCACGGTGGCCAGCATGGACTCGTAGTAAAAGCCCCGAAAGCGCCACAAGGTGCCCCAGAACCAGTTGAAGGCAGGCCCATGCAGTGGGTTGAGTGTCTGGCTGTGTTTACGGACCTGCGCGCGCACGGCCAGTACCTCAGGGCGTGCCAGGCCTTGCAGCTCTGTCAGTGAGATGCGCTGTTCCGCCAAGCCTGATTCTGGCCAGTAAACAACAGCCTCCCCATCTTCAATGGCTTTGAGAATGCAGGCGCGCCCATCGGTCAAGGGCATCAGCACGGGCAGCACGTAGCCCGGAATTTCACTCACGCGAATGCGTGACCAGGCCGCCACCAGGCCATGTTTGTGTGCCATGTCCGGATAGGCAGCCAAGGGCACGCGACCGCGACTGTCCAGGGCAAAACCATTGCGCAGCACCTGCATATGTACCGGGCGGTCCAGCAGTTTGGCTTGCATGGCCAGACACACCAACAAAGGGTCGTTTCGTGCCGTTGACGGGTTGTGTGCCTGAGCCTCAGGTGCAGGTCCGCCAGACGTGGGGACAGAAGACAAAGCGGGTATGGATGTGTTCATGCGCAGACGTCAGGAGGGGGTGTTTTCGGATGGGGCCAATGCAGACTGGGGCATGAACCGGGAGGCCAGCTGTCCCATAGATGCCAAGAGTCGTGCGCGCGCAATACGTTCATCATGGAAGGCGCTGAGAGCTGCGCTGCGGTAGCCAAAACTGTCGGCCTGGATGTTAAGCAGGTCCAGCAGGGAACGCTTGGCCAGTTTGAATTGCTGGCGATAGCCTTCAACCACTTTCTCTCCCACATCGGATTGCACACCGCCGACTTCGGCGCGCGTGCGTGTCGCGGACCAATCCTGCCAGGCAAGCAATGCTTTTTCGCGTTGGACGAGCCTTGCTTCTTCGAGCGAGAGTTGTGAGGCTTTGAGTTGTTGTTCTGCAGCTTTCACTTGTGCAGTCACCGAGCCACCGGAATACAAAGGCATATTCAGCTGCAGTTGAGTCAAGAAATCCTGTTTTGCCGTTTCGGTGTTGTATTGACGTGAAGTCACCAAATCCAGCGAGGGCCAATACAGGCCCTTGGCCATGCGCAAGGCCGCCTGCGCGGCTTGAACTTGTTCCACGTATTGGGCGATGGCAGGTAACTGATCCGACACGCTTTCTGCGGCCGCGGCGGCACTGCCAGGCAGGTCGCGGAAGTAGCCCTCCTTGCCCATGGTGATATCCAGCCCCACGGGGCGCGCATCGAGATCGTTGGGCCAAAAGCGCTGCATTTTCTGCATGGCTTGCGCAAGGTCGGCTTTGCGCTGCTGCAGAATCAAGCGGGCGTTGTCCAGCCGGACGCTGGCCTGGTCGAGATCGATGCGGCGCCCGGTATCTGTTTGCGCAATGATGCGGATGTCTTCCAGTACCTCAGCGTGCAGCTGCATGTTCTTGACGGCCAGCTGATACAGATCGGCTGTTTTAGCCCAGTTGAGGTAGGCCTCGCAGACGAGCAGAGCGACATCGTCCAGCGTTACCTGGCTTGTCAGGTGAGCTGCGCGACTGAGCGCGCGTGCGCGATCGGTGTCGGCATCAATGCGGCCACCAGACCACAGGTTAATTTTTGCAGTGGGCGACAGACTGGTGCGACCAATTGCAGCAGGTGTCGTGCCGCTACCGTAGTGGTTGCTCGAGGCCGTCAGGCTCAACTGAGGCATGTGTGCGCTGCTGGCTTTGTCGATTTCGGCGTCTGCAGCCAAGGCTTTGGCCAAGGAGGCGCGTACTTGGGGGTAGTTCTCCAGCGAGTGGCGCACCACTTCGGGTAGCGTTTGCCCTTGAGCAACGGTGGCCAAGCAGGCCAGTACCGCTACACACAAAGGACGAAAGTTGGAGCCGTAATGTGACAAAGATGTGCCTGTAGAGAAGAATTCATTGAATATTCTCTAGGCAGGAAAACGGATGTAAATACGCCAATTGGCGTATGTGTGTACATCTTTGTGATTAAACAGGGGTTTGATTTAGGGCCGATTTTGGGATTCTGAGCTATTTGTCAGTGGTGGTGTCTCGGGGCTCAATCGCCACATCTGTTGCAATTCTGGGGCTGCCCAGTGGTGCCGAGGTCAACCCTTGGCGAGTGGCCTCAATGTCGGCCGGGCTGGGATACTGGCCCAGCAGCCAATAGTCAAACACCCGTCGTGCAATCGGGGCGGCAGAGACCGCACCGAAGCCTGCGTTCTCCACCACGACCGCAACCACGATTTTGGGGTCTACTGCAGGTGCAAAGGCCATGTACAAAGCGTGGTCGCGCTGTCGCTCGGCCAGTTTGGCCGCGTTGTAGTGCTCTTTTTGTCCGATGGTCACGGCTTGTGCGGTACCCGTTTTCCCGGCGCTTTGGTAACCTGCGCCACGAAACACATTGGCCGCGGTACCGTCATTGACCACGCCCACCAGGCCATTTCGCACCACATCGATGTTGGCTGGCTTGTAGCCCAAGTCTGTGGCTTCAGGGGCGGCAGCGTTCGTGAATTGTCGGGTCACCGGGTCTTGTGTTGCCTTGAGCAGTCGAGGCTTGTATTGCGTCCCGCCGTTAGCCAAAGCCGCTGTGGCAGTAGCCAATTGCAGCATCGTGAAGCTGTTGTAACCCTGTCCGATGCCCAAGGAGATGGTCTCGCCGCCATACCAGCGTTGCTGTTCAGGTTTTTTATAAGTGTTACGTTTCCAGGCGGTGCTGGGCAGTATGCCGCGTACCTCGCCGGGAAGATCGATGCCTGTGATTTGGCCAAAGCCCAGCGGTCGCATGAAATCATGAATCGTGTCCACGCCCATGTCGTTGGCCAGTGCATAGAAATACACATTGCTCGAAAGCGCAATGGCACGCACCATGTTGACAGGGCCCAGGCCGCCATCGCCGTGGCTGCGGAAGGTGTGTCCACCATAGACCCAGGAGCCGCTGTCCACAATGATTTGCTCGGGTTTTCGTTTGCTCAGTTCGAGCGCACCCAGAGCCATGAAGGGCTTGTAGGTGGAGCCTGGAGGATAGGTGCCACGTAGCGCACGGTTGAGCAATGGCTTGTCGATGGACTCGTTGAGCGCTTTCCAGCTCTCGGTGTCGATGCCTTCCACAAACAAGTTGGGGTCGAATGTGGGCTTGCTGACAAAAGCCAGGACTTCACCAGAGCTGGGGTCAAGCGCCACCAAAGCGCCACGGCGCTGTCCAAACAGATCTTCGACCATTTGCTGAAGACGGATGTCGATGCTCAGCACCAGGTTCTGCCCGGGGGTCGCGGAGTGGTTGGACAGCCGTCGTGTGGCCCTGCCACCAGCAGATGTTTCAACAACTTGCACACCGGTGGTGCCGTGCAACTGCGCTTCGTAGCTTTGCTCAATGCCGAGTTTGCCAATGTACTGGGTGCCCCGGTAATTACCGACTTCGTCGCTTTCTTCAAGTCGTTCTTTGTCGCGGCTGTTGATGCGGCCAATGTAGCCCACGACATGGCTGGCCAGTTCGCCAAATGGATACTGACGGAATAGACGCGCCTTGACCTCGACGCCGGGGAAGCGGTATTGCTGAGCGGTAAAGCGAGCGACCTCTTCATCGCTCAGCCGGGTACGAATGGGCAAGGAATCGAAATTCCTGGATTCCTCCATGAGGCGTTTGAATTTGCGCCGATCCCGGGGTTGGACCTCGATGACCTGAGCCAACTCGTCAATGGTCTTGGCAACGTCATCTACCTTGTTCGGAGTGATTTCCAGCGTGTAAGCAGAGTAGTTGCGCGCTAGCACCATGCCGTTGCGGTCCAGGATCATGCCGCGGGGGGGCACGGTCGGAATGATGGCGGTGCGGTTGGTTTCGGCTTGATCGAGCAAGTCATCGTGACGGATCACTTGCAGGTAAACCAGCCGCGCCAGCAGCAGTGCGAAGCAAACCAGCACGACCCAGAGCATGACGCGAATGCGTTGCTCAAAGCGCAGCAACTCCAGCTCGGTGTTGCGAAGGCGTGCCAGAGATTTGAATCGCATGGCTTTGATCAAAGTGGACGGATCTTGTCAGGCGCGTAAGGGCGGCGTTGAGGTGCAAGCAGCAAGGTGCCGATCACGGGCCACAAGGCGGCCTGCACCAGTGGCCCGATAAGAACGCTCCAGCTGGGCCAGCCGTCGCCGACCCACAGACGTGTGATCACTTGCACGGCTGTTGAAAACAGGAACAGAGGCAACACTTGCAATGCTTGCTCTTGCAAGGGAAACCAAAGCAGGCGACGCTGCATCAGCAGGCCCAGATAGGTCAGTCCGACATAGGCCAGTGCGTTTTGTCCCAGCAGTGCAGATTGGTGCACATCCATCAACAGGCCCAGGACAAAGGCGATCACCATCCCGATGCGGCGGTTCTGATGGACCGTCCAGAACAGCAGCACGAGTCCCAGCAAGTCGGGCAACCAGGACCATTGCAACAAGCCCAGCAGCATGTTCGCAAAAAGTGCCACAAGCAGGCTCAGGGCAATGAAGCGCGGGTTGGCGGGCAAGAGCAGCTTTTGGCGGCCTGCAGGCATGATCATGGTCGTGCCTCCTTGCCTGTTTTGCTGTTCGTTGGCGCAGAGCTTTGGGCAGGAGCGATGACCAGAACGTGGCGCCCTTTACGCTGCGAGGCGGGGGCAGACAGTACGCGGGCAAACGAGGAGTTGACCTTGCGATCCACCAATGTGATGCGCCCCACATGCAAGCCTGCGGGGAACACGCCATCAATACCGGACGTCACCAGCAAATCGTCTTTTTGATCATCCGCATTGGTCGGGACGTATTGCAGCTCCAGCGCGCCACCCATGGCGTAAGGCAGCCCTTGGGCCACATAGCGAACGCTGGTGCGAGCATTCATGACCGAGATGTGCTGGCTGCGATCGGTCAGCAGGGTGACTTCGCTGCGCATGGGGTAGGTGCGTGTGACCTGTCCCACCACGCCTTGTGCGTCAATGACAGCCGATCCGGCCTGCAGGCCCGCAATGGAGCCTTTGTTGATGACCAGCTTTTCGGAGTAAGGGTCCTGCACGCCGTAAAGGATCTCGCACACTTTGCTGTTGCTGGGGTGTTGGGCTTGCAGATTCAGCATCGCGCGCAACTGTGTGTTTTCAGCTTCGAGTTGCTCGACGCGTTGCAGGCGCTGTGCTTGCGATATGGTCAGGGCCTGGTACTTGACCTGTGCGTCTTGTGCCGACTCCAGTCCTTGAAAGTATTCTCCTGCAGCACTCGCCAGCCGACCCGGCAACAAAGAGGCCCATTGCAAAGGCATCAAGGCCATGCTGAGGGTGGCGCGGATGGGCTGAGAAACCTGGAGCCTGTGATCTGCAAACATCAAGCCGATCGACAACGCACTCAGCAAAATCAGCTTGAGGGTTGATGACAGACCTTGCCTGAAAAACGCAGGCGTGGAGCGATCAAGAGAGTCCAGGGACATGGCCGCGCCAGAGGGCCACGCCCTTATTCGTCAGTGAAGATGCTGCCGAGCTTGTCCATGCGCTCGAGCGCCATGCCGCAGCCGCGGGCCACGCAAGTCAGCGGGTCTTCGGCCACCAGCACCGGCAGGCCGGTTTCTTCGGCCAGCAGGCGGTCCAGGTCGCGCAGCAGCGCGCCGCCGCCAGTCAGCATCATGCCGCGCTCGGCGATGTCGGCGCCCAGTTCGGGAGGCGTTTGCTCCAAGGCGGTCTTGACGGCCGAAACGATGTTGTTGAGCGGATCGGTCAGGGCTTCGAGAATCTCGTTGGAGCTGATGGTGAAGCTGCGCGGCACGCCTTCGGACAGGTTGCGACCCTTGACTTCCATCTCCTTGACTTCGCTGCCGGGGAAGGCCGAGCCAATGTTCTTTTTGATGGCTTCGGCAGTGGGCTCGCCAATCAGCATGCCGTAGTTGCGGCGGATGTAGTTGATGATGGCCTCGTCGAACTTGTCACCGCCCACGCGCACGCTACCTTTGTAGACCATGCCGCCCAGCGAGATCACGCCGACTTCGGTGGTGCCACCGCCAATGTCGACCACCATGGAGCCCGAGGCTTCGGACACAGGCAGACCGGCGCCGATGGCGGCGGCCATGGGCTCTTCGATCAGGTAGACCTCGGAGGCACCAGCACCCAAAGCGGATTCACGGATGGCGCGACGCTCGACTTGGGTTGAGCCGCAGGGCACGCAGATGATGATGCGAGGGCTGGGGCGGAAGGTGCTGCGGGGGTGAACCATGCGGATGAACTGCTTGAGCATCTGCTCGGTCACGGTGAAGTCGGCGATCACGCCGTCCTTCATGGGGCGAATCGCTTCGATGTTGCCGGGCACCTTGCCCAGCATGGCTTTGGCTTCGTGGCCAACCGCTTGCAGCGTCTTTTTGCCCTGAGGGCCGCCTTCGTGGCGAATGGCCACTACAGAGGGCTCATCCAGCACAATGCCTTTTTCGCGCACAAAAATCAGGGTGTTGGCGGTGCCCAGGTCGATGGCCAGATCGCTGGAAAAATAACGGCGGAACGAGGAAAACATGCGCAATTCCTAGGGGCCAAAGTGATCGACTTTGGCCGACAAACAGGGTGATGAAAGGCTTTGTCCGAAGCAGATCCATGTCTGCCTTCTCTAAACACAGGATAATACCCGATTGCCCGTTTCTTGCGCACTTCATAGCTTGACCAAAGTGTGAAGATATGAAAAAGAAAAGAATACTTAGGAGTTCGCACCATCATGACGCTGACTGCCCAGGACATTGACCGGATTGCCAACCTGGCCCGGCTGGAGCTCAAGCCCGAGGAAAACGGGCGCCTGCTTGAACAGATCAATGGTTTCTTCAGCATCGTTGAAGCCATGCAAGCGGTCGACACCCAAGGTGTCGAGCCCCTGGCCCACCCCGTGGCCGCTATCCAGGACGTGCAGCTGCGCCTGCGCGAGGACGTGGTGAGCGAACCCAACAACCGCGAGGCCAATCAGCAAAGCGCCCCCGCCGTCGAGCGCGGGCTGTTCCTGGTGCCCAAAGTGATTGAATAAGGCCCGCCATGACGACCCCATTGCATGACATGACCGTGGCCGAACTGGCCGCTGGCCTGAAGGCCAAAACCTATTCCGCCCTTGAGGTGGCACAGCACTTTCTGGCACGTGCCCAGGCGGACCAGACCGGCAGCTTTCTGGCCCTGAACCCCGAAGCCACGCTGGCGCAGGCCCAGGCCGCCGATGCCCGCCTGGCTGCAGGCACGGCAGGCGCGCTCGAAGGCGTGCCACTGGGCCACAAGGACATCTTTGTCACCAAGGACTTCCCGACCACAGCCGGCTCGAAGATGCTCGAAGGCTATCGCTCGCCGTTCGATGCCACGCTGGTGCGCCGTCTGGCCGAGGCGGGCATGGTCACCGTGGGCAAGCTCAACTGTGACGAATTCGCCATGGGCTCGGGCAACGAAAACTCTGCCTATGGCTCGGTCAAAAATCCATGGGACATGGCCCGCGTGCCCGGCGGCTCGTCGGGCGGCAGCGCGGCTGCGATTGCTGCGCGCATCGTGCCTGCCGCGACGGGCACCGACACCGGCGGCTCGATCCGCCAGCCTGCCAGCTTTTGCGGCATCACCGGCATCAAGCCGACTTATGGCCGCGCCAGCCGCTACGGCATGATCGCCTACGCCTCCAGCCTGGACCAGGGCGGCCCGATGGCCCGCACCGCCGAGGACTGCGCTCTCTTGCTGAGCGCCATGTGCGGGCCTGATGCCGATCGTGACTCGACCTCGCTCGATGTGCCCGCCGAAGATTTCACGAAGTCGCTGAACGCCGACCTGAACGGCCTGCGCATCGGCATTCCGAAGGAGTTTTTTGGCGAGGGCTTGGCCGCTGACGTGCGCGCCGCCGTCGATGGCGCCTTGGCCGAGCTGACCAAGCTCGGCGCCACGCTCGTGCCCATCAGCCTGCCGCGCACCGAGCTGTCGATTCCGGTGTATTACATCATCGCCCCGGCCGAAGCCAGCTCCAACCTGAGCCGCTTTGACGGCGTGAAGTTCGGCCACCGCGCCAAGGACTACACCGACCTGGAGAGCATGTACAAAAAGACCCGCGCCGAAGGCTTTGGCGCCGAGGTCAAGCGCCGCATCATGACCGGCACCTATGTGCTGAGCCACGGTTACTACGACGCCTA
>JBEEOS010000081.1:0-10211 GCA_041191485.1 Pseudomonadota bacterium
TGCACATAGTTGATCGTGCCAAACGGGCAGGCGATGGTGCAGACCTTGCAGCCCACACACGTCGATTCATTGACCACCTTGGCGCCCGTGGCTTTGTCCACAGTGATCGCTTCCACAGGGCAGGCGTGCAAGCACCAGGCTTCGTCACACTGTGTGCAGGTGTAGGGCACTTTTTTGCCGGTGTGGTGGAAGTCAAACACCTTGATGCGCGACTTGGAGGTGGCATATGTGCCGTAGTTCTCGAAGGAACAGGCCATTTCGCACTGCAAGCAGCCGGTGCATTTGTCCGGGTTGATGTGCAGGACTTTCTGCATGGAGGTCTCCTGGTGGTGTTGCAGCCTTTTCAAAGCCGCACTTATGAATCAGAATGCATAGCCATTGTTGATGTGCCCTCTGCGCGACACCCCGAGTAGAAACCCTAGTTTCAGCAAGGTCTGCCTCAACAATTCTCAACTTGATACACACCCTGACATGTCACTGACCCAGCCTGCCAACGACCGCCTCTCGCGCATCGACCAAGCGCGGGACTTGGTGTTTCATGGTCAAGCCGCACCAGGAACCGAGGTTCCCCAGTGGGTCATGCAATCGTGGCAGCGCTGCCTCACGATGGGTCTGGAGCCCGAGCACAAAGTGGGCTTTGATGCCGTGTCGGCACAGCAGATGCGCCGCGTGCAAGAAGCCAGCTGGCCCTTGGTCCAGGCGGCGCAGCCGGTGCTGGCAGAGCTGGCCCGCGCCATTGCCGACATCCGTTACTTTGCGATCTTGACCAATGCCGAAGGCGTTGTGGTCGACGTCCACGGTCCAGTGGACCGGCAAGACCGCCGAGCCGATGTGATCGCCCGCGTGGGGGTGGACCTGTCCGAAAAATCGGTGGGCACCACCTCCATCAGCGCAGCACTGTCACAGCTTCAGCCCGTGTGGCTGCACCGCGGTGAGCACTTCTTCAAAGACACCAGTGTTTACAGCTGCGCTGGTGCGCCAGTGTTTGGGCCCGATGGCGTTTGCGCCGGCATGCTGGATTTGACCGGCGTGGAAACCGTGGAGCGCCCCGCCCTCAAACACCTGGTGCGCCGCTCGGCCCGAAGCATCGAAAACAGCTGGCTGCTGGCCACCTCACACGCCCTGGTTTTGCGCCTGAACTGGCCAGGCAACCAGCCCGGCGACGACAGCGACGGCCTGCTGACCTTGGACCCGGACGGACGCATCGTGGGGGCCAACCCGACGGCGCGTCAAATGCTGTCCATGCCCTCCGAGACCTCTGGTCAGACGCTGCACGCCAGCGATGTGTTTGCCACCGCCTGGCAGGGCTTGTTCGATGCCGCCAAGCACTCAGACAGCCCGAAAGAATTGCCCCTGTGGTCGGGCCTGCGCTTGCAGACCCAAGCCTTTGAAGCCGGCAAACAAGCGCCCGCAGCGCACAGCCCGGGCATGCCAGCGCCGGGCAAGGCGCTCAAAGACGTGCAAACCCACATGATCCGGGAAGCTGTCAACCAGGCCCGTGGCAATGTGGCCGAAGCGGCGCGGATCTTGGGCATCAGCCGCGCGACGGTCTACCGCAAACTGGGCAACCCCAAGGGCGACTGATTCACCCTCTTGGGCGAGTGACTTATTTGCCAGCGTTCGGGAAGAACAACTGCTCGCCACCGATTTTGTAATCGCTGATGTTTGTCTGACCTGCCGGCGAAATGATCCAGTCCACAAACTTCTGCGCATCAGCCTGCTTGACGTGCGCATGCTTGGCGGGGTTGACCACCATCACGCCGTACTGGTTGAACAAGCGGTTGTCGCCCTCCACCAAAACGGCCAAATCGGCGCGGTTCTTGAAGTTGAGCCAGGTAGCACGGTCGGCCAACACATAGCCGCCTGAAGACGCTGCAATGTTCAAAGCCGGGCCCATGCCGCAGCCGCATTCCTTGTAGCCGCTGCCTTTTTTATCCGCCAGATTGGCCATTTTCCAAAAACGCAGCTCGGCCGCATGCGTGCCGCTCTTGTCACCGCGCGAGACAAAGGGCGCATTGCCTGCAGACAACTTGCTCAAAGCCGCCACGATGTCTTTGCCTTTGGTGCCTGCGGGGTCGGCCTTGGGGCCAATCAGTACAAAGTCGTTGTACATCACTGGCAAGCGCTTGAGGCCAAAGCCATCGGCCACGAACTTTTCTTCGGCCACTTGGTCGTGCACAAACACCACGTCAGCGTCACCGCGACGCGCCGTGTCCAGCGCTTGGCCCGTGCCCAGCGCCACCACCTTGATGTCGATGCCGCTGGCCTTTTTGAAGGCGGGCAGCAAATGCGCAAACAAGCCGGACTGCTCGGTCGATGTGGTCGACGACATCACGATGGACTGGGCCTGCGCGTACAGGGCGGCAGACGACAGGACAGCGAACAACAAACCACGGCGAAATGCAAAACGGAATTTCATGAGAGTTCTCCTTGAACAAAAGCATGGGCTTGCGGACTGCGCACAGACAGCTCAGCCGCATCGAAAAAAACATCCACAGGCAAGTCGGCCAGCACACGACCGGCTTCGAGGTAAATCACACGAGAGGCCAAACGCTTGACCTGGCCCAGGTTGTGGCTGGCCCAGATCAGGGTCAGCGCCTCACCTTGTGCAAATTCAGCGATCAGGTTTTCCACTTCGCGTTTGGCATGCGGGTCCAAGCTGGCCGTGGGCTCGTCGAGCAACAGCACATCGGGCTGACGCGCCCAGGCTCTGGCCAAGGCCAGACGCTGCTGCTGACCGCCCGAGAGTTGCCGCCCGCCTTGTGCGGCCACGGCCGTCAGGCCCACACGCTGCAGCGCCAGCAGCGCACGCTCACGGGCTTGACGCCAGGTCAGGCCCAAGCTGCGGTCCAGCCAGATGCCCAAGGTCACATTGTTGAGCGCCGAGATGCGCAGCAAATGCGGTCGCTGAAACAGCATGGCCAAACGGCTGCTCGGGTCTCGGTGCACCTGGCCTGCAGCTATGGGCAAGAGCCCCTGCAACAAACGCAACAAAGTGCTTTTGCCCGAGCCGTTGGAGCCCACCAAGGCCACACGCTCACCGGGCGCAATGCTCATATCAATGCCCGCCAAAACGGTCGCAAGCCCCAACTTGACCGAAGCGGCTTGCAACTGGACCACGCTGCGGCTGCTCATGCAACCCACCCCTTGGCCAGCTGCACAGCCTGCCCGTGTTGGCGCTGGCCCCAGCGGCGCAACGCAGCAGCCAGCAAGTTCAACAAGAGCACCACCGCCAGCAGCACCAGGCCCAAGCCCAAGGCCAAAGGCAAATCGCCCTTGCTGGTTTCCAGCGCAATCGCCGTCGTCATCACGCGGGTGAAGCCATCGATGTTGCCGCCCACGATCATCACCGCACCCACCTCGGAAATGGCACGCCCAAATGCCGCCACACCAATGGTCAGCAAGGCATAGCGCTCATCCCAGGCCAAGAGCAGTCCGCGCAGCACCGGCCCCGCGCCCAGCGAGGCCCATTGCTCGCCGTGCTGCACTTCCACGTCTTCGACCACTTGCCGCGTCAGGGCCGTGACCACCGGCACCACCAAAATCACTTGCGCGATGACCATGGCCTTGAAGCTGAACAACCAGCCCAAAAAACCCAAGGGCCCTGTGCGCGAGAGCAGCAAATACACCAGCAGCCCCACCACCACCGAGGGCAAGGCCAGCAAGGTGTTCAAGATCACCAGCACAGCACCCCGCCCCGCAAAACGGGACACCGCCAACCAAGCCCCCAGCACCACACCCAGTGCATAGGCCAACAAGCACGCCGTGGCACTGACGGCCACAGACCGGGCGACCACCGACCACAAGACCGGGTCCCAATTGAAAATGAGGTTCAGCGCCGTGCCGACGCTGTCGTAGAGGGTGTTCATAAGAAGCGTTTGATGCTACCTGAGTGAACGGGCTGTTCTCGTCAGGGATCACCGCTATGAACTGGCTTGCATAGGCCCATCCACAGTCGCTCAGCGGCCTGCAAGCCCTTCATCTTGGTGCACACTAGACCGGTGCGACACATCGACCTTTCCTACCACTGGAGCCCGGGCTCTCTGCAAACCCAGGCGAGCCATACGACCTCACCGCTGCGCAACCCCTTGATGGACTTGCTGCACGCCGTGCGCAGCTCGGGCTCGATTTCTGCGGCCGCCAAGTCCTTGAACTTGTCCTACCGCCACGTCTGGGGCGAACTCAAACGCTGGGAAGACGTGCTCAGCCAGCCCCTGATCATTTGGGAAAAAGGCCAGGCCGCGCGATTGACCGAATTCGCCGACAAACTCTTGTGGGCCGAGCGGCAAGCCCAGGCGCGCCTGACACCACAGATCAACGCGCTGCAAGCCGAGCTGGAAAAAACCTTTGCGGTGGCCTTCGACCCGGACAGCCACCTGCTCACCCTGTACGCCAGCCACGACGACGCACTCGTCCGCTTGCAAACCCACTGCGCCCACCAAGCCCTGCACCTGGACATGCGCTTTTGCGGCAGCGTGGACGCGATCCGCGCCTTGAACGAAGGCCGCTGCATGGTCGCTGGCTTTCACGCGCCTGTCGAGCCCGATGCCGATTCTCTCGTGGCACGCACCTACCGCCCCCTGCTCAAGCGCGGTCAGCACAAGCTCATCAGCTTTGCACGCCGAGAACAAGGCTTGATGGTGGGCCCGGGCAACCCCTTGCAACTTAACCACTGGCAAGACCTGCTTCGCCCTGGTGTGCGCACCGTCAACCGCGCACTGGGCACCGGCACACGCCTCTTGCTCGACCAATGGCTGCAAAGCATGGGCCTGACGGGCGCGGCACTCAAGGGCTACACACAAGAAGAAAGCTCACATGCGGCGGTGGCCGCCTGCATCGCGGCCGGACAAGCCGATGTGGGCCTGGGCATCGCCTCGGCGGCGCAGGCCCAAGGGCTGGACTTTGTGCCGCTGGCCCAGGAAAACTATTGGCTGGTCTGCCTCAAAAGCGCCCTGGATACACCGCCCATCGTGCAACTGCGCCAAGTGCTGCAGTCGCAAGGCTGGCGACAGCAGGTCGAGCAATTGGCCGGCTATGAAATGCCCAGCGACTGCGGCTGCGTTCAATCGTTGAAGCAGCGCTTGCCTTGGTGGCCATGAAGATTTGTACGTAGAACCACGTACAAGCACCATTCATTCCGCTGAGTTGAGAAGAATTAACAAAGCGCAAGGCAAATATCAAGCCATTCCCCAGTCGGTTCATCAATTTCCTTGGTTAACATCGCAGATTGACCCGCTTCTGACCCTGGTCGGCTGCTGGCTTCCCGCTTTTCAAGCTTCATCTGGAGACCCCTTTGTCAACCCTACTCAAATTTGCCTTGGGCATGGACTGGTTGAGCGAACGCTTTGGACGTGTCGCTTCCTGGGCCGTGCTGTTGTCTGCAGGCATCTGCGCCCTCAATGCCTTCATCCGCTACGGGCTGGACTGGAGTTCCAACGGCATGCTGGAGATCCAGTGGTACATGTTCGCCTGGGTGGTCATGGTCGGCTCACCTTATGTGCTCAAGGTCAACGAACATGTGCGCGTGGACCTGATCTACGGCAAGCTCAAAGGCAACGCCCCCGTCTACGTCGACATCTTCGGCCTGATCGTGTTCTTGCTGCCCATCATCGGCTACCTGACCTGGTTGTCGTTCCCTTATTTCCTCAACACCCTGGTTTCTGGCGAAATGAGCCAAAACGCTGGCGGTCTGATCCGTTGGCCTGCCACTTTAGCATTGCCTGTGGGCTTTGCCATGTTGTGGTTGCAAGGCGTGGCTGAACTGGTCAAACGCATCGCTTACCTGCAAGGCAAGTACACGATGGACACCCACTACGAGAAACCTCTGCAATAAAGCGGGATCCGCTTCTCCGCACAACAATTAAAGCAAGGACACCCCAATGCAAATGGAAAATTTCGCCCCGATCATGTTCGCGGGTCTCGTGGTCGTGATGCTGGTTGGCTTCCCGGTCGCCTTCTCTTTGGCCGCGCTCGGTCTGGCCAGTGGTTTTTATGCGATTGAAATGGGCTGGTTCCCCGCCGCCTTCATGAGCAACTTGCCCATCTCGCTGTTCTCTATCCTCAGCAACGATTTGCTGCTGGCGATTCCCTTCTTCACCTTCATGGGCACCATCCTTGAAAAGTGCGGGCTCGCCGAGGACATGCTCGACTCGATGGGCCAGCTGTTCGGCCCCGTGCGCGGTGGTCTGGGTTACTCGGTCATCATCGTGGGCTTCATCCTGGGTGCCATCACCGGCACCGTGGCTGGCCAGGTGATCGCCATGGCGCTGATCTCGCTGCCCGTCATGATCCGTTATGGCTACAACATGCGCTACGCCACTGGCGTCTTGGCCGCATCGGGCACCATCACCCAACTGGTGCCACCATCGCTGGTGCTGGTGGTGTTGGCTGACCAACTGGGCAAACCCGTGGGCGACATGTACAAAGGCGCTTGGGGTCCATCGCTCATGCAGATCGCCATGTTCGCGCTCTACACCTATGGCCTGGGCTTGATCAAACCCCACTACGTGCCTGGCGTTCCCCGTGATGCACGCTCTTTGAACGGCTGGGCACTTTGGGGCAAATGCCTCAAAGGCATCATCCCTTCCGCCGTGCTGATCTTCACCGTGCTCGGCTCCATGGGCGGTCTGCCCTTCCAGGACTCGGCATTGGCCACCCCCACCGAAGCCGGTGCCATGGGCGTGGTCGGCGCCTTGATTTTGGCGGCCATGCACAAGCGCCTGAGCTTGAGCCTGATGTGGGAAGCCATGCACGGCACCATGCGCCTGACCGCGATGGTGGTGTTCATCCTGATCGGCTCACGCGTGTTCAGCCAGGTCTTCCAGGGCGTGGACGGTGCCAAGTGGGTCGAGCACCTGCTGACCGGCTTGCCCGGCGGTCAGGTCGGCTTCCTGATCGTGGTGAACGTTTTTGTGTTCTTCCTGGCCTTCTTCCTGGACTTCTTCGAGATCGCCTTCATCATCGTGCCCATGCTGGCACCGGTGGCTGACAAGCTGGGCATCGACCTGATCTGGTTCGGCGTTTTGCTGTGCGTGAACCTGCAAACGAGCTTCATGCACCCGCCGTTTGGCTTTGCTTTGTTCTACCTGCGCGGTATTGCGGACACCTTGTTCAAGGACAAACGCATCCCGGTCGCCGTCAAATCCAACGACATCTACCTGGGCTCCATCCCATGGGTGATCATGCAGATCCTGTTGGTGATCATCGTGATCTTTGTCCCTCAATCGGTCACCGCCTTCCTCGACAAGGAAGTGGCTGTGGATCTGGACAAGGTCGTGATTGAGATGCCGCAAGAAGGCGAAGCGCCCAAACCAGAAGACGCCTTGACACCTGCGGAGCAGAAAAAGTCCGACGACAGCGATCAACAAAAGATCGATGACCTCTTCAAGAAGTGATCTTCTGAATCAACCCTCCAACGCCTCGACTCCGAGGCGTTTTTTTATGACATGACCATGAATGCCACCGAAAACGCAGACCTGATCGCCGCCATGGGCCCCATGCCCTTTCGGTTCACGCCCCCGCACGACCCCATGGTGTCGCCCTCCTTCAGCCGCGCATTCAAGGTACTGGCCATCGCCTTGCTGGCAGGCACGGCCTACTGGGCATACCGTTTGCACGGCAAGGTCCTGACAGACGCGTCCTTTTATTGGCTTTGGGGTGCCTGGGGCATCATGGCCTACACGGTGATGCATGTGATCAAAGGTCAAACCACCTTGACCGCACAGACCCTGGAGCAAACCTGGATGTGGCACAAGCGCGTAGACCTGCGTGAACTGGCCTATGCCAAACTCATCCGATTCCCGGGGCTGGACAACGTCATCGCGCCGCGTTTGTATGCCCGAACCCTGATGGGCAAGTTCGTCGTGATTTACGCCAGCGACCCCGCCATGCTGGCCGAGTTCAAACGCCTGTCCGTGGAATTGAAGCAGTTCAGAATCCCACCACGCTAAAGCGCCCTGAACAGACGTAAAAAAACCGGCCGAAGCCGGTTTTTTTATGCCAGAAGCAAGATCACAGCTTTTGGGCTTGCATGAACTTGTCGAAGGTCATTTCAGTGAAACGGAACCACAGGTTCTGATCTGCCTGGAACTTGCGGTAGTCCGCGTAGATCTTCTTCCAGTCAGGGTTCTTCTCGTTGAGTTCTTCATAAACAGCCATGGACTGCTTGAAGGCTTCCTTCAGGATCTCGTCGGAGAAAGCACGCAGCTTGGTGCCCTTGCCGACCAGCTCTTTGAGTGCGGGTGGGTTCTTGGCATCGTAGCGGGCTTGCATTTCCACGTGGGCAACCGACGCAGCGGCTTCCACAATGGCTTTGTTCTCGGGTGACAGGGCTTCGAAAGCTTTTTGGTTGATGAAGAAGTCCAACTGAGGACCACCTTCCCACCAGCCTGGGTAGTAATAGAAAGGCGCCACTTTGTTGAAGCCCAGCTTCTGATCGTCGTAAGGTCCGATCCACTCGGCCGCGTCGATGGTGCCTTTTTCCAGAGCGGAATAAATCTCGCCGCCAGGAATGTTCTGAGGCACGCCACCCATGCGCTCGAGCACGCGGCCAGCGAAACCGCCGATGCGCATCTTCAGGCCCTTGATGTCCTTGACGGTCTTGATTTCCTTGCGGTACCAGCCGCCCATCTGAGCGCCGGTGTTGCCGCCAGGGAAGCTGATCATGTTGTACTTGGCGTAGAACTCACGCATGAGTTTCAGACCGTTGCCTTCGTACATCCAGGCGGTCATTTGGCGGCTGTTCAGACCAAATGGAATGGCGCAACCCAGAGCGAAAGCTTCGTTTTTGCCGAAGAAGTAGTAAGGCGCTGTGTGGGCCATTTCCACCGAACCTTGTTGCACGGCATCGACCACGCCAAAAGGTGGGGTGATTTCGCCAGCAGCGTGGACGGAAATTTCAAATTTGCCGCCAGACATGTTCTTGACGCTCTTGGCAAACACATCGGCTGCACCATGAATGGTGTCCAAAGCCTTGGGGAAGCTGGAGCTCAGGCGCCAACGAATGGCTGCTTGTGCCTGCACTGCGGGTGCAACACCAGCGGCCAAAATACCGGCCAAGCCAGCGTTTTTGATGATGGAACGACGATCCATGGAGTAACTCCTGTTGAAGATTGCAAACTTGCCTCGAAACCCATGCGAATTCCGAGTCAGCGCGTATTGTAGGAACTTCAAACTGGCCATCCGGTTGGGGATTACCCTCTCGAATCTGCCAAAACCCCCATCAGTGCGAGCTTGCAGCCCAAGCTGAAACGAATTCAAGGGGCTTGAAATCGTTTCACAAGTCAAAGCGCTTTCGAATCGTCGCTTCGATGCCCGCCGCATCCAGCCCCTGCGCGGCCAGCAGCTGGGCGTGATCGCCGTGTTCAATGAACACATCGGGCAAGCCCAGTTGCAGCACAGGGCGCACCAGACCCAGCTGCTGCAAGGCTTCGGCCACGGCGCTGCCTGCGCCGCCCATGATGCTGCCTTCTTCCACCGTCACCAGTTGGGCGTGGTCCTGGGCCACCTTCGCCAGCATCTCGGTGTCCAGCGGCTTGACCCAGCGCATGTTGACCACCGTGGCATTCAAGGCTTCGGCGGCCTTCAAGGCCGGGGCCAGCAAGGTACCAAACGCGAGGATGGCGATGCCTTGGCCCTGACGGCGGATCTCGGCTTTACCAAAAGGCAAAGCGTTCAAATCGGCATCGGGCACCGCGCCCACCCCCGCGCCACGCGGATAGCGCACCGCCACCGGGTGGTTCTGGGCATAAGCCGTGCTCAGCAGCTGGCGGCATTCACGCTCGTCGGCCGGGCAAGCCAGGCTCATGTTGGGGATGCAGCGGATGAAAGCGATGTCGTAGGCGCCCGCATGGGTCGCGCCATCGGCACCGACAAGTCCTGCGCGGTCGATCGCGAACACCACCGGCAAATTTTGCAGCGCCACATCGTGGATCAGCTGGTCATAAGCGCGCTGCAAGAAGGTGGAGTAAATCGCCACCACCGGCTTGAGGCCTTCGCAGGCCATGCCCGCAGCGAAGGTGACCGCATGCTGCTCGGCAATGCCCACGTCGTAATAACGATCGGGAAACCGGCGGTGGAACTCCACCATGCCCGAGCCCTCGCGCATGGCGGGCGTGATGCCCACCAAGCGCTTGTCTTGCTGCGCCATGTCGCACAGCCACTGACCAAAGACCTGGGTGAAGGTGGTTTTGGCCGGTGTGGTCGATGGCACC
>JBEEOS010000082.1:0-10083 GCA_041191485.1 Pseudomonadota bacterium
AAGTTGTACACCTCATCCGGTTGAACCTCCTGCACAATCCGAACGAGGTTGCTGGTGTCACTCAGGTCGCCATAGTGCAATACGAAATTGCGATGATCTATATGTGGGTCTTGGTAAAGATGATCAACCCTGTTCGTGTTGAAGAGGCTGGCACGACGCTTAATCCCGTGGACAACGTAGCCCTTTTCAAGCAGAAATTCAGCAAGATATGACCCGTCTTGCCCAGTAACGCCGGTGATGAGGGCTACCTTGCCATTGGACTGGATTTTGTTACTCATAGTGTATTTTAGACTTATCAAGTCCGCCCGTAACGATCGTCCAACCGGACGATATCGTCTTCTCCCAGGTAGCTACCTACCTGCACTTCAATTAAGTCCAAAGGCATTTTCCCGGGGTTTTCCAGTGCATGAACTTCGCCAACGGGCACATAGATCGACTGGTTTTCAGACAACAGATGCTGTTGTTCACCCAGGGTCACAAGCGCCGTACCCGAAACCACCACCCAATGCTCCGAGCGATGGTGGTGCTTTTGTACTGACAACTTTGCACCGGGTTGTACAGTGATGCGTTTGACTTGGTAACGGGGCCCCGAATCGATGGAATCGTAAGAACCCCAGGGGCGGTAAACCTGACGGTGCAACTGGTGTTCAGTGCGCCCGGTTTCGCGCAAGGCAGCCACGATGCCCTTAACCTCCTGCGCTTTGTCTCGATCAGCAACAAGAACGGCGTCCTTGGTTTGAACCACCACCAGATCTCTCACACCAATGGTGGCCACCAATGCGCTTTCGGCCATCACCAGGCTATTGTGGCTGTCCACGGACATCACATCACCCTTGAAGGCATTACCTTGCTCATCTTTGGGCAGCACATCCCACAAAGCAGCAAATGCACCGACATCACTCCAACCCGCCGCCAGTGGGACTACCACTGCAGCGTCTGTCTTCTCCATCACAGCATAGTCAATGGAATCTGAAGGACAAGCCTCAAAGGCATCACGTTTCACTCGAATGAAGTTCTGGTCGCTTTCGGGTTCCGTCAACGCGTGGCGGCAGGCAAGCAGAATGTCGGGACGAAACTTCTGTAACTCCTCGACGTAGCGGGATGCCCTGAACATGAACATGCCACTGTTCCATAAATGTTGCCCGCCCGCAAGGTATTGGGTAGCCACCTCCACCGAGGGCTTTTCTACAAACGCAGCAACGCTGTAAACACCCTGCCCCACGGGCTCACCCTGCTGAACATAGCCATAGCCGGTTTCAGCTCTATCCGGGACCACACCAAAGGTCACCAGACTGCCTTCGGCAGCGTGCTGTGCTGCCAGATGAATGGCCTCGTGCAGGGCTTCGGTGTCGGAAATCACATGATCAGCTGCAAGGACCAGCAGCAGCGGGTCCTGCCCGCCTTCAAGAGCGTGTAAGGCGGCCAGTGCAATGGCGGGGGCTGTGTTTCGACCCACAGGCTCGAGCAAGATGTTCCTGCCCAGCGCACCCAATTGGCGCAATTGCTCCGCGATCAAAAAACGGTGTTGCTCGTTGCCGATCACCAAACCTTGCAGCAGCGGGAGCCCCTGAAGCCGCAACAGCGTGGACTGGAGCATGGTCGCATCTTGCCCAAGCTTGAGGAACTGTTTCGGAAAAAACTCCCGCGACAAAGGCCAAAGCCGAGTTCCGGAACCACCGGCCATAACGACGGGAAGGATGGTCAAGGCGTGTTCACTCATTCGCAATGTGCTTTTCAAGTCTGCATAGTGACCATGTTAGCGTAAAGGCCCTGCTGGTCCATCAAACTTTCGTGATTCCCGCGCTCGACTATGCGTCCACCAGACATGACGCATATCAGGTCTGCATTTCTGACCGTGCTTAACCGGTGTGCAATCAAAATCATGGTTTTGCTGTGTCGCAGGCTTTCTATCGACTGCTGCACCACAGACTCCGATTCGGTGTCCAACGCCGACGTGGCTTCGTCAAAAATCCAGATGGCGGCATTTTTGTACAAGGCTCTTGCTATCGCAAGGCGTTGTCGCTGTCCGCCAGACAACATGCTGCCGTTAACTCCAATCGGGTTATCCATGCCCTGCGGCAGTTTCTGGACATGGTCCCACAGGTTGGCGGCTTTGAGGCATGACTCCACCCTTGCCATGTCTATGCCTTCGTTGTCCGCGTAGGCCACATTCTGGGCAACGGAGCCGTCAAACAAAATAATGTCTTGCGAAACAACAGCAAAATGTTGGCGCAGGCTTTTAAGGCGGAGTTCAGTAATCGATACGTCATCAAGCAGGATATCCCCCCCCTGCATGCCGTTAAACCTCAGCATGGCGTTGACCACGGTGGTCTTTCCTGCGCCAGAGGCCCCCACCAGAGCCACCACTTGACCGGGCGTGACGTGAAGATCAAACCGATCAAGCGAGGGGGCTGAAGCCCCGTCAAACTCAACAGTCAGTTCTTTGAACTTGATATCCCCTGTGCATTCGTGAAGTTCTCGCTCGCCCGAGTCGTCCTCAGCTGGGGCGGACAGCAAAATAAATGCACCTCGCGCTGAAACCAAAGCTGAAGCAACAGGTTGCATGATGTTCGACAAATGCCTCATAGGCGAAATGGTCATCAGCAAGGCGGTGATGAACGAGACAAACTCTCCTACCGTCGTGCCGCCTTTTCCAGCTTGGTACAAGGCCAAGGTGATAATGATGGAAACACCAATGGCGGCAACCAGTTGAGTTACCGGCGTGATCAAGGCGCCAGTAGCGATTTGCTTCATCCAGATTCGGCGAAACCGGTGCGCTTCACCGGCAAAACGTTCTTCTTCGAACTGGCTGGCTCCGAAGGTACGCACCACGCGCCAGGCCCGAGCATTGTCTTCAACAATGTTGACCAGCTTGAGGTGAGAGTTGTACTGCGCTTGGCCAACTGCACTCAGACGGCGCTTGGCTACACTGACCACCACACCTACAAGTGGCATGGAAACAAACGCGAGCAGTGTCAGTTGCCAATTCAGGTAAAACAAGTAGGCCACCAAGCAGATGAGCGTGGTGAATTCCTTGACTACCTCAATCAGGACATTACCCAGAATCTGAGAGGCTGCCGTAGGATCATTGACCACCTTGTTGACGACTTGCCCGGGTGACAGGTTGGCAAAAAGATCGGACCTGGCTTTGAGCAACGCGCTCATCAGGTCTAGTCTAAGTTTCAGAACGATTCGACCAATACTCGATTGGGCAACATACGTGGCACAAAAATTAAGTGTGCCACGCACAAGAAACAAGCCCATGATGATCAAAGGCACGGTCCACAGAGGGTAGCTGATGCCTTCTTTGAAACCCGTATCCAGGAGTTTTTTGAACAAGGCGGGGATGGCGGGCTCAACAGCCGCACCCAACATGAACAGGATCAGCGCAAAAATAAAAAGACGCCATTGCTGTCTGGCATAAGACAGCAATTGTTTTGCGACATCTGAATCAGCGCTTTTCATGTATCAGTGGAAGACTTAGAGGTAGTGAACGGCCACGATCTCGTAGCGACGCTCTCCGCCCGGCGCCTGCACTACCGCCACATCGCCCTCTTCCTTGCCGATCAAGGCGCGGGCAATGGGGCTGCTGATGTTGATCAGGCCCAGCTTCAGGTCGGCTTCATCTTCACCCACGATCTGGTACTTGACCTGATCGCCGCTTTCTTCGTCCTCAAGCTCAACGGTGGCGCCAAAAACGACGCGGCCACCGGCGTCCACAGCTGATGGGTCGATCACCTGGGCCATGGACAGCTTGCTCTCGACCTCCTGAATGCGGCCTTCAATAAAGCCCTGACGGTCTTTGGCTGCTTCGTATTCAGCGTTTTCGCTCAGATCGCCCTGCGCGCGCGCCTCGGCAATGGCCTGAATCACGGCAGGTCGGTCCACGGACTTGAGGCGGTGCAGCTCGTCCTTGAGTTTTTCTGCACCGCGTTTGGTGATGGGGATGGTCGCCATGTGTCAGTCCCTCAAGCCAGCTGTGCGTGCATTTCCTGCACGGAAATCACATCCAGGCTGTTCATGCTCTTCATGCCTTCCACGGCCGCCTCTGCACCGGCAATGGTGGTGAAAGTGGTGACACGGTTGAGCAAGGCAGTGGTACGAATGTGACGGGAATCGGCAATCGCATTGCGGCGCTCTTCCACGGTGTTGATCACCATCACCACTTCGTTGTTCTTGAGCATGTCGACAATGTGCGGACGACCTTCGGTCACCTTGTTGACGGGCTCGCAAGCCACGCCAGCTGCCGTGATGGCCGCAGCGGTGCCCTTGGTCGCGATCAGCGAGAATCCTTGCTGGGCCAGCTCGCGGGCCACTTGCACGGCGCGCGCCTTGTCACTGGGTTTGACCGAGATAAAGACCTTGCCCGAAGGTTTGCCGTCGGCGTTGAACGGGCGTGGCAGCTTGGTGCCAGCGCCCAACTGGCTCTTGACGAAGGCTTCACCAAAGGTTTTGCCCACGCCCATCACCTCGCCGGTGGACTTCATCTCGGGGCCGAGGATGGTGTCCACGCCAGGGAACTTGACGAAGGGGAACACGGCTTCCTTGACGCTGAAGTAAGGCGGGGTCACTTCTTTGGAGATGCCTTGCGAGGCCAGTGTCTGGCCAGCCATGCAGCGTGCTGCCACCTTGGCCAGTTGGATACCCGTGGCCTTGGACACGTAGGGCACAGTGCGCGAAGCACGCGGGTTCACTTCCAGCACGTAGATGACGTCTTTGCCGTCCACATTCTGAATAGCGAACTGCACGTTCATCAGACCCACCACATTCAGTGCGCCGGCCATGGCAGCCGACTGACGCTTGAGCTCAGCCACGGTCTCGGCAGACAGCGAGTACGGCGGCAGCGAACAGGCGGAGTCGCCGCTGTGTACACCCGCTTGTTCGATGTGTTCCATCACGCCGCCAATAAAGGTTTTACCTTCAGGATCGCGCAGGCAGTCCACATCGCACTCAATCGCGTCGTTCAGGAAACGGTCCAGCAGCACAGGCGAGTCGTTGGAGACCTTGACGGCCTCGCGCATGTAGCGCTCGAGGTCGCGTTGTTCGTGCACGATTTCCATGGCGCGCCCCCCCAGCACGTAGCTGGGACGAACGACCAGGGGGTAGCCCAGCTCTTCCGCTTTGGCCAGGGCTTCGGCTTCCGTACGTGCCGTGGCATTGGGCGGTTGACGCAGGCCCAGCTCATGTAGCAGCTTCTGGAAACGCTCACGATCCTCAGCAGCATCGATCATGTCAGGGCTGGTGCCAATGATCGGCACGCCAGCAGCTTCCAGGCCGAGGGCGAGCTTCAAAGGCGTCTGGCCGCCGTACTGCACGATCACGCCAGTGGGCTTTTCCTTGTCGACGATTTCGAGCACGTCTTCAAGGGTGAGCGGCTCGAAGTACAGGCGATCCGAGGTGTCGTAGTCGGTGGACACGGTCTCGGGGTTGCAGTTGACCATGATGGTCTCGTAGCCGTCTTCGCGCATGGCCAAAGCGGCATGCACGCAGCAGTAGTCAAACTCGATACCTTGACCGATGCGGTTGGGGCCACCGCCCAGCACCATGATCTTCTTCTTGTCGGTGGGCTCGGCCTCGCACTCCTCGTCGTAGCTGGAGTACATGTAGGCCGTGTCGGTCGAGAACTCGGCCGCGCAGGTGTCCACGCGCTTGTACACGGGGCGGATGTTCAGCGCATGGCGACGGGCGCGCACTTCACCTTCGGTGCTCTTGAGCAGCTTGGCCAAGCGGCGGTCGGAGAAGCCCTTCTTCTTGAGCGTACGCAGCTCATCGGCAGACAGGTCGGCCAGGCTGTGCTGTTCCAGCTCGAGCTCGATGCGCACGATTTCCTCAATCTGCACCAGGAACCACAGGTCGATCTTGGTGATGTCGTGCACTTCCTGCAGGGACCAGCCTGCAGCAAACGCGTCGCCCACGTACCAGATGCGCTCGGGGCCGGGCTCGCCCAGCTCGCGCTCCAGAATCTCGCGGTCCTGGGTTTTTTCATTCATGCCGTCCACGCCCACTTCCAGGCCGCGCAGGGCTTTCTGGAAGGACTCCTGGAAGGTGCGACCCATGGCCATCACCTCGCCCACCGACTTCATCTGGGTGGTCAGGCGGTTGTCGGCCGTGGGGAATTTTTCGAAGGCGAAACGCGGAATCTTGGTGACCACGTAGTCGATCGAGGGCTCGAACGATGCGGGCGTGGCGCCACCGGTGATGTCGTTGCGCAGCTCGTCGAGCGTGTAGCCCACGGCCAGCTTGGCTGCGACCTTGGCAATGGGGAAGCCCGTGGCCTTGGAGGCCAATGCAGACGAACGCGACACACGCGGGTTCATCTCGATCACCACCATGCGGCCATCTGCAGGGTTGATGGAGAACTGGACGTTGGAGCCACCTGTGTCCACACCAATCTCACGCAGCACCGCCAGCGAGGCGTTACGCATGATCTGGTATTCCTTGTCGGTCAGCGTCTGGGCTGGGGCCACGGTGATGGAGTCGCCGGTGTGCACGCCCATGGGGTCCAGGTTTTCGATCGAGCAGACGATGATGCAGTTGTCCTTCTTGTCGCGGACCACTTCCATCTCGTACTCTTTCCATCCCAGGAGCGACTCTTCGATCAGCAGCTCATTGGTGGGCGAAGCTTCCAGGCCACGCTTGCAGATGGTCTCGAACTCTTCAGCGTTGTAAGCAATGCCGCCGCCGGTGCCGCCCAGCGTGAAGCTGGGGCGAATCACGGTTGGGAAACCCACGTAGCGTTGAACTTCCCAAGCTTCTTCCATGCTGTGGGCGATGCCCGAGCGTGCGGAGCCCAGACCGATCTTGGTCATGGCGTCCTTGAACTTGAGACGGTCTTCCGCCTTGTCGATGGCTTCGGGCGTAGCGCCGATCAGCTCGACCTTGTACTTGCCCAGCACACCGTTGTGCCACAAATCCAGCGCACAGTTGAGCGCGGTCTGGCCACCCATGGTGGGCAGGATCGCATCCGGGCGCTCCTTGGCGATGATCTTCTCGACCGTTTGCCAGGTGATGGGCTCGATGTAGGTGACGTCGGCGGTGGCCGGGTCGGTCATGATCGTCGCGGGGTTGCTGTTGATCAGGATGACTTTGTAGCCCTCTTCACGCAGGGCCTTGCAGGCCTGCACGCCGGAGTAGTCGAACTCGCAGGCCTGACCGATGATGATCGGGCCGGCGCCGATGATGAGGATGCTCTTGATGTCTGTGCGCTTTGGCATGATTACTTGCCCTCCATCAGCTTGATGAAGCGGTCAAAAAGATAGGCGATGTCGTGCGGGCCGGGTGATGCTTCCGGGTGGCCCTGGAAGCAGAACGCGGGCTTGTCGGTGCGGGCCAGGCCCTGCAAGGTGCCATCAAACAGCGACACGTGTGTGGCGCGCAGACTGGCGGGCAAGGTTTTTTCGTCCACAGCAAAACCGTGGTTCTGGCTGGTGATGCTCACGCGGCCGGTGTCCAGGTCCTTGACCGGGTGGTTGGCGCCGTGGTGACCAAACTTCATCTTGAAGGTCTTGGCGCCAGAAGCCAGCGCCATGATCTGGTGACCCAGGCAAATGCCAAAGGTGGGCGTGCCAGTTTCAATCAGCTCACGCGCTGCGGCAATGGCGTAGTCGCAAGGCTCCGGGTCGCCAGGGCCGTTGGACAGGAAGATGCCATCGGGCTGGTGCTTGAGCACGTCGGCGGCCGGCGTCTTGGCGGGCACCACGGTGACTTTGCAGCCGCGCTCGGCCAGCATGCGCAGGATGTTTTTCTTGACGCCGAAGTCGTAAGCCACAACGTGGAATTTGGGAGCGGTTTGTTCACCGTAGCCCGAGCCGAGTTTCCACTCGGTTTGCGTCCAGTCGTAGCCTTGAGACACGGTCACCTTTTGGGCCAGGTCCAGACCTGCCATGGACGGCGCAGCCTTGGCGGAGGCAATGGCCTGGTCGATCAGGGCTTGAGTGACTTGCTCGCCAGCAGCCAGACCGACGATAGCGCCATTTTGCGCGCCCTTGGTGCGCAGCACGCGGGTCAGCTTGCGGGTGTCGATGTTGGCGATGGCCACCGTGCCGTTGTCCTTGAGGTAGTCGGACAGGGACTGGGTGCTGCGAAAGTTGGAGGCCAGCAGGGGCAGGTCTTTGATGATGAGGCCTGCGGCATGGACTTTGTCAGCTTCGACATCTTCAGGGTTGACACCGTAATTGCCAATGTGCGGGTACGTCAGCGTGACGATCTGCTGGCAGTAGCTGGGGTCGGTGAGAATTTCCTGATAACCGACGATGGAGGTGTTGAACACCACCTCACCGACGGTAGAGCCAGTGGCTCCGATGGAGTTGCCGATAAAGACCGTGCCGTCTGCAAGCGCCAGAATGGCGGATGGGAAGGTTCCCTGAAGAGACAAAAGCACTGGGTTCTCCGGTATGGTTCGGGTACGCCTCAGCGCTGGACAGGACAAACCTGCGGCTGCTTGTTCGAGGAAGGGGCCGGTGTTTCGAGCTGGGGCGTACGGGTTGATGCGGGAAAGCCCTTAATTATAGCCCAGACCTTGCTGCCATCTGACCGTCCCGCACCACTTGTGACGGACAGATTTAACCTTCGTTACCCCCGGCGGTCGCACTGGCGTGCAGGCAAATGGCGGCAGCGGTGGCGACATTCAAGGACTCCTCACCGCCGGGCTGAGCGATTCGCACCTTTTGCGTAGCCAACGCGGCCAGTTCTGGACTGACCCCCTGGCCTTCGTGGCCCATGATCCAGGCGCATCGTGGCGTCAATTGACCTTGACGGGCGAGCTCGTGCAGAAACGACCCGGCGTGCACATCGGTGGTCAGGATGGGCATCTGGAGAGCTTGAACCGCCGCGAAATCCGCCGCCTCGACCAGATGCAGCCCAAAGTGCGCGCCCATCCCGGCACGCAGCACCTTGGGCGACCACAAAGCCACCGACCCTTTGATGGCCAGTACTTGCTTGTACCCAAAGGCCGAGGCGCTGCGCAAAATGGCGCCGACATTTCCCGGATCCTGCAGCCGATCCAACACCACCGTAGGCATGTCTGTCTGGCTTGTCAATTGACCCGGCCAAGGCAGCAAAAAACCATAGTCAGCGGGAGACTCCAGCGAGCTGATTTCATCAAACAAGCTGTCCTGCACGACCAGACATTTGCAGCGTTCATGCTCGCAAGCCTGCGCCACGCTCGCAGGTACTTGCCGTTCCCAAGCACTGCGTTTGACCAGCACCGCGTCGGGGATGCAAGCTCGCAACAAGGCGGCTGTACACAGATGTTCACCCTCGACCCAAACCTGTCCCGATTTTCGGTAACCGGCAGGGTCCTGAATCTGCTTGCGAATCTGCTTGAGCAGCGGGTTGTCGCGGGAGGTGATCTCAATCATGGGGTGCAGAAGATGTGTTCAAACTCGCACGCACCGGCGCAAACGACAGGCGATGCCAAGGCGTCGGCCCCAAACGCTGCAGCGCCTGCAGGTGCTCGGCTGTGCCATAACCTTTGTGCTGGCCAAAGCCATAGTCCGGATAACGTTCGTGCCAGCGTTCACACATGCGGTCACGGTGAACCTTGGCCAAAATGGAAGCGGCCGAGATGGCTGGCACCAGAGCATCGCCTTGCACAATCGCTTCGGCACGCACATCCAGCACCGGCAATCGGTTGCCATCGACCAGCACCTTGGAGGGTTTGAGCCTGAGCCCCTGCACAGCGCGCTGCATGGCCAACAGCGTGGCTTGCAGGATGTTGAGTTCATCAATTTCCTGCACGCTGGCTTCAGCGATGCAAAAGCACAAGGCCTTGGCGCGGATTTCATCAAACAGTTGCTCGCGCTTTTTGGGGCTGAGTTTTTTGGAGTCGTTCAAGCCTGCAATCGGGTGCTGCTCGTCCAGCACAACAGCGGCAGCCACGACGGGTCCGGCCAAAGGCCCCCTGCCCGCTTCATCGACACCCGCGATCAACCCCGGCCCGTCAAAGTTGAAGGGCTGCTGCTGTGCAAGTGGGCTTTTAACGGGCAAGGACTTTTTCGATCGCATGGGTGGCCAATTGCGCCATCGGGCGAATCAGGGAATGGTGCATGGCTTCAAAGTGCTTTTGCACGCGCACCACGCGCT
>JBEEOS010000083.1:0-9927 GCA_041191485.1 Pseudomonadota bacterium
CGCCCGCGGCCACGCCGCTTTCGCCCACGATCTTGAAGAGGCCAATGTCGCCCGTCGCCTTCACATGCGTGCCGCCGCACAGTTCGCGGCTGGAGCCGACGTCGAGCACGCGCACGGTCTCGCCGTACTTCTCGCCAAACAGCATCATGGCGCCGGTTTTCTGGGCGCTTTCGATGTCCATCACGCGTGCTTGCGCCGCGGCGTTGGCCAGGATCTCGGCGTTGACCTTGGCTTCGATCTGGCGGATTTCGGCGTCGGTCACGGGCGCGTTGTGCGCAAAGTCAAAGCGGGTGCGCTCGGCGTTCACCAGGCTGCCCTTTTGCTGCACATGGCTGCCCAGCACTTCGCGCAGGGCTTTGTGCATCAGGTGGGTGGCGCTGTGGTTGCGCACGGTGGCGGCGCGCAGCTCGGTGTCGACATGGGCTTGCACCGCGTCGCCCACTTTCAGGCTGCCGCTTTGCAGTTCGCCGTGGTGGCCAAACACGTCGGCCTTGATCTTTTGCGTGTCTTGCACATGGAACTGGGCACCACCGTTGTGGATGAGGCCCTGGTCGCCGACCTGGCCGCCGGATTCGGCGTAGAACGGGGTGGTGTCGAGCACGACCACGCCTTGCTGGCCAGCCTTGAGTTCATTGACGGCCTGGCCATCGGCGTACAGGGCCAGCACCTTGGTGTGTGCGGCCAGCTCGTCGTAGCCCACAAAGTCGTTGCCGGCGCCGGTGTAGTCCAGCGCCTTGTCCATTTTGAACTTGCCTGCGGCGCGGGCCTGGCTCTTTTGCTTTTCCATGGAAGCGGCAAAACCGGCCTCGTCCACGCTCAGGCCGCGCTCGCGGCAGACGTCGGCCGACAGGTCCAGCGGGAAGCCATAGGTGTCGTGCAGCTTGAAGGCCACCTCGCCCGGCAAGACCTTGACGTCACCGGCCAGGGCCGTGTCCAGAATCTGCATGCCGGTTTCAAGCGTCTCGAAGAAGCGTTCTTCTTCGGCCTTGAGCACGTCCATCACGCGGTCGGCGTTCTCGCGCAGGTTGGGGTAGGCCGCGCCCATGAGCTTGACCAGCTCGGGCACCAGCTTGTGGAAGAACGGGGTCTTTTTACCCAGCTTGTAGCCATGGCGAATCGCGCGGCGCACGATGCGGCGCTGCACATAGCCGCGACCTTCGTTGCTGGGCAGCACGCCGTCCACCACCAGGAAGGACGTGGCGCGCAGGTGGTCTGCAATCACGCGCAGGCTGGGGTTGCTCAGGTCGGCGCAGCCGGTTTCGCGGGCTGCGGCCTTGATGAGGGCGTCGAACAGGTCTATCTCGTAGTTGCTGTGCACATGCTGCAGGATGGCGGCCAGGCGCTCCAGGCCCATGCCGGTGTCCACGCAGGGCGCGGGCAGTTTGGTGACGGAGCCGTCTTCGTGCATTTCGAACTGCATGAACACGTTGTTCCAGATCTCGATGAAGCGGTCACCATCTTCTTCAGGGCTGCCCGGAGGGCCGCCAGGAATATGGGCGCCGTGGTCATAGAAGATCTCGGAGCACGGGCCGCAGGGGCCGGTGTCGGCCATCATCCAGAAGTTGTCGCTCTTGTAGCGGCCGCCTTTGTTGTCGCCAATGCGGATCACGCGCTCGGGCGGCAGGCCGATTTCCTTGGTCCAGATGTCGTAGGCCTCGTCATCTTCCATGTAGACGGTGGCCAGCAGTTTGTCTTTGGGCAGCTTGTAGACCTCGGTCAACAGCTCCCAGGCCCAGGTGAGCGATTCGCGCTTGAAGTAGTCGCCAAAGGACCAGTTGCCCAGCATCTCGAAGAAGGTGTGGTGGCGGGCGGTGTAGCCCACGTTTTCCAGGTCGTTGTGCTTGCCGCCAGCGCGCAGGCAGGCCTGAACGGACGCAGCGCGCACATAAGAGCGCTTGTCGGTGCCCAGGAACACGTCCTTGAACTGCACCATGCCTGAGTTGGTGAACATGAGCGTGGGGTCGTTGCCCGGCACCAGGGGGCTGGAGGCGACCACGGTGTGGCCCTTGGACTCGAAGAAATCAAGGAAGGTTTTGCGGATGTCGGCAACGGAGAAAACGGCTTGGCTCATGGTTTGGGCTTGCAAATAAAAGCAACCGGCCATTATAGGTTTGGCCCCAAGGCGACAGCGCTGTTTTTGGGCTTCTCGTATGCTTGCAGAGCAATCGTGGCACAATTTATTTAACTAGTTAAATATTCTTGTGGGACAGATCTCCATCTCTGTCCCCCACTGACATCAAGGAGACCCCATGGACATGAAGACTTCCCCGCTCGCCCTGCTCAAGGACCCTTCCCTGCTGAAAACAGCTGCGCTGGTCAACGGCGCCTGGGTTTCGGGTTCGGGCACGTTCGAGGTGAGCGACCCGGCCACTGGCCTGAAGCTGGCCGATGTGGCCAACCTGGGCGCGGCTGACGCCGAGGCCGCCATTGCCGCCGCCAACGCGGCCTGGCCTGCCTGGCGCAGCAAGACGGCCAAGGAGCGCAGCATCATCATGCGCAAATGGTTTGACCTGCTGATCGCCCACACCGAAGACCTGGCCCGCCTGATGACCGCAGAAAACGGCAAGCCCATGGCCGAGTCGCGCGGCGAGGTGGCCTATGGCGCCAGCTTTGTGGAGTGGTTTGCCGAAGAGGCCAAGCGCATCAACGGCGAGACCCTGCCCCAGTTTGACAACAACCGCCGCCTGATGGTGATCCGCCAGTCGATTGGCGTGTGCGCCGCCATCACGCCCTGGAACTTTCCGCTGGCCATGATCACCCGCAAGGTGGCCCCGGCCATTGCCGCGGGTTGCCCGGTCATCATCAAGCCCGCCGAGCAAACCCCGCTGACTGCGCTGGCTGCCGCCGAGCTGGCCCTGCGCGCGGGCATCCCGGCGGGCGTGATCAACATCGTGACTGCTGACGCCAACAACTCGATTGCCATCGGCAAGGTGCTGTGCGCCAGCGATGTGGTGCGCCACATCAGCTTTACCGGCTCCACCGAAGTCGGCCGCATCCTGATGGCGCAGTCGGCACCGACAGTCAAGAAGATGTCGCTGGAGCTGGGCGGCAACGCGCCGTTCATCGTGTTCGACGACGCGGACATTGACAGCGCCGTCGAGGGCGCCTTTGCCAGCAAGTACCGCAACGCAGGCCAGACCTGCGTGTGCTCCAACCGCATCTATGTGCAGGAAGGCGTGTACGAGGAGTTTGCCCAGAAGTTCGCGGCCAAGGTCAAGACCGCCAAGGTCGGCAACGGCTTTGAAGACGGCGTGAACCAGGGCCCGTTGATCGAGCCTTCGGCCATCGAAAAAGTGGAGCGCCACGTGCAGGACGCCATTGCCAAGGGCGCCCGCGTGCTGACGGGCGGCAAGCGCCTGTCGGGCCAGTTTTTTGAGCCCACCGTGGTGGCCGACGCTACGGCCGACATGGTCTGCGCGACCGAGGAAACCTTTGGTCCCTTCGCCCCGATCTTCAAGTTCAAGACCGAGCAGGAAGCCATCGACGCGGCCAACAACACCATCTTCGGTCTGGCCAGCTACTTCTACAGCCGCGATGTGGGCCGCATCTTCCGCGTGAGCGAGGCGCTGGAATACGGCATGGTCGGCATCAACGTGGGCATTCTGGCCACCGAACATGTGCCTTTTGGCGGCGTCAAGCAGTCAGGTCTGGGCCGCGAGGGTTCGCACCACGGCATCGACGACTATGTGGAAATCAAGTACCTGTGTCTGGGCGATATCCTGAAATAAGGCCCCCCGGCGCACAGTGCTCAGCCCGCCCTTTGGCGGGCTTTTTTGATGTACGGCGCATTGCCTTGTCACTTAAGCGATAGATTTGTCCAATTTGTCTTGGACATTTTTGAATCTGTCCAACACAATGTCTCGCAGGTCAACATCGGCCTTTCTGTGAAGGAGACAACATCATGGATATTCAATCTCGTCGCGGCCTGCTCAAGGCGGGCGCAATTGGCGCTTTGGCGGCGCCTTTTGTCAGCAATGCCAATGCAGCTGCTGGTCAAACCTGGAAAGTGCAATCCACTTGGGATGCGGGCACCACGGGTTACACACTGTTTGAAAACTGGTGCAAATCCATCAAGGAAAAAACCAGCGGCGAGCTGACCATTCAGGCTTTCCCCGCCAAATCTGTTGCGGCCGACAACAACGCCTTGTTCGAGGCCGTCAAGTCCGGCGTGCTGCAGGGCATGAACCCCTGGACGCTGTACTGGGCTGGCAAGATTCCAGCCAGCGTGTTCCTGTCGAGCTACCCCATGGGCCCCGACCAGCCTGCTCAGTGGGACACGATGTTCTACGGGTTGGGCATGCTCAAGATGGCGCGTGAGATCTACGCCAAGCACAACATGTTCTTTGTGGGCCACATTCAGCACGACGCCAACATCATCCACTCCAAGGTGCCAATCACCTCGCTGGAGGAAATGAAGGGCAAGAAGATTCGTCTGCCGGGCGGAATGGTGTCCGAGGTCTTCCAGCAGTTTGGCGTCTCCACCGTCGCTCTGCCGGGCTCTGACATCTTCCCGGCCCTTGAAAAAGGCACGATCGATGCGGCCGACTTTGTGGGTCCCGCCGTCAACTATGACCTGGGCTTCCACCAGGTCACCAAGTACATCCTGATGGGCCCGCCCGGCATGATGAGCATTTACCAGCCCGTTGACTTGATGGACCTGACCGTCAACATGGGCGCCTGGAAGCGCCTGTCGCCCAAGATGCAAGCCCTGGTCGAAGAGCAGGTTCGCATCTACTCCCAGGAACAGTACGCAGCCATCCAGAAGGCCAACGTCGTGGCCATGGGCAAGTTTGCGGCAGCAGGCACCACCGTGTCGCGCCTGAAGGAAAGCGATGCCGACAAGTTCCGCAAGGCCGCCATTCCAATCTGGTTCAACTGGGCACGCAAGGACGCAGATGCGGCTCGCGTCTTCAAGCTGCAGCTGGACTACATGAAGAACGGTGTGCTGGGCTACATCAGCGACGCCGACATCAAAGGTCAGAAGCTCTGAAGCTGACATAACAGGGGCTGGCTGCATCTGCTGCGGCCAGTCCCTTCATCTTATTTGGCATTGATAAAGGAAGAACATGGATCCGCAAAGCATAGGATTTGTCTTGCCGCATTGGTTTTACTGGGGTTGGCTGGCTGTGATGCCGCTGATTTTTTTGTACTTCGGGAAAAAGCAGGATGCTTTGCCCGAGGTTCCGCACGCCCCGGATGCTGGCAAATTTGAGCGTACTTTGGACTGGATCAGCGACAGAAGCGGTTTGTTTGTTTCCTTGTGGAGCATCAACGCTGTGGTTGCCTACACCTACGAGGTGGTGGCTCGTTACCTCTTCAACATGCCAACGATATGGGTGCATGAATCGAGCTTTTTGCTCTTTGGCATGCAGTACATGATGATTGGTGCCTACGGCTTGCTGCATGGCTCGCATGTCCGGGTGGACGTGCTCTACACCAAGATGAGCAAGCGCAAACAGGCCGCCACGGATGTGATCACCTCGGTTTTCTTCTTCATCTTTGTGCTGGCCATGCTGTTCACTTCGTTGAACTTTGCCCTCGAGAGCACAGGCATGGACGAGCGGTCGGTCGAGACCTGGCAAATCCAGTTCTGGCCCGTTAAGTGGTTGATGTTTGTCGGCACCGTCCTGATTGTGCTGGCTGGTATTTCCAGGCTCATCAAGGATGTGCGCAACTTCGAAACCCTTTTGACCCAAGGAGAGCGCGCATGAATGCCCTGACCTCGTCACAAATTTCTCTGTCCAGATGGCTCACTTATGGGCTGACGCTGCTGATCGCAGCGGTGGTGTCCGTGGAAGTGATCAACATCGCCTTCTATGACCCCTACGGAGACAGCTACTTCATTTTCCGCCTGCAGGGTGTACTTGCGGGGGTCTCCATGTCGAGTCTGACATGGATCATGTTTGGCTCTTTGTTCATCTTGCTGATGGCAGGTTTGCCCCTGGCCTTTGTGGCCGGCGGTCTGGGCGTGGTGTTTTTGTATTTGCTGGGTGACTCGGCAATGCTCAACATCATTCCCAGCCGCATCTTCCCGATGATGACCAATCCCGACCTGGCGGCCATTCCGTTGTTCATCTTCATGGCGACCATGCTTGAAAAAGCTGGTCTGATTGAAGAGTTGTTTGACGCGGTCTATCAGTGGATGGGCGGTTTGCACGGCGGTCTGGCCGTGGCAACCATTGTGGCTTCGACCATTTTGGCGGCCATGGTGGGCGTCGTGGGTGCAGCCATCGTGACCATGGGCATCATTGCCCTGCCCTCGATGCTCAAACGCAAATATGACCCTGAAATTGCCATTGGCTCCATCATGGCTGGCGGCACGCTGGGGGTGTTGATTCCCCCATCCATCCTGGCCATTCTCTACGCTGTGGTTGCACAGCAATCGGTGGGCGAGCTCTATCTGGGCAGCGTGATGCCTGGTTTGCTGCTCTCGGGTCTGTACATTTTGTATGTGGTCGTTCGCACAACACTCAACCCTCAGTTGGGTCCGCCCGTTCCGGTTGAAGAGCGACTGAGCCTGAAACAGAAGCTGGCGCTTTTGCGTGGTCTGATCGCCCCGATTGCCCTGGTTGCCGTGGTGCTGGGTTTGTTGTTCGCGGGTATCGCAACACCCGTGGAAGCAGCGGGTCTCGGCAGTTTTGGTGCCATGGGTGTGGCCGCGCTGCACAAGCGTCTGAGCCTCAAAAGCCTGATTGATGCCAGCACCAGTACAGCCAAAGCCACTGCAATGGTGCTGTGGATCATCTTTGGTGCATCCATCTTTGTGGGGCTTTACATCCTGCAGGGTGGGCAAGCCTTCATCACCGAAACCATCCTGAGCACCGGCTGGAGTCCCTACGGCATTTTGTTCCTGATGATGTTCCTGCTGGTGATCCTGGGCATGTTCCTGGATTGGGTGGGTATCTTGTTGCTGGCAGTGCCTATCTTTGTGCCCATCGTCAAGTCGCTGACTTTTGATGGCATTCTGGGCATGCCCGGCCCCAGCCCGGATGCGGTCTTGGTCTGGTTCGGCGTGCTGTACCTGGTCAATATGCAGATGAGCTTCTTGAGCCCACCGTTTGGCTATGCCCTGTTCTACATCCGCGGTGTTGCGCCAGCGCACATCACGATGGCGACAATCTTCCGTTCATCGCTGGTCTTCCTGGCCATTCAGGTGCTGGCACTGTTCCTGGTGATTCTGATCCCGGGCATTGCAACGTGGTTGCCTGATTTGATGTACGGTCATCATTGACACTTGCATCTTGAACCTGAGCCCGCCCTTTGGCGGGCTTTTTTTATGCAAGTGATTTCATATCTTGCTTATAAAAATCAAATGCATCTCAAGGGTTTACGTGAACGCAATAAGCCATGGCAAATGCATGCGCAGGCATACAATTTCAAGAAAAAAAACGTATGTCAACCCTTATCGAAAAATTAGCGCTTGCTGCCATTGCGGCCATTGCTTACGTGTTGACTTTCAAGGTCAATCAGGTGCTGGACCCTTGGGTTCTTTATGGTCAGGGCATCTCGTTGGTGTTTTTACCCGCGGGCATCAAGCATGTGTCCATTTTGCTGGCTGGCCATTGGGGGGCTTTGGGCAGCTTTCTGGGTCTGCTGATCATGGTGCCTTCGTTCTGGCCAGAACTGAAGCTGAACCAGGCCATTGCCTACGTGGTCATCAGCACCGTGTCCACCTGGGTGGGGATTGTGCTGAGCATGCGCCTCATGGGCATTCACAGCGATTTGAGCAATCTGAAAATATTGCACCTTCCCGTGCTCGATCTGGTCACCACCTTGTTGCACGCGGTTTTGACCAACAGCTTTTTCGTGCTGGGGGGGGTTGAAGACAATCAGTGACTGGAACATCAACACCATGGCCATGATGGTGGGCGACTACCTGGGCAGCCTGTGTTTGATGGTGATCCTGTTCCTGACGTTGCAATGGCTACCGCGCAAAGCCATTCGCACGCCTTAAGGCGCTACAATCTGCCGCACAGCGCGGGTGTCGTTCAATGGTAGGACTCTTGCTTCCCAAGCAAATAACGTGGGTTCGATTCCCATCACCCGCTCCACTGCCCTCACAGGGCCAGTAAATTCCCACATACATGCTGTCGAAACGCCAGGGCCACGGGCGAGAGCTTGCGTGCAGCGTGATGGACCATGTGCCATGCCGATGGGAGCGGAAAACCGGCGACATTGACAACCTGCACGCCGTTTTCATTGTCCAGGCCATGCAGCGCGTGGCGCGAGAGCACCCCGATCCCCAACCCCGCTGCGACCGACTCCTTGATGGCTTCGTTGCTGCCCAGCTCCAGACGCACATCGGGATGGAATCGCATCTTGCGAAAGTGTTGATCGGCGGCCATTCGGGTGCCTGAACCTGGCTCGCGCAGAATGAAGCGGTGCGCAGCCAAATCCTTGAGTTTGAGTTTTGGGCTTTGAAGCAAGGGGTGCGCCACAGGTGCAATGACCACGATGGGGTTGGGTGTGAGCACTTCGTCGTGCAAATCGATGTCGGTAGGTGGCATGGACATGATGTAGAGGTCGTCCAGGTTCTGCCTCAGTCGCTGCACCACGCCGTCGCGGTTGAGGATTTCCAGCGCGACATCGATCCCGGGGTGTTTTTCGCAAAACGAGCCGATCAGTCTGGGCATGAAGTACTTGGCCGTGCTCACGACCGCCACGCGCAGTTTGCCGCGCGAGAGGCCTTTGACGGCATCCACGCTTTGCTCGAACGATTCCCAGGCAAAGGTTATGGCCCGTGCTGTGGCGGCCAGCTCCTGGCCAAGCTGTGTCAAATGCACCTTCTTGCCAATGACTTCGTAGAGAGGCAGGCCCACGGTCTGGCTGACCTCCTTGAGCTGCATGGAGGCGGTGGGTTGCGTCACATGCAGGGCTCGGGCGGCGGCGCTGACGCTGCCGGTGTCTGCCAGCGCCAGAAACAGCCGCAATTGCCGGAAGGTGATATTCATAGATATTTATCTATATATTAAGATTTTAAAATCGATTTTACAAATATCAGGCAGGTTCTTAGCATTCCCCACAAAGGAAATACACCATGCAAAACCTGCTCGATCCGGCCATTTTGTTTTTTGTCTTCGGCATCCTGGCCGGCGCCGTCAAATCCAATCTGGAAATTCCGCCTGCCATCTCGCGGTTTCTGTCCCTTTATCTGCTGATGGCCCTGGGCCTCAAAGGGGGGTTTGCGCTGGCGCAATCCGGCTTGACAGCGCAAGTGGGCGCGGGGCTGGCCGCAGCCGTGGCGCTGGCAGTGACCATTCCGCTGATCGGGTACACACTGCTCAAGCGCTTTGTATCGGGCTTTGATGCGGCTGCGATCGCTGCCACCTACGGCTCGGTGAGCGCCGTGACTTTTGTGACCACTGTCCAGCACCTTGAAAACCTGCAGATTGGCTACGGGGGCCACATGGCTGCGGCCATGGCCCTGATGGAGTCGCCCGCCATCATTTTGGCCGTGGTTCTGGCCAACACCTTGCGCCAAAGGGCTGCCTCGACGGGCAGCGCCCAAGCGGGCGTGGGGCTGGGCAAGGTGCTGCATGAGTCCTTCACGGATGGCGCACAGTTGCTGCTGCTGGGCGCCATGGGGGTGGGCTTGCTCACGGGGGAGTCCGGCAAAGCGGCCATGCAGCCTTTTTCTGGCGACCTGTTCAAAGGGATGTTGTCGTTCTTCCTGCTGGACATGGGCCTGATGGCGGCGCGCAACCTGCCTCAGGTGCGGGGCCATTCGCCATGGCTGTTGGCCTATGCCGTGCTGAGTCCTCTCGCGCACGCATCCTTGGCGTTGGGCATGGCCTGGCTGCTGCAGCTGCCGCAAGGCGATGCCACGCTGCTCATGGTGCTGGCTGCGAGCGCCTCGTACATTGCGGTGCCCGCTGCATTGCGTTACGCGATTCCGGAAGCCAATCCTTCGCTGTATTTCGGCCTCTC
>JBEEOS010000084.1:0-9902 GCA_041191485.1 Pseudomonadota bacterium
CATCAAACCCTTCAAGCTGGACGAGGTGCGTGAAGCACTCTCGGGCATCGGCGTGCAGGGCATCACCGTGACCGAAGTCAAAGGCTTTGGTCGTCAAAAAGGCCATACCGAGCTGTACCGCGGCGCCGAGTACGTGGTCGACTTTCTGCCCAAGGTCAAGATCGAAGCCGCCGTCTCTGACGAGCTGGTCGATCGCGTGATCGAAGCCATTGAAGCCGGTGCCCGCACCGGCAAGATTGGCGACGGCAAGATCTTCGTTTACGACGTGGAACAAGTGGTCCGTATCCGCACCGGCGAGACCGGCGCCGAGGCCCTCTAATCGCCTCAGAAAGAGAGTTCAACATGAAAAAACTATTGACTTCTGCCCTGGTGGGGCTGGGCCTGATGGGCACCGCAGCTGTGGCGTTTGCACAAGCCGCCGCCCCTGAAGCGGCTGCTGCTGTGGCCGAGGCCGCCGCGCCTGCTGCAGCCGCTGCTGCTGCCATTGTTCCCAACAAGGGCGACGTGGCCTGGATGATGCTGTCCACCTTGCTGGTGGTCATGATGGCTGTGCCGGGCCTGGCCCTGTTCTACGGCGGTCTGGTGCGCAGCAAGAACATGCTGTCGGTCTTGATGCAGGTTCTGGTGGTGTTCTCGCTGATCACCGTGTTGTGGGCCATGTATGGCTACAGCGTGGCCTTTGGCGGCGAGGGTTTGATCATCGGCAACTTTGACAAGCTCTTCCTCAAGGGCGTGACGCTGAGCTCGCTGGCAGACACCTTCTCGCCTGACGTGAAGATTCCTGAGCTGATTTTTGTGGCTTTCCAGGCTACGTTTGCGGGCATCACCTGCGCGCTGATCGTCGGCTCGTTTGCCGAGCGCATCAAGTTCAGCGCTGTGTTGTTGTTCTCTGCCCTGTGGTTCACCTTCAGCTACTTGCCGATTGCCCACATGGTCTGGGGTGCAGGCGGCTACTTGCTGGGCAAAGGCGCGCTGGACTTCGCTGGCGGTACCGTGGTGCACATCAACGCTGCAGTCGCTGGCCTGGTGGGTGCATACATGGTGGGCAAGCGCATTGGCTATGGTCGTGAATCCATGGCCCCGCACAGCCTGACGCTGACCATGGTGGGTGCATCCTTGCTGTGGGTGGGCTGGTTCGGTTTCAACGCGGGCTCCAACCTCGAGTCCAACGCAGGTGCCACGCTGGCTTTCATCAACACCATGTTGGCCACGGCTGCTGCTGTGCTGGCCTGGAGCGTGGGTGAAGCCCTGACCAAAGGCAAAGCTTCCATGCTGGGTGCAGCCTCGGGTGCGGTGGCCGGTCTGGTGGCCATCACCCCCGCTTGCGGCACGGTCGGCCCGATGGGCGCCATCATCATCGGTCTGGTTGGCGGCTTCCTGTGTCTGTGGGGCGTGACCGGTCTGAAGAAGATGCTGGGCGCTGACGACTCGCTGGACGTCTTCGGCGTGCACGGTGTGGGCGGTATTGTGGGTGCCTTGCTGACCGGCGTGTTTGCAGCGCCGTCTCTGGGCGGCACAGGTGCTGACGACTTCTCGATTGCACACCAGCTGTTCGTGCAGGCCGAGGGTGTGGTTATCACCCTGGTGTGGTCTGCAGTGGTGGCCTACGTTTGCTACAAGATCGTGGATGTGCTGATCGGTCTGCGTGTGACCGAAGAATCCGAACGCGAAGGCCTGGACATCACCAGCCACGGCGAGTCGGCTTACCACGGTTGATGCCTCTGACCCGGCCGGCAACGGCCAGGTCTGCCCACAGCCCGCTGCACGCAAGTGCGCGGGCTGTTTCTTTTGGGGTACTAAATGCACGCGCGAGCAGCCAGCGAGACGGGCTTGGCGCACAATGTCCCCATGAATTTTCCTGACTGGCAACAAGTCACCCGCGCACCAGATGGTCTGAGCGAATCCCCCTTTTGGCATCCGCAGGAACAGCGTTTGTACTGGGTGGACATTCCCGGTAAGCGTCTGGCCCGTTTGCAAACAGACGACCAAGGCTGTCCGCAAGGCGAGGTGGAGTACTGGCCCCTGACGCAGGAGCCCGGCTGCATGGCCCCGGCTCAAAGCGGCGGCCTCGTGCTGGCTTTGCGGGACGGCATCTACCGCGCACGGCAATGGGGCGGCGGCTTGCAGTTGCTGGCAGCGGCCCCTTACGACACCAGCAAGCTGCGTTTCAATGATGGCAAGTGCGATGCACAAGGCCGCTTTTGGGCGGGCAGCTTGTATGAACCCAAGGGCCAGGCCTTGGGCGTGCTGTACATGCTCGACGGTGAGGGCCTGCACACCATGATGGATGGCGTGACCACCGCCAACGGTCTGGCCTGGTCACCGGATGGGCGGACCGCTTATTGGGCCGACACGGCTGCACATCAGGTGCGGGCATTTGACGTGCAACCGGATACAGGCCGTCTCTCGGGCGCTCGTCTGTTTCATCAAATGGCCGTCAAGCCAGACCGCTGGGCCTGGGGCGACGCTGCCTACTATGGCGGGCGTCCGGACGGTGCGGCGGTGGACGCGCAGGGGTGTTACTGGTCGGCGCAATACGAAGGCCAGCGCCTGCTGCGTCTTTCACCTGCGGGTCAGGTGCTGGCCGAGGTACCCACACCTGTGCCCTGCCCGACCATGCCTTGCTTTGGCGGGGCAGACCTGAAAACCCTCTTCATCACCAGCTCACGACAAGGGCGCAGTGAAGCCGAACTCAAGCGCTACCCTGGAGCGGGTTGTCTCTGGCGCCTGCGTGTGGAGGTGCCGGGCTTGCCGGTGAACCTCTGGTCGGGGTCGTGAGGTGGGCGCTGGGCCAAATTTCTGGCACAGCGCAAATTCAAAAAATTCAAGCCGGCTGAGCGTGCGGGGGGTTACTATCTCCGCCATGCAAGCGCAACTCAACACTTTTCAAGACGCGGTGCGTCACGCGGCGGCCGAGCGCAAGGTGCTCCGCCTGCGCGGCGGGGGCACCAAGGACTTTCTGGGCCAGAACCTGCAAGGCGAGGTGCTCGATACCCGCAGCTACGCCGGCATCATCAGTCACGAGCCGTCCGAGCTGGTGATCACCGTGCGCGCCGGGACTCCCCTGGCCGAGGTCGAGGCGGCGCTGGCCAGCAAGGGCCAAAGCCTGGCGTTCGAGCCTCCGCACTTTGGGCCGGGCGCCACCGTGGGGGGCATGGTGGCTGCTGGCCTGTCGGGCCCCGCTCGCGCCAGTGTGGGTGCCGTGCGGGATTTCATTTTGGGCGCACGCTTCATCAACGGCAAAGGCGAGGACCTGACCTTTGGCGGCCAGGTCATGAAGAACGTGGCGGGCTACGATGTCAGCCGTTTGCTCGCGGGCAGCTGGGGCACTTTGGGCATCATCACCGAGGTCAGTCTCAAGGTCTTGCCTGTGGCGCCCGCGGAGGCCACGCTGATGTGCGCCGGTCTGGCGCAGGCTCCGGCGCTGGACTTGTTGCACCGCTGGGGCGGCCAGCCCTTGCCCCTGAACGCCAGCGCCTGGGTACACGACACCACGGCGCAGCCCGCACAGGACATGCTCTTTGTGCGTTTACGTGGCGCTGTGGCGGCCGTGGAGTCGGCGGTGACCCGCATGAGCGCTGATGCCCAGTCCATGGGCGCGCAGGTCACGCGCATGGACAACCAGCAGGTCGCTGCCGACTGGGTGGCCAGCCGTGAGCAGACCTTGCCGTTTTTCACGGCTCCTTCTGAAGACGCGTGTTTGTGGCGCTTGTCGGTGCCGCAAACGGCGCCGGTGCTGGATGTGCCTTACGCCCAATACATCGAGTGGCAGGGCGCACAGCGCTGGCTGTGGGCGCCCGCTTCGGCGGCGGGTGTCTTGCGCCAGGCCGCGCAGAAGGTCGGTGGTCACGCCACCCTGATGCGCCCCAGCCGCAGTGGCGGTGATGCCGACCGCAGCGCTGGCGTGTTCACACCGATGCCCGAAGCCCTGCAGCGCATACAGCGCAATTTGCAGCAACAGTTTGACCCGCAAGGCGTGTTCGCCACGGGCCGTATGGGAGCTTGAGATGCAGACCAATCTGGCCCCCGAATACCAAGGCACCGCCGATGGCCTGGAAGCCGAAGCCATTTTGCGCAAGTGTGTGCATTGTGGGTTTTGCACAGCCACCTGCCCGACTTACCAGCTGCTGGGCGATGAGCTTGACGGCCCGCGTGGACGCATCTACCTGATCAAGCAAGTGCTCGAAGGCGCAGAGCCGACACGCAAGACCCAAGAGCACCTGGACCGTTGCCTGACCTGCCGCAACTGCGAGAGCACCTGCCCCAGTGGCGTGCAGTATGGCCATTTGATCGACATTGGCCGCAAAGTGGTGGAGGCCAAAGTCTCGCGTCCCTTGCCCGAGCGAGCCGTGCGTTGGGCTTTGAAAGAAGGCTTGCCCTCGCCCGTGTTTGGTCCTGCCATGAAGCTGGGCCAGCTGGTGCGCGAAGTGCTGCCCGAGAAACTCAAGGCCAAAGTGCCCGCGCGACAAGACGCTGGCGCCTGGCCCACCCAAAGCCATGCCCGCAAGATGCTGATGCTGGCCGGGTGCGTGCAGCCCGCCATGAGCCCGAACATCAACACCGCCACCGCGCGGGTGCTGGATGCCTGTGGCATTGAAACGGTGGTGGCGCCCAAGGCCGGGTGTTGTGGGGCTGTCAAGTTCCACCTCAATGACCAAGCCGGTGGCCTGGATGAAATGCGCCGCAATATCGACGCCTGGTGGCCATTCGTGCAAAGCGGCGCGGTGGAGGCGATCGTGATGAACGCTTCGGGCTGTGGCGTCACCGTCAAGGAGTACGGCCACGCCCTGCGGCATGACCCGGACTATGCCACCAAGGCCGAGCGCATCAGCGCCCTGACCCGCGACATCAGCGAATTGCTGCCTTTGCTGCTGCCTGAGCTCAAAGCCCGCATTCGCCCCGAAGCTTTGCGCGAGGCGGGTCTGCAGGCCTACCACCCGCCATGCACGCTGCAGCACGGCCAGCAGCTCAAAGGCGGTGTGGAAAAACACTTGGGTGAATTGGGCTTCGAGATCAAGACCGCTTGCAACGAGGCCCACTTGTGTTGTGGTTCGGCCGGTACCTACAGCGTGCTGCAGCCTGAACTGTCACTGCAGTTGCGCGACCGCAAGTTGGGGCATCTGCAAGCGCTGTCGCCACAAGGCATTGTCAGTGCCAACATTGGCTGCATCACCCACCTGCAAAGCGGCACGGGCCTGCAGGTGCAGCACTGGATCGAGTTGCTGGATGCGGCGCTAAATCCGGCTGCGTAAAGACTTCAGTGTGAACCCAGCGCTTGCTCAAGCGCAGCGCTGAGTTTCGCAGGAGGCGTTTGCGGCGCAAAGCGCTGCAGCACCTGTCCGTCACGCCCCACCAGAAATTTGGTGAAATTCCATTTGATGGCTTGTGTGCCCAGCAGGCCTGGCGCTTGTTGCTTGAGCCATTGGTACAGCGGATGGGTGCCTGCGCCATTGACCTCGATCTTGCTCATCATCTGAAAATCCACGCCGTAATTGCGTTGGCAGAAGTCGGCAATCTGTGACGCATCCCCAGGCTCCTGCTTGCCAAACTGGTTGCAGGGAAAGCCCAACACCACCAGGCCTTGGGCGGCGTAGCGTTGGTGCAGCGCTTGCAGGCCGGTGAACTGCGGCGTGAAGCCGCAGGCGCTGGCGGTGTTGACGATCAGCAGCACCTTGCCCTTGAAGGTGGACAAGTCCAGGGTCTGTCCGTCCAGCGTGGTGGCAGAAAAGTCGAAGGCGTTGTTCATGCTCAAGCTCCTTTGGCTTTGCGTGCAGGCCAGCCGACAGCCAGCAGTGCGGCCAGCAAGATCAGGCTGCCGCCTGTAGCTGTGCGAAGGCTCCAGTCTGCCGCGCCCAGCAGGTAGGCCGATACGCTGGCAAACACCACCTCCGAGAGCATGACCAAAGCCGTGGTGTGCGCCGGCAGCTTGGCTGCGCCCAGTTGCAAGGCAAAGTTGCCAAACAAAAACGCCGTGGATAACGCGGCCGCCCAGGGCAGCCAGCTCAGGGCGTGAACACGCCAGTCGGGGACGGGGTCAACGATCCCGGCGCCCAGCGCCACCAGTGCGGTCAAGGCGGCCATGCTGGCGCCACCACCGAACATGGCCAGCATGCGCGCGCTGTCTGGTGTGTCGCGCAGCTTGAGCAGCAAGATATTGGTCACGGCAAAACTCAGCCCGCCCAACAGGGCCAACACATCGGGCAGGGACTGGGGAACGGGCCAGGGGGTCTCGGGTGTTTTGAGCACAATCACCAAGCCGCACAGTGCCAGGCCCAGCCGCAGCAAAGCTTTGCCGTGAGGGCGCTCGCCCAGCAGCCACCAGGCCACCAGCACGGACCAGGCGGGCATCAGGTAAAACAGGAGCACCACGCGCACCACATCGCCCACGGTCACCGCCCAGTTGAAGCCCACATTGGTCAGCCCCGAAGCCAGCCATAGCGCCCACAAACCCGGATGACGCCAGACCTGCGCAGGCCACAGGCCACGCCAGACAAACACCAGGGCCAGAAGGACAAACGCCAGCAAGTACACCAGCGCGGTGGCCCACAAGGGGTGCAAGCCCAGGGCTTGCAGATTTTTAAAAGGCCACCAGGACACGCCCCAGACCAAGGCGTTGATCAGCAGCGCGGCCACAGCCGGCGCCTTGGGGGGGGTGGTCATGGTTCAGGAGTGGGAGCGTTGCTGCTGGTGCTTGCGCCACCAGCGCCACAAAAGCCAGCCCAGGCCGATGGCCAGCAGGGCCAGAATGCCGTGCTGGAACCGGTGCAGCATGCTGAACATCCAGTCCCAGTTCTGGGCGCCAAAGTAACCCAGATAGACCCAGATGGGCACGCTGATCAAGGCGGCCACGCCGTCCATCAGCAGCCAGGTCGCAAAGCTGACGCGGTGGCTCATGCCCGCAAAGAAGAACACGGGGGTGCGCAATCCGGGCAGAAAGCGAGCCACGAACATGACCCAGCGGCCGTATTTGTGAAAGGCGTTCTGCGCGCTGGCGTAACGTTCAGGCGTGAGGACTTTGCGAAAACCGGGCAGTCTTTGTACGCGCTGGCCATACACGCGGCCCAGCACGAACATGGTGCCGTCGCCAATCAGGACGCCGGCCATGCCCACGGCGAACATGGTGTGCACATCAGCGTGGCCCAGGCCAGCAATCACACCGCCGGTCAGCAAGGTGACGTCTTCGGGCACAGGTACGCCAAAGCCGCAAACCAGCAGCATCACGAACACGGCAATGTAGCCGTATTCGGTAAACAGGGGCATCAGGGCGTTGAAGACTTCCATTTGTCCAAGTGCTGCGTCGCAGCAAAAAAAACTGCACCAGCTTGGGTGCCGCGCGCCAGTGTAAAGCATTTGCTGCAATCCTCTGTTCTGACAGGTCAAGCTGCGCAGAGCTTGGTGGCACACTTGTCAGACGATTTCCATTTTTCAGGCGACTCCACCATGCCACGTCCGATACAAGCCCTTATTGATCCTCAGGCCATTCGCCACAATCTGGCGCGTGTACGTTCGGCAGCCGGGGATGCCAATGTGTGGGCTGTGGTCAAGGCCAATGCATACGGCCATGGCATCGAGCGGGTTTTTGAGGGCATGCGCGGCGCTGACGGCTTTGCGCTGTTGGACTTGGCAGAGGCCGAGCGTGTGCGCGCGCTAGGCTGGCGCGGCCCCGTTCTGCTGCTCGAGGGTGTGTTCGAGACGCGTGATCTGGAGCTGTGCTCACGTTTGGGCTTGTGGCATACCGTGCATTGTGATGAGCAAATAGACATGCTGGCTTCGCACAAGACGCAGGCGCCGCATCGGGTGTTTCTGAAAATGAATTCAGGCATGAACCGGCTGGGGTTCACACCCGATCGTTACCGCTCGGCCTGGACACGTCTAAATGCCCTGACACAGGTGGACGAAATTTCCCACATGACGCACTTCAGTGATGCGGATGGCGACAAGGGCATTGAGGCGCAGGTGCGGCGCTTTGTGCAAGCCACCCAGGACTTGCCCGGCGAGCGCAGCCTGGCCAATAGCGCGGCGACGTTGCGCCACTGCGTGCAAGCGGGCGTACGTGCGGACTGGGTGCGCCCCGGCATCGCGGTGTATGGCAGCTCGCCCGATTACCCTGCGCACGACAGTCTGCATTGGGACTTGCAGCCCGCCATGAGTTTGCGTGCCCGGGTGATTGGCGTGCAACAACTGCAGGCAGGCGATGCTGTAGGTTATGGCTCTGCTTTCATGGCCGATCGCCCTATGCGCATCGGGACGGTGGCGTGTGGGTATGCCGATGGTTATCCGCGCATTTGCCCTACCGGCACACCGGTGTTGATTGACGGGGTGCGCTCACGCACCCTGGGGCGGGTGAGCATGGACATGCTGGCCGTGGACCTGACGGACTTACCCTCGGCAGGCATGGGGGCTGAGGTGACGCTTTGGGGTCGCTCCAGCCAAGGGGCGGTGCTGTCCATCGACGAGGTGGCTGCGCATGCACACACCCTGGGCTATGAACTCATGTGTGCCCTGGCCCAGCGCGTGCCCGTGACCGTGGTGGAAGACGCTAGCGCATGAAGGCGTCGTAGCTGGTCTTCGCAATCAGGGCCAGCACTACCACCATAAAGGCCACGCGCACAAAACCAGCACCGTGCTTGAGCGCCAGACGGGTGCCGATCAGGCTGCCCGCCACATTGGCCAGCGCCATGGCCACAGCAAGATGCCACCACACATGGCCCTTGAGGGCAAACAGCACCAGGGCCGAAAAGTTCGTGGCGGTGTTGACCAGTTTGGCAGCGGCAGAGGCATTCAAAAAGTCGTAGCCCAGCAAACGCACAAAGGCGAACACCAGAAAGCTGCCTGTGCCGGGGCCAAAGAACCCATCGTAAAAACCAATCACCAAGCCAATGCCCGAGGCCAGCCAGGCCTCGTGGTGGGCTGCCCAGCGCGGGGCGTGTACGCGGCCGAGGTCCTTGCGCGCCAGGGTGTACAGCAACAAGAGCGCGAGCAATGCCGGCAAAACCTTGCGCAAAAAACCGGGGTCGATGTGCGTGACGGTCCAGGCCCCCACCAGTGATCCGGCCAGACCCGCCAAGGCTGCGGGCCACAGGCTGGAGCCGTTGAGTTGCACCTTGCGGCTGTACTGGTAGCTGGCAAAGGCTGTTCCCCAGATGGAGGCGCTCTTGTTGGTGCCAAACAAGGTGGCGGGTGCCGCTTGGGGAAAAACGGCAAACAAGGCGGGCACCAGAATCAGGCCGCCGCCGCCCACAATGGCGTCCACCAGCCCGGCCATGAGCGAGGCCAGCGAAACAATCAGAATTTCCATGGGGCCATTGTGGCTTGACGAAAAAAAAGCGCCGCATGCGCGGCGCCGTGAATCACATCTGTTGGGATGCAGAGGTTTGATGTTTGAGTTTTCCGGTTGTCTCCTCGGCCCTCATGACGCAGGCTTGGCCTGTCATCGATGGGTTGCACTTTATCGGCTGATGCCCGGTTTGGGGCTCAGGGATTTCCCCAGAGTCGGGAAATCCCCAACATGGATTTGAACAAAAGGAATACCGGAAGGCTCTTATTTCGCACCCATGATCCACTGCGCGGCCTTCTCGGCCATCATCAAGGTGGGGCTGTTGGTGTTGCCGCTGGTGATCGTGGGCATGGCGCCTGCATCCACCACACGCAGGCCGCGCACCCCACGCACTTGCATGCGCGCGTTGAGCACTGCCATATCGTCGTCCTCGCGCCCCATGCGGGTCGTGCCCACCGGGTGGAAGATGGTGCTGGCGATGTCGCCTGCCAGGCGAGCGAGCTCTTCGTCTGTCTGGTACTGCGGCCCGGGCTTGAACTCTTCGGGCTGGTATTTGGCCATGGCCGGTTGCTGCAGGATGCGGCGCGTCACGCGCAGGCTGTCTGCGGCAACTTTTCGATCTTCG
>JBEEOS010000085.1:0-9814 GCA_041191485.1 Pseudomonadota bacterium
CTCATCGCACCAGGTTTTGAAGCGTGGATACAACTCAGGTCCGAAGGGCTCCAGCGCTTGCTTGCAGGTCTGGTGGAAATGCACCGCATCTTCTTCAAAGCCGTAGTAGGGCGTGAGGTCCATACCACCGCCAAACCAGGCCACAGAGGGCTGACCTTGGGGATGCGCCGCGATCATGCGCACGTTCATGTGCACCGTGGGCACATAGGGGTTGCGCGGGTGAAAGACCAGCGACACACCCATGGCCTCGAAAGGCGCACCCGCCAATTCCGGACGGTGCTGCGTGGCCGAAGGCGGCAGCTGCGGGCCACGCACATGCGAGAAGCCACAGCCTGCGCGCTCGAAGGTGGTACCACCTTCCAGAATGCGCGTGATGCCCTGCCCTTGCAGGCGTTCACCTGCAGGCTTTTCCCAGGCGTCGGACACAAAAGTGCCGCCATCGAGATCAGCTATGGCCAGGGTGATGCGGTCTTGCAGACCGGTCAAATACTGGCGCACCTGCGCCGTGTCAAAAGAGCTGTTGCTCATGTTTCATTTCCTTTGCGGCTTGCGCCTTCGCTGGTGCGTGGACTCCAGGGCTTGATCGGACACGCCAGTTGCGCACGGCAGCCCTGCACGCCCTCGTACACCCTGGCAATGTGCTCAAAGTCATGAGTCAAGTCGCCAGTCGCCCAAAAAAAGTCTTCGATGCTGATGCGCTTGCGTCCCCAATCGAACTTGACCAGGGCCATCGGCACTTGCGCCGTTGCCGCGATTTGATAAAAACCGGTGCGCCAACCGGGCGTCAGACTGCGGGTGCCTTCGGGTGTCACGCCCAACCACAACACGCGCTCTTGAGCCTTGGCTTGCGCATACACCTCGGTCATTTGTCCAACCAGTCCTTGAGCCGCAGAGCGATCAATGCCAATGCCGCCTACCCAGCGCATCCAGCGGCCAAGCACGGGAATGCGAAACAGGGAGTCTTTGGCCAGGTAGTTGGCCGGAATACCCAGCGCCCACTTGGCCAGCATACCCACCACAAAATCCCAGTTGCTGGTGTGGGGGTACACAACGGCCACTCCTTGCAGCGTTGGAAACCCTTTAAACGCCAACTCCCAACCCAGCAAGCGCAAGGCAGTCGCTGCAAACCACGAACCCTTGAAGGTCACGGGCAAGGTCATGGTCTCAGTGTTTGATGGCACGGTAGCCAATGTCTTTGCGGCACTGCATGCCGTCAAACTGAACACCTGCCACAGCGGCGTAGGCCTTTTGCTGCGCCTGGCGTACCGAATCCCCCAGTGCCGTCACGCACAGCACACGCCCGCCTGATGTCAGCACCTTGCCATCTTGCGCCACGGTGCCGGCATGGAACACCATCACATCGTCAGCGTCCTGGGGCAAGGCCGTGATTTCATCGCCCTTGCGAGGGTTCATGGGGTAGCCAGCTGCCGCCATGACCACGCCAAGCGCGACTCGCCGATCCCAATCGAGTTCGACCTTGTCCAGGCCCTCGCTGGTCGCGGCCATCATCACATCCAACAGATCTGACTTCAGACGCATCATGATGGGCTGCGTTTCGGGGTCGCCCATGCGGCAATTGAATTCGAGCGTCTTGGGCTTGCCCTGCGCATCGATCATCAGGCCCGCATACAAGAAGCCGGTGTAGGGAATACCGTCTTTTTCCATCCCTCGGATGGTGGGCAAAATGACTTCACGCATGGCCCTGGCATGCACATCGGCCGTCACGACAGGCGCCGGCGAATACGCCCCCATGCCGCCTGTGTTGGGGCCTTCATCCGCATCGAGCAGGCGCTTGTGGTCCTGGCTGGTGGCCAAAGCGGTCACGTTCTTGCCATCGCACAGCACAATGAAGCTGGCTTCCTCGCCTTGCAAAAACTCTTCGATCACCACGCGTGCACCGCCCGCGTTGTGTGCCACGCCCAAAGTGTTGTCCAGCAGCATGAAGTCAATGGCTTCGTGTGCCTCGGCCAGCGTCATGGCCACCACCACCCCCTTGCCTGCGGCCAGACCGTCGGCCTTGACGACAATGGGAGCCCCCTTGCGTTCCACATAAGCGTGGGCCGCCACGGGGTCGGTGAAGGTCTCGAACTCGGCTGTGGGGATGGCATGGCGAGCCATAAAGGCCTTGGAAAACGCCTTGGAACTTTCCAGCTGTGCTGCTGCCCGGGTCGGACCAAAAATACGCATGCCGTGTGCACGGAATTCATCCACAACACCAGCTGCCAAGGGCGCTTCAGGCCCCACCACGCTCAGACCGATCTGGTTGGCTTGCGCCCATTCGCGCAGTTGCACCACATCCGTGATGGGCACATTGATCAGGGTCTTGTCGCGTGCGGTCCCACCGTTGCCGGGTGCCACATAGACTTGCTGCACTTTTTGAGACTGCGCCAACTTCCAGGCCAACGCGTGTTCGCGGCCACCGCCGCCAATCACCAAAACTTTCATCTGTGTTCCTTATGCGTCAATTTCGGCGTTGTGGAACACGTTTTGCACGTCGTCCAGGTCTTCCAGTGCATCCAGAAGTTTCTGCATTTTCAGCGCATCGTCACCGGTCAGTGCGACCGTATTTTCGGGACGCATGGTCACTTCGGCCACTTCAGCAACCAAGCCTGCGCCTTCGAGTGCAGTTTTCACAGCCTCAAAATCGCCAGGCGCTGTCAGCACCTCGATGGCGCCCTCGTCGTCTGCAATCACGTCTTCGGCGCCCGCCTCAAGAGCCACTTCCATGACCTTGTCTTCGCTGGTTCCGGGAGCAAAGATCAGCTGACCACAATTCTTGAACTGGAAGGCCACGGAGCCCTCGGTCCCCATATTGCCTCCAAGTTTGGAAAAGGCATGCCTGACCTCGGCAACCGTGCGTACACGGTTGTCGGTCATGGTGTCAACAATGATGGCGGCACCACCGATACCGTAGCCTTCGTAGCGAATTTCTTCATAGCTCACGCCTTCAAGGTTGCCGGTGGCCTTGTCGATGTTGCGCTTGATGTTGTCAGCAGGCATGTTGGCGGCTTTGGCCTTGTCCACCGCCAGACGCAAACGGGGGTTGGCCGTCAGGTCTCCCCCACCCGTGCGGGCTGCGACCATGATTTCCCGGATGATGCGGGTCCAGACGCGACCGCGCTTTTCATCCTGACGCCCCTTGCGGTGCTGAATATTTGCCCATTTACTGTGGCCGGCCATACTGAAATCCTTGTACCTTGGTTTAATCTACTCCCTGGCAATTTTACTTTCCCCAAGAACAACACCCACTCAGGAGGACCCCATGGCTGAACCCATGCTGATCGCGCGCAAAGCGCAAACCGAATGTGTACTTTTGCCCGCTCTGGCCAACCGCCACGGCTTGATCACCGGTGCAACCGGTACGGGCAAGACCGTCACACTTCAAACCCTGGCCGAGCAGTTTTCGCGCCAGGGTGTGCCGGTGTTCATGGCCGATGTCAAAGGCGATCTGACCGGCATCAGCCAGGCCGGACACATTGGCGGCAAACTGGCTCAGGTGCTCACCGAGCGCGGTCTGGAACTGCCCTCGCCACAGGCCTGCCCGGTGCAGTTATGGGATGTTTTTGGCGAACAGGGGCATCCTGTGCGCGCCACCGTCAGCGATATGGGCCCCTTACTGCTGGCGCGCATGCTGGGCCTCAATGAAACGCAGGCAGGGGTGCTGAACCTGGTGTTCAAGATTGCAGATGACAACGGCATGTTGTTGCTCGACCTCAAGGACTTGCGCGGCATGCTGCAGCATGTCGGCGACAACGCCAAACAGTTCACCACCGAATACGGCAACATCAGCGCCGCCAGTGTGGGCGCCATTCAGCGGGGGCTGCTGCAAATCGAGAGTCAGGGCGGTGACCGCTTCTTTGGCGAGCCCATGCTCGACATCCAGGACATGATGCAGACGGTTGATGGTCAAGGTGTCGTCAACATCCTGGCCGCAGACAAGCTACTGCAGTCACCGCGCCTGTATGGCACTTTTCTGCTGTGGATGTTGTCCGAACTGTTCGAACTGCTGCCTGAAATTGGCGACCCCGAAAAACCCAAGCTGGTGTTCTTCTTTGATGAGGCCCACTTGCTGTTCAAGGACGCCCCGGCAGTGCTGGTCGAGCGCATTGAGCTGGTGGTGCGTCTGGTGCGCTCCAAAGGCGTGGGCGTGTACTTCGTCACGCAAAACCCTCTGGACATCCCCGACACCGTTCTGGGCCAACTGGGCAACCGCGTCCAGCACGCCCTGCGCGCCTACACCCCACGCGACCAGAAAGCGGTGCAATCGACCGCACAAACCATGCGCCCCAAGGCGGGACTGGACATCGAAGCGGCCATCACCGAGCTGGCGGTGGGCGAAGCGCTGATCAGCCTGCTGGACGCCAAAGGCCGCCCCAGTGAAACCGAGCGCGTGTATGTGATGCCCCCAGGCAGCCAGATTGGCCCCATCACACCCGAGCAGCGCAAGGCCTTGATCCAGGACTCGCTGGTGACGGGGGTCTACGAAAAAACGCTGGACCGTGAATCCGCCTTTGAAATGCTGCAAGCCCAGGCACAAGCGCAGACTGCGGCAGCCGCACAGAATTCAGCCCCTCAAGGTGGTTTGATGGGCGGTGTTTCGGATCTGCTGTTTGGCAGCACCGGTCCTCGCGGCGGGCAACGTGACGGGATTGCGCAAATGGTGGTCAAGAGCGCGGTGCGTACGGTGGGCTCGTCCATTGGGCGCGAAATTGTGCGCGGCGTACTGGGCAGCCTGCTCAGCGGCGGTGGCCGTAAACGCTGAGCGCCCAACGCTTGCGATGCGTCTGATCCGCTTCAACAAACCCTACGGCGTGCTGAGCCAGTTCACGCCTGAGGGTCGTTGGCAAGGCCTGAAAGAGCACATCCAGCTGCCGGGGGTACATGTGGCAGGTCGATTGGATGCGGACAGCGAGGGGCTGCTGCTGCTCACCGACCACGGCCCCTGGCAAGCCAGGATTGCCGACCCACAGCACAAGATGCCAAAAACCTACTGGGTGCAGGTGGAAGGCGAACCGGACGATCAAGCGCTGAAGGCCCTGAGCCAGGGCGTCATGCTCAACGACGGCCTGACGCGCCCCGCACAGGTCCGGCGCATTCATGAACCCGAGCACCTGTGGCCAAGGACCCCACCGGTTCGCTATCGAGCCCATATTGCGACCTCATGGCTGGAAATTGTGTTGCGCGAAGGACGAAACCGCCAAGTGCGTCGCATGACAGCTGCAGTCGGCTACCCCACCCTGCGGCTGATCCGTGCTGCCATAGGCCCATGGACTCTGGAAGGTCTGCCCCAAGGTCAGTGGCAGGATGCTGACCCTGGCGTCTTGATGCAAGCGCGCAAATAAAAACGCCGGACACACGGTCCGGCGCAGTATGGAAAGCAAGACGATCAATCCGCTGTCGCTTCCTCCTGCGGCTCGTGGGGCTCGGCCTTGGCTGAGCGGCCTTCCTTCTTGGGCAGCGACGTGATCTCCAGCAAAGCCTGGCCCTGATCGTCGACGTCCACCGTGAGACGACCGCCCTCGGTCAGGCGACCAAACAGCAGCTCGTCGGCCAGGGCCTTGCGGATGGTGTCCTGGATCAGGCGCTGCATCGGACGGGCGCCCATGAGCGGATCAAAGCCCTTCTTGGCCAGGTGCTTGCGCAAGTTGTCGGTGAAGGTGACTTCAACCTTTTTCTCGCCCAGCTGTTGCTCGAGCTGCAGCAGGAACTTATCGACCACGCGCAGGATGATCTGCTCGTCCAGCGGCTTGAAGCTGACGATCGCATCCAGGCGGTTGCGGAACTCGGGGGTGAACAGGCGCTTGATGTCGCCCATTTCGTCCCCGGCCTGGCGCGGGTTGGTGAAGCCAATGGTGGCCTTGTTCATGGTCTCGGCACCCGCATTGGTCGTCATGACGATGATCACGTTGCGGAAGTCGGCCTTGCGTCCGTTGTTGTCCGTCAGCGTGCCGTGGTCCATGACCTGCAGCAAGACGTTGAAGATGTCCGGATGCGCTTTTTCGATCTCGTCGAGCAGCAGCACGCAATGCGGCTTCTTGGTCACGGCTTCGGTCAGCAGACCGCCCTGGTCAAAACCGACATAGCCCGGAGGCGCGCCGATCAGGCGGCTCACCGCATGGCGCTCCATGTACTCGGACATGTCAAAGCGGATCAGCTCGATGCCCATGATGTAGGCCAGCTGCTTGGCCGCTTCGGTCTTGCCCACGCCCGTGGGACCACTGAACAGGAAGGCGCCGATCGGCTTGTCCTGCTTGCCCAGACCCGAGCGGGCCATCTTGACGGCAGACGACAGCACTTCAAGCGCCTTGTCTTGACCGAACACCACGGCCTTGAGGTCGCGCTCGATGTTCTGCAGCTTGCTGCGGTCGTCATTGGAGACATTGGCAGGCGGAATGCGCGCAATCTTGGCCACGATGTCTTCGATTTCGTGCTTGCCAATGGTTTTCTTGCGCTTGGAGGGGGCAAGGATACGCTGGGCTGCACCCGCCTCGTCGATCACATCGATCGCCTTGTCGGGCAGCTGACGGTCGTTGATGTACTTGGCCGCCAGCTCGGCCGCGGCCTGCAGTGCGGCGTTGGCGTACTTGACGCTGTGGTGCTCTTCAAAACGGCTCTTGAGACCCTTGAGGATTTCCACCGTCTCGGACACGGTAGGCTCGACCACATCCACTTTCTGGAAACGTCGGCTCAGAGCGGCGTCTTTCTCGAAGATGCCGCGGTATTCAGTGAAGGTGGTCGCACCAATGCACTTGAGCTGACCGCTGGACAGGGCTGGTTTGAGCAGGTTGGAAGCGTCCAGGGTGCCACCCGAGGCGGCGCCCGCACCAATCAGGGTATGGATCTCGTCGATGAACAGGATCGCGTTGGGCTTGTCCTTGAGTGACTTGAGCACGCCCTTGAGGCGCTGCTCGAAATCGCCGCGGTACTTGGTGCCTGCCAGCAGCGCGCCCATGTCCAGGGAATAGACCTGGGCTTCGGCCAGGATCTCGGGCACCGAGCCCTGGGTGATACGCCAGGCCAGGCCTTCGGCAATCGCCGTCTTGCCCACGCCGGCCTCGCCGACCAGCAGAGGGTTGTTCTTGCGGCGGCGGCACAGGATCTGGATGGTGCGCTCGACTTCGTACTCACGGCCGATCAGCGGATCGATCTTGCCGTCCTTGGCCGCCTGGTTCAGGTTGTTGGTGTACTGTTCCAGCGGGGAGGCTTTCTCGCTGCGCTCGCCGCCCTGCCCGCCTTCTTCGCTCTCGCTGCTGGCGGGGTTCTCGGCTGATTTGGCTGCCTCCGGAGGATCGTTCTTGCGGATGCCGTGGGCGATGAAGTTGACCACATCCAGGCGCGTGATACCCTGCTGGTGCAGGTAATACACCGCGTGTGAATCCTTCTCGCCGAAAATGGCAACCAGCACATTGGCGCCGGTCACTTCCTTCTTGCCGTTGCCGGTGGACTGCACATGCATGATGGCGCGCTGGATCACGCGCTGGAATCCCAGCGTCGGTTGGGTGTCCACCTCTTCGGTTCCGTCCACCTGAGGCGTGTTGTCCTTGATGAAATTGGTCAACGCCGCACGTAAATCGTCCATATTGGCCGCGCAGGCGCGCAGCACTTCAGCCGCACTGGGGTTGTCCAGCAGGGCCAGCAACAAGTGCTCAACGGTGATGAATTCATGCCGCTGCTGACGGGCCTCGACAAAGGCCATGTGCAGGCTGACTTCGAGTTCTTGAGCAATCATGAGGTTTCCTTCTCTGCGCTAATGTTCTGTGACTTCAAATGGGGCCGCCTGGTGCTTATTCAACAGGCTCGCTTTCGCATTGCAGCGGGTGACCTGCATGGCGCGCCGCATCCATGACCTGCGTCACCTTGGTTGCGGCCACATCCTGGCTGTAAACGCCACAAATGCCTTTGCCATCCAGGTGGATCTTGAGCATGATCTGGGTGGCCGCCTCACGGTCCTTGCTGAAAAATTCCTGCAGGACCATCACCACAAACTCCATCGGCGTGTAGTCATCGTTGTGCATCACGACCTGAAACATGCGCGGCGGCTTGACGCGTTGCGCACGCCTCTCAAGCACCACCGAATCGCCGCCATCGGGCGTACGTGGCTCAAGGTGAGGCTTTGGCGGGCTTGGCGGTTTACGAATGGGCATGAAATCATTCTATCGACTGCAAGGCCAGGTTCCCGCAGACCTCCAAAAAACCTTCCAAGCGCAGGCTGTATCGGGGAAAACCTTCAATTGACAAGCCAGTGCAGATGCCCCAGACTGATTCGTACGAGTCAGTTGGAGACAAGCATGCCCAACGGTAAAGTCAAGTGGTTCAACGATGCCAAAGGCTTCGGTTTCATCGAACCCGACGGTGGCGGCCCAGATGCGTTTGCTCATTTTTCGGCCATCGAAATGGACGGGTACAAAAGCCTCAAGGAAGGCGCCAGGGTCAGCTTTGAACTGATGGACGGCCCCAAAGGGCTCATGGCCGCACATATCCGCTCTGAAAACACCCCCGCGACAGTTTCAAGCGAGTAAAGCTTGCCCCGACACTGGCAAAAATGCCCCTGAAAAGGCTTATGCTCTTGCGCCAACAGCTTGCAAGACCTCCAGTCCCATGTCCAACTTCTCCAAAACGATTGCTCGTATCGCGAGCGCCTTTCTGCTGAGCCTGGCTTGTGGCCATGTCTTGTCACAAACTGCTGGCCAGCCTCAAATGGACTTGCCTCGCGCCCAACTGCAAGCGGGCATGCACCTGTTACAGGTTCAGGTGGCCAGCACGGGTCAGCAGCGCGAAGTCGGACTGATGTGGCGCAAGGAGATGCCCGCACAAGAAGGCATGTTGTTCGTGTTTGAGCAAGCAGCAGGCCAATGTTTCTGGATGCGCAACACCCTCATTCCTTTGACTGCGGCCTTCATTGCCGACGATGGCACGATTGTCAACCTTGCCGATATGCAAGTGCAAAGTGACACGTCCCACTGTTCCGGACAACCCGTACGTTTTGTGCTGGAAATGAACCAGGGATGGTTTGCCAAGCGCGGTATTCGTGTGGGTCAGAAGCTCAGCGGCCCCTTCTTTCGGCCCTGATCCGGCCTTCGCAGGCAGTCATACGCCCCAGTAAAGATCCTCTTGCTCTTGTGAGCAACGCTGCAACATTTGCAGCATGGGCTGTGCACGCGCACTCAGGCGAATCACAGGTTCGGCCTCATCCGCGCATTCCGAGGCGTCCTCGCCCTGCTCAATGGCTTTGCGGCGTTGTTCGATCGCAGCTTGGATACGTTGTTCTTCTTCCTGCACTGCGGCCTGCAAGCGGGCTGTCACATCGGGTAGCTGCTGCACAGTCACGATGCCCTTGACCTGCGGCTCACCCAGCATGATTTTGAGCAGTCGGCGAGCGTCAGCCTCCAACATGATCAGATCCGCCGCGGCTTTGGATTTGAACTTGTAGAGCATGTGTATTGACCCTCAGTCCCGCTCGTCCACGGGCTCACCCTGAATCTGGGCCTTGAGTTTGTGGCTGGCATGGAAGGTGGTCACGCGGCGAGCCTCGATCGGGATCAACTCTCCCGTACGCGGATTGCGCCCTGGCCGTGCCGCCTTGGTGCGAATCTGGAAGTTCCCGAAGCCAGAAATCTTGACGTCTTCTCCGTGCATCAGGCACTCGACGATGAGATCAAAGAAGGCATCGACCATGTCCTTGGACTCACGCTTGTTCAAACCGATCTGCTCATAGAGCATGGTCGACAGCTGCGCTTTGGTCAGCGCAGGCGTCTCCAGGGTTGCAACCGAAATTTCCATGACAAGGTCCTCAGGCGCGCAAACGGGCAGACAG
>JBEEOS010000086.1:0-9759 GCA_041191485.1 Pseudomonadota bacterium
CGCTGGCGTGCTGGTGCTTGAAGAGTACGAACACGCCAAGGCGCGTGGGGCCAAAATTTACGCCGAATTGGCTGGCTATGGCATGAGCGCCGATGCCGGACATATGACCGCGCCCAATATGGATGGTCCGCGCCGCGCCATGTTGAACGCGCTGCGCAATGCTGGTATGAATGCCGATCAGGTGGACTACCTGAACGCGCATGGCACTTCCACTCCGCTGGGCGATGTGAATGAAACCAATGCCATCAAGGCCGCGCTGGGTGACCACGCGAAAAAGATGCTGGTCAGCTCGACCAAGTCCATGACAGGCCACCTTTTGGGCGGTGCTGGGGGCATTGAGAGTGTGTTCACCGTCCTGGCTTTGCATCACCAGAAGGTCCCGCCGACCATCAACCTGGTCAATCAGGATCCTGAGTGCGATCTGGACTACTGCGCCAATACCGCGCGAGATCTCAAGATCAACGTGGCTGTCAAAAACAACTTTGGTTTTGGCGGCACCAACGGCACCCTGGTGTTCAAGCGTATCTAACGTCGATAAACACCATGCGACCAGCCCCACCCGTGCAATATCCGGTGGGGCTTTTTCTTTGGGGGCGCCGCGCCGTATGGGTACTGTCTGCACTGGCTGCGCTGAGCTGGCCTGCCCTATTGTGGGATTCTGCGCATGGGGGCGTGTCGTTGGCGGTGAGTGCCGTGTTTGCGTTGGTATTGGCCTGGGCCTTGCGGCGTTACCAGGACAGACAATGCAAGGTCAGCGGACAGCTGCTCTGGGGTGAAGAGGGCTGGTGCTATTTGGAAGACCAGCAGGTCTTGCCGGTTCATCATCTCATGGTGCTTTGGGATGCGGGCGATCGTATGTGGTTGCGCTGGCGCAGTATGGAGCCTGGCGGGTCGCAAAGCTGGAGCGAAGCCTGGTTGCTCAGACGCGATGCCCCTGAACGCTGGCACTTGCTGCGGTGCGCTTTGGCCGCACACTCTGGAAAAAACTTTACCCAGCCCTCACATTTGGCATAAGTCTCTCGGGCAAGATACGCCTACGCATCAAGCGTTTGCGCAAATGCAAAATTTCGTATTCATCTTTCATTGCAGGAGTAAGCCATGAAAACCATGACTGTCAACAAGAAGCTTGTCGCAGCGGTATGTGCGGCGCTCGGCATGAGCGTCAGCATCATGCTGTGGACGCAAAGTGTGCAGGCCCAATCTTCCGTGAACACGCCCAGTGTCAGCGCGGCAACTGCACCTTTGGTCAAGGGCTTGCCGGATTTCACAGCCCTGGTCGAGGCTGTGGGACCCTCGGTGGTCAATATCCGCACCATGGAGCGTGTACGCCCGCAAGTCGAACAGGTTGACGGCACCATGGACCCTGACATGCAGGAGTTTTTCAGGCGGTTTTTTGGCGCACCTTTTCCTGGCATGCCGCAACAGCCTCAACCGCGCCGCCGTGGGGGACAAGGGGACGGCGAGTTGCGCCCCAGCGGGGTGGGTTCAGGTTTTATCCTGACCACGGATGGGTTCATCATGACCAACGCGCATGTGGTCGAAGGCGCGGATGAGGTTCTGGTGACCCTTGCGGACAAGCGCGAACTCAAGGCCAAGGTGGTTGGCCTGGACAAGCGTTCGGATGTGGCTGTGGTCAAAGTGCCTGCCACCGCTTTGCCAGCGCTCAAGGTGGGCGATGTGAGCCAGCTCAAGGTGGGCGAGTGGGTGATTGCGATTGGCTCACCCTTCGGGCTGGAAAACACCGTCACAGCCGGTATTGTGAGCGCCAAGCAGCGCGATACGGGCGACTACCTGCCCTTCATTCAGACCGACGTGGCGATCAATCCTGGCAACTCGGGCGGACCGCTGATCAATATGCGTGGCGAGGTGGTGGGCATCAACAGCCAGATCTATTCGCGCTCGGGCGGATACATGGGCATCTCGTTTTCGATTCCGATGGACGAGGCCATGCGTGTGAGTGATCAGATTCGATCGCAAGGGCATGTGACCCGTGGACGTGTCGGCGTTCAGATCGATCAGGTCAGCCCCGAAGTGGCCGAGTCCATCGGACTGGGCAAGGCCCGTGGCGCGCTGGTGCGCATGGTGGAGTCGGGCGGGCCCGCCGAAAAAGCCGGGCTGCAGGCCGGTGACATCATCCTCCAATTTGATGGCAAGCCCATCGACAAGGCTTCGGATTTGCCGCGCATTGTGGGCAACACACGCCCCGGCACAAAGGCCGACATGCAGGTGTTTCGTCGCGGCGCACAGCGCAAACTGACAGTGACCGTGGGGGAACTGCCAGCGGACAAGGTGCAAGCTGAAGCACGGGCTAGCGATGAGCCAGCCATTGCAAACAATGTGCTGGGCCTGACGGTGACCAATTTGTCGGTTGAGCAAAAGAACAAGCTGCGCGTGGAGGGGGGCGTGCGTGTGACCGCAGCACAAGGCGCTGGGGCCCGTGCAGGTCTGCGAGAGGGTGATGTGGTCCTGGCCGTGGGCAACAAGCAGGTGCTGCAGGTGGCTGATTTCAACGCGGCGGTCAGCACCGTCGAGCCCGGCAAGATCGTCAGCTTGCTGGTGCGTCGTGCGGAGACGGTTCAATACGTCTTGGTGCGCACCGGGCGCTGATTCAGGCTTTGTCAAGAGGCCCCTTGTCCATTTGGGATCAGGGGCCTTTGTTTTGGGGTCGGTACAACAGTGATGAAAAAATAAATGACGTAAGTGCAAGCTAACTTGAAGCCTTGTTCATAACGCGATTGGCTAAAATAAGCCATCCTGACCACCAATTGATGGCATAAAGCGCAAGAGCCAGTTCACGATGTGAGAAGTCCAGAGGGGTTACACCGGACATCCACATGCCGCGCACAACTTGTCCAGATCCTTGTCCACAGCTTTTGTGGATATTCTGTTGATAATTCCATGTGTTGTGACTTGGCAACGGGTATGCAGAGGCCAGCCAGCCTGTTCAAACAGACTGTTTTGCCTACAATGAAGTCCCAACTATCGCAGTTGCCATAGATTGTTGGTTCAGGGCGCGTCCACTTGTGACGCGCCCTTTTTTTCCGGCTTTGAAGCACACAACACAAGACATCTGGCAAGGCGCTGTTGATGAACCACATCCGTAATTTCTCCATCATTGCCCACATTGATCACGGCAAGTCCACGCTGGCTGACCGGATCATTTCGCGCTGTGGAGGATTGTCCGACCGGGAAATGAGCGAGCAGGTGCTCGACTCGATGGACATCGAAAAGGAACGCGGCATCACCATCAAGGCGCAGACCGCTGCACTGCAATACAAAGCCAAGGATGGACAGGTGTACAACCTGAACCTGATCGACACGCCCGGTCATGTGGACTTCTCCTATGAGGTGAGCCGTTCGCTGTCGGCTTGCGAGGGCGCGCTGCTGGTGGTCGATGCCAGCCAGGGCGTGGAGGCGCAGACGGTGGCCAACTGCTACACCGCGCTCGACCTGGGTGTCGAGGTGCTGCCGGTGCTCAACAAGATGGATTTGCCCCAGGCCGATCCCGACAACGCCAAGCAGGAAATCGAAGACGTCATCGGTATTGATGCTTCCTTTGCCGTCCCCTGCTCGGCCAAGACCGGCATGGGTGTGGAAGACATTCTGGAGATGGTGGTGGCCAAGGTGCCCGCGCCACGCGGCAACCCGGATGGCCCGTTGCGCGCCATGATCATTGACAGCTGGTTTGACAGCTACGTGGGCGTGGTGATGCTGGTGCGTGTGGTCGATGGCCAGCTCAACCGTGGCGACAAGATCAAGCTCATGGCCACCGAAGCCCTGTACAACGCCGAAAAGCTGGGCGTGTTCACGCCGCACAACGAGCCGCGCGATGCGCTCAAGGCAGGCGAAGTGGGTTACATCATTGCTGGCATCAAGGAGCTCAAGGCCGCCAAGGTGGGTGACACCGTCACCGCCATCAAGACCTCCAGCGGCGCCAATCTGGCCTTTGCCACCGAAGCCTTGCCGGGCTTCAAGGAAGTCAAGCCGCAGGTGTTTGCCGGTCTGTACCCTTCCGAAGCCAGCGAGTACGACCAGCTGCGCGATGCTCTCGAAAAACTGCAACTCAACGATGCCGCGCTGCAATACGAGCCCGAGGTGTCACAGGCGTTGGGCTTTGGCTTCCGCTGCGGTTTCCTGGGCCTGCTGCACATGGAAATCGTGCAGGAGCGTCTGGAGCGCGAGTTCGACCAGGACCTGATCACCACCGCGCCCAGCGTGGTCTACGAAGTGGTCAAGGGCGATGGCGAAGTCATCATGGTGGAAAACCCCTCCAAGATGCCCGATGTCGGCCGGATCCAGGAAATCCGCGAGCCCATTGTCACGGTGCACTTGTACATGCCGCAAGACTATGTCGGCGCGGTCATGACGCTGGCCAACCAAAAGCGAGGCGTGCAGATGAACATGGCCTACCACGGCAAGCAGGTCATGCTGACCTACGAAATGCCGCTGGGCGAGATCGTGCTGGACTTTTTCGACAAGCTCAAATCGGTCAGCCGTGGCTACGCCTCCATGGACTACGAGTTCAAGGAGTACCGCGCCTCCGACGTGGTGAAAGTGGACATGCTGCTCAACGGCGAAAAGGTCGATGCGCTGTCCATCATCGTGCACCGCACCCAGTCGCAGTACCGTGGCCGCGCGGTGGCGGCCAAGATGCGCGAGATCATCAGCCGCCAGCAGTTCGATGTGGCCATCCAGGCGGCGATTGGGGGCAATGTGATTGCCCGTGAAACCATCAAGGCCTTGCGCAAGAACGTGCTGGCCAAGTGTTATGGTGGTGACATCACGCGTAAACGCAAACTGCTCGAAAAGCAAAAGGCAGGCAAGAAACGCATGAAACAGATCGGATCGGTCGAAGTGCCCCAAGAGGCGTTCCTGGCCATTTTGCAGGTGGAAGATTGATGCCATTCATCACAGGTTTGATTTTGGGCGGTTTCGTCGCCTATGGCGCAGGCTGGTACCTGGGCATGTTCACCGGCAACTTTGCATTGCTCATGCTCATGGCCACGCTGGTCTCGGGCGTGTATTGGGTGGCCGAGCGTCTGGTCTTTCTGCCCAAGCGCAAGGCCGCTGCAGCCCAGCTGCAGGCACAAGCAGCGCAGCGACGTGAAGAGCTTTCGCGCATGGGCATTGCGCAGACCGACGTGGATGTGTCTGCCGCCAGCGAAAGACTCATCATGCAACCCTGGTGGCTGGATTGGACAGCCGGCTTGTTCCCGGTCATTGCCGTGGTGTTCGTTCTGCGCTCGTTTTTGTTCGAGCCCTTCAAGATCCCCTCGGGCTCCATGATCCCGACCTTGCTGGTGGGCGACCTCATTCTGGTCAACAAGTTTCACTATGGTCTGCGCTTGCCCGTGGCCAACGTCAAGATCACGCAGGGTGAGCCTGTGCGCCGTGGCGACGTGATGGTGTTTCGCTACCCGCCCAACCCGAATGTGGACTACATCAAACGCGTGGTCGGGTTGCCGGGCGACGAAGTGGCCTATCTCAACAAAAAACTGAGCATCAACGGTCAGCCTGTGGCCACGGCCAATGTGCCCGAGTTTTTTGACGAATCGGTCATGCGTTATTTCAAGCAAGAGCGCGAGAGCTTGAGCGACAAGCCGCACCTGATCATTGAAGACAAAGAGCGCCCGGCCTTCATCGCGGGAGTTGGCGATTTTCCGTTCCGTGACCAATGCCGCTACAGTGTGGAAGGCGTGATCTGCAAGGTGCCGCAGGGCCACTATTTCATGATGGGTGACAACCGCGACAACTCGCTGGACTCGCGCTACTGGGGTTTTGTGCCGGACGCCAACATCGTGGGCAAGGCGTTCTTTGTGTGGATGAACTTTGGCAACTTCAAACGCATCGGCTCGTTTGACTGATGGGGTCGGCAACATGACCACGCCTGCTGCCCTGGCTGATTTGCAAGTGAGGCTGGGCTACGCTTTTCGCGATGTGCGCCTGCTGCAGCGGGCCATGACCCACCGCAGTTTTGGCGCTGACCACAACGAACGCCTGGAGTTCCTGGGGGACTCGGTGCTCAATCTGGTGGTGGCGCATATGCTGTTTGACCGCCTGGCCACCATGCCCGAAGGCGATCTTTCACGCGTGCGTGCCAACCTGGTCAAGCAGGAAACGCTGCACCAGTTGGCGCTGCACCTGGAGCTGCCCGGTCGCATGCGTCTGGGCGAAGGTGAGCTCAAATCGGGTGGCTCGCGTCGTGCCTCCATTCTGGCCGATGCGCTGGAGGCCGTGATTGGCGCGGTGTACCTGGATGGTGGCTTTGATGCGGCTCACACCCTGGTGCAACGCCTGTTTGCCAAGGTTGAAATCCGCCCCGACATGCAGGCCGCCGAGAAGGACCCCAAGACCCAGTTGCAGGAGTGGCTGCAAGGGCGCAAACTACCTCTGCCACGTTACACGGTCATCGGCACCAGTGGCGCGGCACACAGGCAAACTTTTGAAGTGGCATGCGAAGTGCCAGACCTTAAAAAACACGAACGTGGCACAGGTGCATCACGCCGCGCTGCAGAGCAAGCAGCCGCCGCTGCATTGCTCGCCATCCTGATCCAAGGAGACAAGGCATGACTGACCAAGAAGCTTCACCTGAGCAGACCCCAAACGAGCACGTGCGTCGACGGGCCATCGACATCCCGGGGGTGACAGTGCAACCGCGCAGCGAGGGCGAGGCCGGTGCCTTGCCTGCAGTGCAGGACGCCGCGCCAGAGCAGGCTTCGGGCCCACAGCGTTGTGGTCTGGTGGCCATTGTGGGCAAGCCCAATGTGGGCAAGTCCACTTTGCTCAATGCACTGGTGGGGCAAAAAATCAGCATCACCTCGCGCAAGGCGCAGACCACGCGTCACCGCATCACAGGCATGCGCACCGAGGGGCACACCCAGTTCGTGTTTGTGGATACGCCAGGCTTTCAGACCCGTCACAGCACGGCGCTCAACAAATCCCTGAACAAAACCGTGATGGGAGCCATTGGTGATGTGGACCTGGTGCTCTTTGTGGTCGAGGCCGGTCAGTTCACCTTGGCCGATGCCAAGGTGCTGTCCTTGCTCAGCGCCAACATTCCGACCTTGCTGGTGGCCAACAAGCTCGACGCTGTGCACCGTCGCGCCGAGATTGCACCTTGGTTGCGGGACATGCAGGAGCGCCATGCCTTTGCCGAGTTCGTGCCCATGTCGGCCAAGAACCCCAAGGACATCGAGCGGCTGTTGGGGATTTGCGAGAAGTACCTGCCCGAACAGGGCTGGTGGTATTCGCCGGACGAGCTGACGGACCGCAGCGAGAAATTCCTGGCCAGCGAGATCGTGCGCGAAAAGCTGTTTCGCCTCACGGGTGATGAGCTGCCCTACACCTCCACCGTGGTGGTGGACAAGTTTGAAGAAGAGCCCGGTCGAACGGCCAACCGGCTGGTGCGCATTGCGGCCACCATCGTGGTCGAGCGCGATGGTCACAAGGCCATGGTCATCGGTGAGAAGGGTGAGAAACTCAAGCGCATTGGCATGGAGTCGCGTCAGGAACTGGAAAAGCTGCTGGACGCCAAAGTGTTCATCGAGCTGTGGGTCAAAGTCCGCTCGGGCTGGGCGGATGATGAGGCGCGTGTGCGCTCCTTCGGCTACGAATGACAGGTTGAGATGGCCACGCGACGCATCGGAGAGGAGCCAGCCTATGTGCTGCACCACTACGATTGGAGCGAGAGCAGCCTGATCCTGGAGATGTTCACCCGGCAGGCGGGACGAGTGGCTCTGGTGGCCAAAGGTGTGAAGAAGCCCAGCTCAAGCTTTCGATCGGTACTCTTGCCCTTGCAGCCACTTCGGGTCAGCTATGGAGGGGATGCAGACATCCGCACCCTCAAGGCCGTTGACTGGGTGGGGGGGCATGTCATGCCGACAGGCGAGGCGCTGCTCTCGGGCTACTATCTCAATGAGTTGTTGATGCGTTTGTTGGCGCGGGACGATCCGCACCCCCGGGTATTTGATGTCTACGCGCCCACCGTTGCTTTATTGGCCAGTGGGCAAAACGCCTTGTTGCAACCCGCCCTGCGGGCCTTTGAGTTGCTGCTGCTGCGGGCCTTGGGCTTGTTGCCAGCACTGGACGCACAAACCATGAGCCTGCGTGCGCTGGAGCCTGAACAAACCTATGCCTTGGCGCCCGAATTGGGCTTGCACCGTGCAGGAGCTGAAGATCGCCATGCTTTGCAAGGGGCGCAGTGGCTGGCCTTGCATGAGGCCCTGTCCGACGGGCAGCCGCTGACGGCCTTATGGACACGCCCTGAGCTGACTTCGGTGGCCTTGCGTGTGATGTTGCGGCAATTGCTCACACACCATTGTGGGGTGGGGGCACTCAAGACCCGTCAAATGATGCTGGATTTGCAAAACCTATGAATACACAAGCTTCTAACGCCGTGTCCTTGTCCGTCAATGTCAACAAGGTGGCCTTGTTGCGCAACTCGCGTCATCTGGGTATTCCCAGCGTCACGCGGGCGGCGCAGCTGTGTTTGCAGGCGGGTGCACAGGGCATCACCATCCACCCGCGTCCGGACGAGCGCCACATCCGCGCCAGCGACGTTGACGAGCTGGCCGTCTTGATGAAAGCCTGGCCGGATCGCGAGTTCAATATTGAAGGCAACCCCTTTCATAACCTGATGGCCCATGTGCGTGAGGTGCGGCCACACCAGGTGACCTTTGTGCCCGACAGCGAGGGGCAGTTCACCAGCGACCACGGCTGGAGCTTTCCGCAAGATGCGCAGCGACTCCAACCCCTGATTGAGGAATGCAAGGCCTTGGGTGTGCGCGTGAGCCTGTTCATGGACCCGGTGCCTGAACAAATGGCCGCTGCACGCGCTGTGGGCGCCGACCGTGTGGAGCTCTATACCGAGCCCTATGCCGCTTCGTGGGGCACGCCTGAACACGCGGTGCAGCTGCAGCGTTATGCCGCCGCTGCGCAAGCGGCACTGGACGCTGGTTTGGGCCTGAACGCAGGTCATGACCTCAACCTCGACAACCTGCCCAATTTTGTGCGGGCTGTGCCTGGTTTGCAGGAAGTCTCGATTGGCCATGCGCTCATGGCCGATGCGCTGGAGATGGGGTATGCAGCCACGGTGCGGGCGTATCTGGACTGTCTGAAAAAATGATTTACGGCATCGGTACCGACATTTGCGACATCCGCCGCATCCGCGCCAGCCTGGAGCGGCACGGCGAGCGCTTTGCCGCCAAGGTTCTGTCGGACGCTGAGATGACCACCTGGCAGGCGCGCAGCAAGCGCTGGCCCGAGCGCGGTGTGCGCTACCTGGCTACCCGTTTCTCGGCCAAGGAGGCCTTCAGCAAAGCCATTGGCTTGGGGATGCGCATGCCCATGACCTGGCGCTTGTGCGAAGTCGCCAAGTTGCCCACTGGCCAGCCGGTGATCGTGCTGCATGGCGAACTCAAAGAGTGGTTCGAGTCCAGGGGCCTGAAAGCCCACATCACCGTGACCGATGAAAGCGAATACGCCGCCAGCTTTTGCGTGGTCGAATCCTCTTGAATTGAGCGGGCATGGCCCGATATGAAAGCTCTAGCCCATGACACAACACGCCCCCCTGATTCTGGACATCGCCGGCACGCAACTCAGTGCGGTTGACCGTCGTCGTCTGTCGCACCCGCTGACCGGTGGCTTGATCCTGTTTGGTCGCAATTGGCAAAGCCGTGCGCAGTTGACCGAGCTGTGTGCCGAAGTCAAAAGCATCCGCCCCGATGTGTTGATTGCTGTGGACCACGAAGGGGGACGGGT
>JBEEOS010000087.1:0-9675 GCA_041191485.1 Pseudomonadota bacterium
CGGCTTCTCTTTTGGCGCGCCCACCGAGCGCGAAATCGAACTGGCCGAAGAAATCTTGAAGCACGTGCCCTCCATGGAAATGGTGCGTCTGGTCAGCTCCGGCACCGAAGCGGGCATGAGCGCCCTGCGCCTGGCCCGTGGCGCCACCGGCCGCAGCAAGATCATCAAGTTCGAAGGCTGCTACCACGGCCACGCCGACGCGCTGCTGGTCAAGGCCGGCTCGGGCCTGGCCACCTTTGGCAACCCCACCAGCGCCGGCGTGCCGCCCGAGGTGGTGCAACACACCTTGGTGCTGGAATACAACAACGTTGAGCAACTTGAAGAAGCATTCAAGCTGCACGGCAAAGAGCTGGCCTGCGTGATGATCGAGCCGATTGCCGGCAACATGAACTTTGTGCGCGCCAGTGTGCCCTTCATGAAGCGTTGCCGCGAGCTCTGCACCGAACACGGCGCGCTGTTCGTGTTTGACGAGGTGATGACCGGTTTCCGCGTCGCGCTGGGTTCCGCGCAAAGCGTGTACGCCCAATTGATCCCCGGCTTCAAACCCGACCTGACGGTGCTGGGCAAGGTGATTGGCGGCGGCATGCCGCTGGCCGCTTTTGGCGGCCCACGCGAGATCATGCGCCAGCTGGCCCCCACCGGCCCGGTCTACCAGGCCGGCACCTTGAGCGGCAACCCGGTAGCCACCGCTTGCGGTCTGGCCACTTTGAAGGAAATTGCCAAGCCCGGCTTCTGGGACAGCCTGAGCGCCAGGACCCAAAGCCTGGTCGACGGCCTCAAGGGCGCGGCTGCCAAAGCCGGCGTGCCCTTTGCCGCCGACTGCCAAGGCGGCATGTTCGGCTTTTTCTTGCTACCCGAGCTGCCGCAAAACTACGCCAAGGTCATGACCAGCGACAGCCCCAAGTTCAACAAGCTGTTCCACGGCCTGCTGGACCGCGGTGTGTACATCGCACCCGCGCTGTACGAGGCCGGCTTTGTGAGCGCCGCCCACACCGATGCCGACATTGCCGCCACCGTGCAGGCCGCCAGCGAAGTGTTTGCCCAGCTTTGACGCCTGAAAATCCATCCCATCACGTCCTTGCGGGCGCCATTTCTCCCACAGGACAACCATGAAAAAAACCTATCCCCTCAGCGCCGAAGGCAAACACCCTGACCGCGTGCTTGAAGCCGTCAAACACGACATCCGCAAATACTTCAAACGCGAGCGCAGCCGCCCCGTGCCTGTGGGGGCCGACTTCTGGGACTTTGACTGCAAGGTGGGCACAAGCGCCGACACAGCGCAAGGGGTGCGCGTCAGCGCCGTGATTGAAGCTGTGGATGCTGCCGCCAAATCAGGCGCTGCTTCGGTTTACGTCGAGATTCTGAGCAAGCATGGCATTTTTGTGCCTGCGCCAGAAAAAGCGGCAATTTCCCCAACAGACGAAAACAGCGAAGCTTAAACCGGCTTACGGACAGCGATCGCATCGGCCTGCGCCTGTGCAGCCCGCAGCTTGTCCTTTTTGCTGGGCCGCTTGCCTTTGATGCCACCATTGCCGCCCTTGTCGTCGTTCAAGGGCGATGGCTCAGGCGGCACGTCCTGCGGCTCAAACCCTGGCAGCACTTCCAGTTCCAATTCGAGCTTTTCGCGCTTGCGGATCAGCTTCCAGTGCGCTTGTGCTTCGGCAGTCACAAAACTCACCGCCTCGCCCGTGGCGCCTGCCCGACCGGTGCGGCCAATGCGGTGGGTGTAGTCGGTGGCCGAGCGTGGCAAGTCGTAATTGACGACCACGGGCAACTGCGCGATGTCGATGCCGCGCGAGGCCAGGTCGGTGGTGACGACCACGTCCCAGCGGCCCGCCTTGAATTCGTTCAGGACATCCTGCCGTGCACCCTGGCTCATCTCGCCATGGAAAGCGGTGGCGTACACCCCCGCCTTGTAGAGCTTGCTGGCCACATGCTCACAGGCGTAACGCGTGGCCACAAACACCAGCACACGCTTCCAGCTATTCTCGGCGATCAAGTGACGCAGCAAGGCGGTGCGTTTTTTCTCGTCCACTGCAATAGCGCGTTGGCGAATGTCGGGCGCTTGCGCTTCAACCGCCTCGACCGTCACACGCACAGGCTTGCGCAACAGGCCTTGCGCCAAGGCCTGCACTTCGTCCGCGTAGGTGGCCGAGAAGAGCAAGGTTTGGCGCTGGGCAGGCAAGAGCGCCAGCACCCGCTGCAACTCGTCGGCAAAGCCCAGGTCCAGCAGGCGGTCGGCTTCGTCCAGCACCAGGTGCCGCACGTCTTTCAGGTGCACCGCGTTGTGGTCCACCAAATCGAGCAAACGCCCGGGCGTGGCCACCACGATGTCAGCGCCACCGCGCAGGCCCATCATTTGCGGGTTGATCGACACGCCGCCGTACACCACGGCCACCTTGAGTTTGAGCGGGTAGCCCAGGTGCGTGAACACATCGCCGACCTGCACCGCCAGTTCGCGCGTGGGCACCAACACCAGCGTGCGCACCGGACGGCGAAAGTTGGTTTGGCGTGGCGCGAGCAGGTGCTGCTGTACCAGTGGCAAGGCAAAGGCCAGCGTCTTGCCCGAGCCGGTGGGCGCCGTGGTCCACAGGTCTGCACCCTGCAGCGCCGCAGGCACGGCTTGCGCCTGGATGGGGGTGGGCGCGTACAAGCCCATGTCGGCTACGGCACGTTGCAGCGCAGGGGCCAGGCCCAAATCGGAAAAGTTCAAACGGTGGGTGTCCTGGTTGGAGGGGTTCATGCCGTGGGACGCATCAATGTGGTTGGTCATTGGCGGCAGGCAAGTGTCGTGGCAAATCCATGCTGTCATGCAGCAATCGAAGAACCTCTATTGTCCGCTCTGGCGCAATCCTGAACACCACGAAATGCCTGCCTTTTCTGCCTTGCCGCGCCACATGCAACGCTCGAACGCCCAAACCGATATCGTCACGCACGGTGACCCCAAAAATTTCAGGGCCATCGTGCAAGGCCTCTATGGCCAGCGATAGGGTCTTGGCATAGGCTTGGGCTTGCTGGGCCCCAAAGTTTTCAAGCGTCCAGAGGGTGATGCCTAGCAAATCCAGTTCAGCCTGTTCGGCCAGACGCACACGCCAAACTGAACTCATGCAGCAGCAATCGCTTTGGCGGCAACAGATTGAAGGTGTAAACGCAATGACTCTTTGGAGTCGAAGGTCTTGAACCGCCCTGCTTCAATATCCGTGATGCCGGTCTGCACGGCTGCACGCAGCGCCTCTAGCCGATAAGCATCTTCAACCTCGCGCTGTTCGACAAGCCGAAGCCCCTCACGCAACACTTCGCTGGCGTTTTGGTAGCGACCACTGGTGACCAGCTCCTCCACAAAAGTAGCTTGATGGTCGGTGAGCACAACATTGCGAGTAGGCATGACGGACTCCTGGGTTACAGACATTGGCAGATTATGCCAATGCCTTCTTGCCACATCAATGGCGGAAGTGGCGCACGCCGGTGAACACCATCGCCACGCCACGCTCATTGGCGGCGTCAATCACTTCCTGATCACGCATGGAGCCGCCGGGCTGGGCCACGCAAGTCGCGCCCGCGTCCACCACCACGTCGAGGCCGTCGCGGAAGGGGAAGAAGGCGTCGCTGGCGACCACGGTGTTTTGGAGGCTCAGCTTGGCGGCTTCGGCCTTGATGCTGGCGATGCGGGCGGAATCCAGACGGCTCATTTGGCCAGCACCCACGCCCATGGTCATGCCGTTTTTGCAGAACACGATAGCGTTGGACTTGACGAACTTGGCCACTTTCCAGGCGAACAGCAGGTCGCTCAGTTCTTCAGGCGTGGGTTGCTTGACGGTGACCACCTTGAGGTCGGCCAGCGCCAGCTCGTGGTTGTCGGCGCTTTGCAGCAAGAGACCCGAGCCCACGCGCTTGGCGTCCATGGCGTTGCGGCCCTGGCTCCAGGGCGTCTGGCCACCAGCGGGCAAGGCGATTTTCATCAGGCGTACATTGACTTTGGGTTTGAAGATTTCCAGCGCTTCTGCTGTGAAGTCGGGCGCCATCAGCACCTCGACAAACTGCTTGACCACGGCCTCGGCCGCGGCCTTGTCTACCGTGCGGTTGAAGGCAATGATGCCGCCAAACGCGCTGGTGGGGTCGGTCTGGAAGGCTTTGGCATAGGCCTCGTGCGCGTCCTTGCCGATGGCCACGCCGCAGGGGTTGGCGTGCTTGACGATCACGCAGGCAGGCGCCTCGAAACTCTTGACGCATTCCCAGGCTGCATCGGCGTCGGCGATGTTGTTGTAGGACAGTTCCTTGCCCTGAATCTGCACGCCCGTCACCAGCGAACCGGGGGCGGGATGCAGATCGCGATAGAGCGCAGCCTGTTGATGGCTGTTTTCGCCGTAGCGCAAATCCTGGACCTTGATGAAGTGGCCGTTGGACTGGCCAGGGAAGGCGTTGCGCGTCGGCACGTAGCTCTCGCTGAGCTTCTCTGCCTCGAAGCTCACCGACGACAAGTAGTCGCTGATGGCTCCATCGTACTGGGCAATGCGGTTGAACGCGGCCACCGAAAGGGCAAAACGCAGTTTGTCGGAGAGCTTGCCGGTGGCCTTGAGCTCGGCAATCACATCGGCGTATTGGCTGGCGTCGGTGACGATGCCCACGTCTTTCCAATTCTTGGCGGCAGAACGCACCATGGCGGGGCCGCCGATGTCGATGTTTTCAATCGCGTCGGCCAGCGTGCAGCCGGGCTTGGCCACGGTGGCTTCAAACGGATACAAATTCACGATCAGCAAATCGATGGTGTCGATGTTGTGGGCCTTGAGTGCGGCCATGTGCTCGGGCGTGTCGCGGCGCGCCAGCAAGCCGCCGTGCACTTTGGGGTGCAGCGTTTTCACACGGCCGTCCAGCATTTCAGGAAAGCCCGTCACTTCGGCCACCTCGGTCACGGGCAAGCCCTTGTCAGCCAGGAGCTTGGCGGTGCCGCCAGTAGAGATCAGGCCGACGCCCAGGGCGTGGAGTTGCTGGGCGAGTTCGACGATGCCGGTCTTGTCGGAGACGGAAATCAGGGCTTTCATTAGGGGGTTCCTGTAAGTCTAAAAAATAAAAAAATCATTTCACGAGTTCATGCTCGAGCAGCTTCTTGCGCAAGGTATTGCGGTTCAGACCCAGCCATTCCGCCGCGCGCGACTGGTTTTGTCCGGCGCGGTGCATGACGACTTCGAGCAAGGGCTTTTCCACCACCCGCACCAGCATGTCGTGCAGATTGCTCGGGTCCAGTCCATCCAGATCGCGAAAATACATCTCAAGGTTGGCGCGCACACAGGCGTCCAGGCTCATGGGTTCATTCATTGCACCGTCTCCATTGCCCTGGCCAAACGCGCATCTGGCAAGCGGTCCATGCACTGCGCCAGGCCATCAAAATAGCCTCGCACTGCATCGAGCTGTTGCTGTGCAGTCTCCAGGGGGTTTATTGCGGCCCGGAACATGTCGCCGCCGGGCAAGTCTTTCACATACCAGCCGATGTGTTTGCGCGCCGAGCGCACACCGGTGTATTCGCCATACAGGCTGTAGTGGTCTTGCAGATGCTCCAGCAAGGCCCTTTGCACTTCCACCACCAGGGGCGCCGCCAGATGCGTGCCCGTGGCCAGGTAATGCGCGATTTCGCGAAAGATCCAGGGCCGCCCTTGCGCCGCACGGCCCACCATCAACGCGTCTGCACCGGTGGCCTGCAACACGTACAGGGCTTTTTCGGGCGAGTCAATGTCGCCATTGGCCACCACGGGGATGCGCAGCGCAGCCTTGACGGCAGCAATCGTGTCGTATTCGGCCAGGCCTTTGTAGACTTGTTCGCGGGTGCGGCCATGCACCGTGACCATCTGCACGCCGGCCTGCTCGGCCGCACGCGCCAGGCTCAAGGCATTTTTTTCGCTCTGGCACCAGCCCGTGCGCATCTTCAGCGTCACAGGAACGCGCTGCGGCTCACAAGCCGCCACCACGGCTTCAATGATGCCGAGCGCCAGCGCTTCATCCTGCATCAAGGCCGAGCCCGCCCACTTGTTACACACCTTTTTGGCGGGACAGCCCATGTTGATGTCAATGATTTGCGCGCCGCGATCGATGTTGTAGGCAGCAGCCTCGGCCATCATGCCCGGCTCGGTGCCGGCGATCTGCACGGCAATCGGCCCCGGCTCACCGTCGTGGTTGGCGCGGCGGCTGGTTTTGAGGGTATGCCACAAATCCTTGCGCGAGGTCACCATTTCGCTGACCGCATAGCCCGCACCAAAGCGCCTGCACAACTGGCGAAACGGTCGATCCGTCACCCCCGCCATGGGCGCAACGAACAAGGTGTTCGGCAATTCATAAGGACCGATGCGCATGGTGTGAAGGGGCGGCTTTGCTTAAAAAGGAGGCACGATTGTAAATGCTCAAAATTTCAGCAACTGAAAGCGCAGTGTGTTAGGCATACACTGCGCGGCATGGACTCCTGGCTTTCCCAACTGCTGCAACTGCTGGCCCTGCCGGAATACGGCTTGAGCACCGTGTTCGTGGTGGCCTTCATTTCCGCCACGCTTTTGCCCATGGGCTCGGAGCCGGTGGTGTTTGGCTTGGTCAAACTCAACCCGGAGCTGTTTTGGCCTGCTGTGCTCGTAGCGACAGTGGGCAACACCCTGGGCGGCATGACCAGCTGGTGGATGGGCTATGGCGCCCACCAGGCCGTGGACCAATGGCGCCACAGCAAAACCCATGTCCATGCCCTGGACTGGCTCCAGCGACTGGGGCCCAAAGCCTGTCTGCTGAGCTGGCTGCCTGTGATTGGCGACCCTTTGTGCGCCGTGGCGGGCTGGCTGCGCATGCCTTTATGGCCTTGCACGCTGTACATGGCCGTGGGCAAATTTGCGCGCTACACGCTCATGACGGCAGGCCTTCTGTGGGTTTTCCCGCAAGGCTTGCCGTTCATGAGCGGCGTTTGACTTCCCGAACCTACCGTCTCAGGACGAGAACAGGAAGTTCATCACGTCGCCGTCCTTGACGACGTATTCCTTGCCTTCGGCGCGCATCTTGCCCGCATCCTTGGCGCCCTGCTCGCCTTTGTAGGCGATGAAGTCGTCAAACGAAATGGTCTGGGCGCGGATGTAGCCCTTCTCGAAGTCGGTGTGGATCACGCCTGCGGCCTGCGGGCCGGTGTCGCCTTTGCGAATGGTCCAGGCGCGCACTTCCTTCACGCCGGCGGTGAAGTAGGTTTGCAGGCCCAACAAGTCGTAGGCAGCGCGAATCAAACGGTTCAGGCCCGGCTCGTCCTGGCCCAGCTCCTTGAGGAACTCCAGGCGGTCGGCGTCTTCCATCTCGGACAGCTCGGCTTCGATCTTGGCGCAAATGGCCACCACCGGCGCATTTTGTGCCTCGGCAAAAGCCTTGAGGCGATCGAGGAAAGGGTTGTTCTCAAACCCGTCTTCGGACACGTTGGCCACAAACATGGCGGGCTTAGCGGTGATGAGGAAGAACTGCTTGAGCTCGGCACGCTCTTCCTTGCTGAAGTCGATGGTGCGCACAGGCTTGGTGTCGTTCAGCGCAAGCTGGCATTTCTCCAGAATCGCCATTTGCTTGGCGGCTTCCTTGTCGCCAGAGCGGGCGATTTTGCTCACGCGGTGGATGGCTTTCTCCACCGAAGCCAGGTCGGCCAGGCACAGCTCGGTCTGGATGACTTCGATGTCGGCAATCGGGTCCACCTTGTTGGCCACGTGAATCACGTTAGGGTCTTCAAAACAGCGCACCACGTTGACGATGGCATCGGTTTCGCGAATGTGGGCCAGGAACTTGTTGCCCAGGCCTTCGCCTGTGCTGGCACCGGCCACCAGACCGGCGATGTCGACAAACTCCACAATGGCCGGCACGATGCGCTCGGGCGTGATGATTTCAGCCAACTGCTGCAGGCGAGGATCAGGCACCTCCACCACACCGGTGTTGGGCTCGATGGTGCAGAAGGGGTAGTTCTCGGCCGCAATACCGGCTTTGGTCAGGGCGTTGAAGAGGGTGGACTTGCCCACGTTGGGCAGGCCCACGATGCCGCATTTGAGGCTCATGGACGACTTTCAGGGTAATTCTTGGAAACAGTCAGGGATTTTACCGGGCGGGCATGCCCGCTTCTACAATGCTCGCATGGCATCCCAACCTGATATTTGCATTCGAGGCGCCGGCATTGTGGGCCGCAGCCTGGCCTTGCTGCTGGCGCGCGAGCGTTTGCGCGTGCGACTGGTGCAAGCGCCCGGGCCCTCGAACGCCACCGCCGATGTGCGAGCCTACTCTCTGAACAGCAGCGCCAAACAGCTGCTGGAGGACTTGCGCTGCTGGCCCGCGTCGCCCGCCGTGACGCCGGTGCGCGCCATGCTGGTTTTTGGGGATGAAAACGGCGAGTTGAACTTCCTGGCCAGCGAGCAGGGGTGCGACGAACTCAACTGGATGGTGGACGTGCCGGCGCTGGAAGAACAACTCGCCGCTGCCGTGCGCTTTCAGCCCCTGATTGAAGTGGTCGACACGCCAGCCCCTGCACCCTTGACGGTGGTTTGCGAGGGCCGAGCCAGCCAGACACGCGCCGAACTGGGCGTGTCATTTGAGGTGCAACACTACCCGCAACACGCTGTGGCCGCCCGCCTGCAGTGCGAGTTGCCACACCAGGGCACGGCCCGCCAATGGTTTCGCTTTGGTGCGGCCCCCCATCTGCACGCCCCCCAGGCGGAAATTCTGGCCCTGCTGCCCTTGGGCGGTGAGGGGGCGCACGAAGTGGCACTGGTGTGGTCCGTGCATCCTGCGCGCGCCGCCGAGTTGGCCGCGCTGGACGCTGGCGCCTTTGCGCACGAGCTGGAACAAGCCTGCGGCCTGAGCCTGGGACACATGCAGCTGAGCAGCGAGCGTGCGGTTTGGCCCCTCCAACTGGCGCGCGCTTCGCGCTGGATTGGCCTTCTGCCCGGCACCGCCGACCAGGCTTTTGCGCTGGCGGGCGACGCCGCCCACGCCATGCACCCCTTGGCGGGTCAAGGCTTGAATGTGGGTCTGGGCGATGTGGCCGAGCTGGTCAAGGTCATTCGCGAAAAAGAGTTCTGGCGCCCCTTGAACGACATGAAACTGCTGCGCCGCTACGAGCGCGCCCGGCAAGCCGATGTGCTGGCCATGGGTCGCCTGACTGACGGCCTGCAGCGCCTGTTCGCGCACCCCCATCCTACGGTCCAGCTGCTGCGCAACCGCGGCATGCAAGGGTTTGACCGCTTCGCACCCCTCAAGCGCTGGATGACACGCCACGCCATGGGTCTGCCTCACTGATTACACAACGATATTTGCCATGCTCAAAAAAATAGGCTCTTTGCTTCTGATTGCCGTCGCCTTGCACGCTCATGCGCAGGAAAACATCATTCGCAAAAACCTGCCCGAACGACTGCCCAACTTGCCCGCCATTGACGAAGTGAGCAAAACCCCGATGCCTGGGTTGTTTGAAGTGCGCATTGGCAGCGATGTTTTCTACACCGATGCCCAAGCCAACTTCATTGTGCAGGGCTCGCTGTTCGATGTGCGCCAGCGCCGCAACCTGACCGAGGAACGGGTCGAAAAACTCTCGGCCATTCCCTTTGATCAACTGCCTTTGAAAAACGCCTTCACGCAAGTGCACGGCAATGGCAAGCGCAAGCTGGTGGTGTTTGCAGACCCGAACTGCGGCTACTG
>JBEEOS010000088.1:0-12044 GCA_041191485.1 Pseudomonadota bacterium
TCCAGCGCGGCGCGCAAGGTGCGCCCAAAGGCCTTGAAGATGGTTTCGCACTGATGGTGCGCATTGAAACCCTTGAGGTTGTCAATGTGCAGCGTCACAGCCGCGTGGTTCACAAAGCCCTGAAAAAACTCGTAGACCAGCTGGGTATCGAGCTCGCCAATCATGCCGGAGGTGAAAGTCACATCCATGTGCAGGCTGGGGCGCCCCGAGAAGTCAATCACCACACGGCTGAGCGCCTCGTCCAGCGGCACATAGGCATGACCGTAACGGCGAATGCCTTTTTTGTCACCCACAGCCTTGGCAAAAGCCTGGCCCAGGGTGATGCCGATGTCTTCCACAGTGTGGTGGCCGTCGATGTGCAGATCCCCCTCGCACTGGATATCGAGGTCGATCAAACCGTGACGCGCAATCTGGTCGAGCATGTGGTCCAGAAAACCGATGCCGGTGGACAGCTTGGCCTGACCTGTGCCATCCAGATTGACGGCCACGCGAATGTTCGTCTCGGCGGTCTTGCGGGTGACTTCTGCGGTGCGGTTCATAGCGATTCCTTCAGAGCTGCGAGCATCAAGGTGTTTTCCTCAGGCGTGCCGACGGTCAGTCGCAAACAGTTGGCCAGCAATGGGTGCATTTTAGAAATGTTCTTGACCAGCACTTTGCGTGATTTCAGCCCTTCAAAAGCCTTGACCGCATCGGGCACGCGCACCAGGATCATGTTGGCTTCGCTGGGGAAAGGTTTCACGCCAGGCAAACTTGCCAGCGCTTGCAACAACCGGGCGCGCTCGTCGCGCAGGGTTTTGGCCTGCTGCGCAAACACCTCGGTATGTTCCAGCGCAAACAGCGCGCACTCGTAATTGAGCACGCTGATGTTGTAGGGCGGGCGCACCTTGTCGATCTCGGCCACCAGGGCCTTGGGGCCGATCATGTAACCCAGCCGGACACCGGCCAGGCCGAACTTGGAGAGCGTGCGCATGAGCAGCACATGCGAATGTTTGGCCAGGCGGTCGATGTAGCTCTTGCTGGCGAAAGGCTGGTAGGCCTCGTCCATCACCACCAAACCGCCCTGCGCGCCCTGGGCTTCGATGATCTTCTCGATCACCGCATCGTTCCAGAGGTTGCCAGTCGGGTTGTTGGGATAGGCCAAGTAGACGATGGACGGCTTGTGCTCGGCAATGGCGACGAGCATCGCGGCTTCATCCAGCTCAAAATCGGCAGTCAGCGGCACACCATGGAAGGCCAGGCCCTGCAGCTGGGCGCTCATGGCGTACATCACGAAACCTGGCAGCGGGGCCAGGATCGAAGCGGGCTTGCCGTTGCTCGCTTCGCTCGGTGGCACATCACAAGCCATGGCCAGCAGGGAAATCAGCTCATCCGAGCCGTTACCCAGCATGATGTCGTGCCCCTCGGGCATGCCGGCATAACGCGCCAGTGCGGCGCGCAGGTCGTTCACGCGGCCATCGGGGTAACGGTTCAGAGCCAGCTTGCCCAAGCGTTCACCCAAGGCCTGCTGCAATTGTGGCGGCAGGCTGAACGGGTTTTCCATCGCGTCGAGCTTGACCATGCCGACCGAGTCCTGGATCGCGTAGGCGTGCATGGACTGCACGTCCTGGCGAATGCGTTGCATCAGTTTCGGATTCACAGTCATGTCGGCTCCCGCATCGGCGGCACAGGGTTCAGGCGCAATTCGGCGGCGCGAGCGTGGGCCTGCAGGCCTTCGCCGTAGGCCAGCTCGGCGGCGATGCGGCCTAGCGGCTGGGCACCGGCTTCGCTCACTTCGATCAGGCTCGAACGCTTCTGGAAGTCGTACACGCCCAGCGGCGAAGAAAAGCGTGCGGTGCCGCTGGTCGGCAGCACGTGGTTGGGGCCAGCGCAGTAGTCGCCCAGCGACTCGCTGGTGAAGGCGCCCAGAAAGATCGCACCGGCGTGGCGCAACAGCGGTTCCCATCGGTGGGGGTCGCGGCTGGAGACTTCCAGGTGCTCGGGCGCGATGCGGTTGCTGATGGCGCAAGCCTCTGCCATGTCGCGCGTGAGGATCAGGGCACCCCGGTCATTGAGTGACTTGGCGATGATCTCGCGGCGCGGCATGGTGGGCAACAGTCGGTCAATCGCCGCCTGCACTTCGGCAATGTAGGCAGCATCCGGGCACAGCAAGATGCTTTGCGCCAGTTCGTCGTGCTCGGCCTGGCTGAAGAGGTCCATCGCTACCCACTCGGCCGGCGTGGTGCCATCGGCCAACACCAGAATTTCGGAGGGGCCGGCGATCATGTCGATGCCCACGGTGCCGAACACCCGCTTTTTGGCGCTGGCCACATAGGCATTGCCCGGGCCGGTGATCTTGTCGACCTTGGGGATGGTGGCCGTGCCATAAGCCAGCGCGGCCACGGCCTGGGCACCACCGACGGTGAAGGCGCGGCTCACACCGGCCACACAGGCAGCGGCCAGCACCAGCGGGTTGCGTACGCCTTGGGGTGTAGGAACCACCATGATGATGTCTTGCACACCGGCCACATGGGCGGGAATCGCGTTCATCAGCACGGACGAGGGATAAGCGGCCTTGCCACCGGGCACATAAATGCCCACGCGGTCCAGCGGCGTCACTTTCTGGCCGAGCAGCGTACCGTCCTCGTCGCGGTAGCTCCAGCTCTCGCCGGACGCTTTCTTTTGCGCTTCGTGGTACTTGCGCACCCTTGCTGCGGCGGCCTGTAGGGCTTCCCGCTGGGCGCCAGGCAAGCTGTTCAAAGCGGCCTGCAGTTCAGCCTGGGTGATTTCCAGCTCGGCCACGCTCTGGACGCTGAGGCCATCAAAACGCCGGGTGTATTCCAACACCGCCGCGTCGCCGCGCTGTTGCACATCGGCCAGGATGTCGGCCACACGCTGCTCGATGGCAGCGTCGGTGTCGGCCGACCAATGCAGGCGCTGCGCCATGGTCAGTCTTTCTTCACCGCACCGGCGAAGGCGTCGATGATGGCGCGGATCGGCGCCTGCTTCAATTTGAGCGCGGCCTGGTTGACCACCAGTCGCGAGCTGATGTCCATGATGCGCTCGACTTCAACCAGATGGTTCGCCTTGAGGGTACTGCCGGTGGACACCAGATCCACGATGGCATCGGCCAGCCCTGTGAGGGGCGCCAGCTCCATGCTGCCGTAGAGCTTGATAAGATCGACGTGCACGCCCTTTTCCGCAAAGAAGTCGCGGGCAATGGTGGTGTACTTGGTGGCCACGCGCAGACGCGAGCCGGTCTTGACCTGGGCCGCGTAGTCGTAGTCGGCGCGCACCGCCACGCTCATGCGGCATTTGGCGATGTTCAAATCCAGCGGCTGGTACAGGCCCTGGCCCCCGTGCTCGATCAGCGTGTCCAGACCGGTCACGCCCAGATCGGCGCCACCGTATTCCACATAGGTGGGCACATCAGTGGCGCGCACCAGCACCACGCGAACCTCTGGCTGGTTGGTGGGCAAAATCAGCTTGCGCGATTTTTCAGGGTCTTCAAGCACCTCAATGCCAGCCGCTTTGAGCAGCGGCAGGGTCTCGTCAAAGATGCGGCCTTTGGACAGTGCGAGCGTAATCATTTGACTCTTTCGATGTCGGCGCCCACGGCGCGCAATTTGGCTTCCATGCGGTCATAGCCACGGTCGAGGTGATAGATGCGATCGACCAGGGTTTCGCCCTGCGCGACCAGACCGGCAATGACCAGACTTGCCGATGCACGCAAGTCGGTCGCCATCACCGTCGCGCCCGACAGTTGCTTGACGCCTTCGACCATGGCCACCTTGCCGTCGATCTGGATATTCGCGCCCAAGCGCACCAGCTCGTTGACGTGCATGAAGCGGTTTTCAAAAATTGTTTCGGTGACCTTGCTGGCACCTTCGGCAATGCAGTTGAGCGCCATGAACTGCGCCTGCATGTCGGTCGGGAATCCCGGGTATTCGGTGGTGCGAAAACTCTGGGCTTTCAAACGACCTTGACTGCGTACGCGAATGAAGCCGTCACCCGCTTCAATCTGGGCCCCAGCTGCCTGGAGTTTTTCGATCACGGCCTCAAGGTGATCCGCGCGACCGTGGCGCAACACCACATCGCCGCCCGTAGCCGCCACAGCGCACAAGAAGGTGCCCGCCTCGATGCGGTCCGCCACCACCTGGTGCTGGCAGCCCTGCAAACGCTCGACACCCTGAATGCGAATTTTGCTGGTGCCGTGGCCTTCAATCTGCGCGCCCATCTTGATGAGCATCTCGGCCAGATCGGGAATCTCGGGCTCTTGCGCGGCGTTTTCCAGAATGGTCTCGCCCTCGGCCAATGCAGCAGCCATGAGGAAGTTTTCAGTGCCCGTCACCGTCACCATATCGGTGGTGATGCGTGCGCCCTTCAGGCGCGTGCGGCCTGCGGGCAGACTGGCGAGCATGTAGCCGTGCTCGACACTGATCTCGGCGCCCATGGCCTGCAAACCCTTGATGTGCTGGTCCACCGGACGCGAGCCAATCGCGCACCCTCCGGGCAACGAGACTTTGGCCTTGCCAAAACGCGCCAGCAAGGGGCCCAGGGCCAGCACCGAAGCGCGCATGGTTTTGACCAGCTCATAGGGCGCTTCGGGATTGCTGAGTCCGCCTGCATCCAGCAAGACAGCGTCGTTCTCCTGATGCTCGGCCTTGACGCCCATGTTGCGAATGAGCTTGAGCATGGTGGCCACGTCCTGCAGACGCGGCACATTGGCCAGCGTGACCGGCTCGCCTGTGAGCAAGGCAGCACACAGCTCGGGCAAGGCCGCGTTTTTGGCGCCGGCCACCTGGATCTCGCCCTGCAAGGCACGACCACCACGAATCAGAAGTTTGTCCATCTGTCGCTCAGCCTTGTTGCTTGGCCCACTCTGCGGGCGTATAGGTTTTCATGGACAAGGCATGCACCTCATCGGTGTGGATTTTTTGCCCCAGCGTGGCATACACCCGCTGATGGCGCGCAATCGCGCGCATGCCCTCAAACTCGGGCGACACGATCACGGCACTCCAGTGGCGACCGTCGCCATCGACTTGAAGGTGATCACAGCGCAAACCGGCGGCGATGATGGCGTGGAGTTGTTCAGCGTTCATGCTCATTTCAATTGCGAATTTTGTAGCCCGTGCGCAGCAAGGTCAGCGCCACAGCGCTGACCAGCACAAAGGCCAGGCCCACCACCGCCAGACTGGTCCAGGGCGACACATCGCTCTGGGCAAAAAAGCCATAACGGAAGCCATCAATCATGTAGAAAAACGGGTTCAGGTGTGAAAGCTTCTGCCAGAACGGTGGCAGCGAGTGGATCGAATAAAACACACCCGACAGGAACGTCATGGGCATGATGATGAAGTTCTGAAAAGCCGCCATCTGGTCAAATTTTTCGGCCCACAAGCCGGCAATCAAACCAAGTGCGCCCAGCATGGCCGCGCCCAGAATGGCAAACGCCAGAATCCACAGCGGGTACACAAACTCGATGTGCACCATCCAGCCCGTGATGACAAACACCCCCAGGCCCACAGCCAATCCGCGCACCACCGAGGAGCCCACATACGCCACAAACCAGCTCCAGTGCGACAGGGGCGTGAGCAGCACGAACACCAAATTGCCCATGATCTTGCTCTGGATCAGGCTCGATGAGCTGTTGGCAAACGCGTTTTGCAAGACGCTCATCATCATCAAACCCGGCAACAGGAACGCGGTGTACGGCACCTGCTCATAGACCTTGACGTGGTCTTGCAGCACATGTCCAAAAATCAGCATGTACAACACCGAGGTCAGCACCGGCGCTGCCACAGTCTGGAAGCTCACTTTCCAGAAACGCAGCACCTCTTTGTAGAACAGGGTTTGCCAGCCGGTCATTTGGACTCCTTTGCCGACATCACCTGCAGGAAGACGTCTTCCAGATCCGGTTGGCGGATTTCCACATCCTCAGCCAGCAGACCTGCCTGGCGCACGGTGGCCAGGTGGTTTTCGATCTCGACCGCATCACGCACGGGCAACTGCACAATGCGCCCCGTCACGCGGGCGATGTTAGCCAGCGAGGAGGGCAAATCGCCATCGAGCTTGAAGCGCAGCACCTGGCTGGTGGCCGCCTTGAGCAAATCGGAGGTGCGCTCCAGCGCCACCATCTGACCACGCTTGAGCATGGCAATGCGACCGCACAAGGCCTCGGCTTCTTCCAGGTAATGGGTGGTCAGCAACACGGTGTGGCCCTGCTTGTTGAGCTTGGCGATGAACTGCCACAGCGTCTGGCGCAGCTCCACATCCACACCCGCAGTGGGTTCATCAAGGACGATCACGCGCGGCTTGTGCACAAGGGCTTGCGCCACCAGTACCCGACGCTTCATGCCACCCGAGAGCTGGCGCATATTGCTGTCAGCCTTGTCACTCAGGCCCAGGTTGTGCAGCAACTCGTCGATCCACTGGTCGTTATGGCGAATGCCAAAGTAGCCCGACTGGATGCGCAAGGCTTCGCGCACAGTAAAAAAAGGGTCAAACACCAGTTCTTGCGGCACCACGCCCAAGAGGCGTCGCGCTTGCGCAAAATCGGCTTGCACGTCGTGCCCATGAACCTGAACATGTCCCGAACTGGCCCGCACCAGCCCGGCCAGAATGCTGATCAGGGTGGTTTTACCGGCGCCATTGGGCCCCAGCAGGCCAAAAAATTCGCCTTCTTCGATGCGCAAGCTCACGCCATCCAAAGCTTTGAATGGACCTTGCCCCGCCTGGCGGGCAGGATAGAGCTTGCTGACGTCTTGAAACTGGAGTGCGGACATGGAAGGACTGTATTTTAAGGCCGTGATCCCCGCTGTCCGCCCGATCAGCGCCGGGAAACGCAAAAGAGCGAAGGATCAAAAATCCGGGGTCAATGCCCCAGAAGGCCGTTCACCCCGTACACATGCGCCAGCGACTGCAGTCGATCGGGCATGTGGTGCACCTCGAAAGTGCGGCCTGCGGCAAGCGCCTGGCGACGGCAAGCCAGCAACACCGCCAGAACCGATGAGTCAAAAGTCTCCAAAGCCTGGGCATCGAGCTGCACCGCGCCTTGGCTCGTCCCCATCTGTGCCTGGACATCGCGCAGGCATGCCCGTGCCTGGGCATGCATGACGGTTGCGGGCAGACGGATCATGGTTTACTTGGCTGCAGCGCTGACATTGCCAGCATTGCGCTTGTTTTGTTCATTGAGGTTGGCGATCAGGGCATCAATGCCATTGGCGTTGATGACGCTGCTGAACTGGGTTCGGTAATTTTCCACCAGCCACACGCCCAGCACATTCAGGTCAAAGACGAGCCAGCCGGAGGGGGCGTCGGCTGTTTTTTCGAGTCTGTAGTCCATCTGAATCGGGTCACCTTTTCCGCGCACTTCAGTCTGAACCACCAGATTGCTGTCTTGCTGCCCTGGCCGCAGTGGTTTGACCACCACTGTCTGGTCGCCCAGCTGACTGAGCGCGCCAGCGTAGGTGCGCACCAGCAGCAGCTTGAAAGCGTCTTGCAATTGGGTGCGCTGGCTTTCCGTAGCCTTGCGCCAGGCAGGCCCCACGGCCAGCGCGGTCATGCGACGGAAGTTCACATACTGCATCAGTTCGGAATCGACCAGCTGCATGATGCGGGCAATATCGCCACTGCGCAGAGTTTTGTCTGCCTTGAGTGTATTGAGCGTTTTGGTCGTGATGCGCGCAATGAACGCATCCGGTGCTTCCTGTGCCGCCCAGGACTGGGGCAGCTGCACAGCCGTCAACGCCAGCACAGCGGCTGTCAAGCATTGACGACGGGTAAAGGTGAATTTAGAAGTCTTCATGGGGCTCACTGTAGAGGCTTGCCGCATCTGCAGTATCTCAGGATGTAAGCAAATCTTTATTGGAGATCCGGGTCACTGTAGTCGAAGCTGCTGGGCGGATTGCCATCGTAGACGTCGTTGCGACGCTTTTGCAAAAACGCATCGCGTACAAAACTGTAGGGGTCCAGCGCTGCATCGGTGACCGCATCGGTCGCTTGCAGCAAGCCCGCACGTTTGTCGGTGACTTGCAACACCGACAAGCTGTTGCGTGTTGGCACATCGGACACCTGTCCCACCAGGTTAGCCTTCATGTCCAGCGGCAAAGCGGCAGTGTCACGCACGGTCGATGGCCCAAACAAAGGCAGCACCAGATAAGGCCCGGAGGGCACGCCCCAGTAGCCCAAAGTCTGGCCAAAGTCTTCCTTGTGTTTGGGCAGGCGCATTTCGGTGGCCACATCCAGCAAACCGCCCAGACCGAAGGTGGTGTTGATCACCACACGCATGGCACTTTCCACGGCTGCCTGGCCCTTGAACTGCAGCACGCTGTTGGTCGCATTCCAGACATCGCCGAGGTTGCCAAAGAAATTGTTCACCCCGGTCCGCACTGGCGAGGGCACCACGTTCACATAGGCTTTGGCCAGTGGCTTGAGCGCAACACGATCGACCGTGTCATTGAAGCTGTACACCGAACGGTTCATGCCCTCCCAGGGGTCACGTGCATCCACCGCCCTGCCAGGTGCAGTCGCACAACCCGACAACACGGCCAACGCCAGTGCCACGGCCATCAAACGCATCGTGCTCATCACTGTGCCGCTCCGGAAGCAGGTTCGGCCGCCTTGCTGTAGAGGAACTGGCTGATCAGGTTTTCCAGAATCACCGCCGATTGGGTGGTGCCAATACGGTCACCCTGGGCCAGGTTCTTTTCGTCGGCGCCGGGCACGATGCCCACATACTGCTCACCCAGCAAGCCACTGGTGAGAATCTTGAGCGAACTGTCCTTGGGGAAGGGATGCTGGCTTTGCATGTCCAGGGTCACGCGCGCCTGAAAGGATTCGTTGTCAAAGTCGATGCCCGCCACGCGGCCTACCACCACGCCTGCGCTTTTGACTGCAGCGCCAGGTTTGAGGCCACCAATATTGTCGAAACGGGCTGTCACGCTGTAAGTGGACTGCCAATTCCATTGCAGCAAATTCGCCGACTTGAGCGCCAGAAAGAGCACAGCGACCATGCCCAGCACGACAAACAAACCGACCCACACATCATTTTTTGAACGTTGCATCTCTGCCTCCTGTCCAGCCTCATCAAATGCTGAACATCATCGCTGTGAGGATGAAATCCAGCCCCAACACCGACAACGAAGAAATCACCACACTGCGCGTGGTTGCATTGGCCACACCCTCGGGTGTGGGTTGTGCCACAAACCCCTGCAGCAAGGCGATAAATGTCACGGCCACGGCAAACACCAGGCTTTTGACCATGCCATTGCCTACATCCTTGAACACATCCACACCGCCTTGCATCTGGCTCCAGAAGGAACCCGAATCCACACCGATCAGCAACACACCGACCGCATAACCACCGAAGATGCCCACAGCACTGAACACTGCGGTCAAAACCGGCAAAGCCATCACCCCACCCCAAAAACGTGGCGCCAGAATCCGTTTGACGGGGTCCACGGCCATCATTTCAAGCGCGGTCAGTTGCTCACCAGCTCGCATCAAACCAATCTCGGCTGTCAACGAGGCCCCTGCACGACCGGCAAACAGCAAAGCGGCCACCACGGGGCCAAGCTCGCGCACCAGACTCAGCGCCACCAGCAGGCCCAAAGCTTCGGCTGAGCCGTAACGCTGCAAGGTGTAGTAGCCCTGAAGGCCGAGCACAAAGCCCACAAACAAGCCAGACACCGTGATGATGGCCAGCGAATAGTTGCCCAGGAAGTGCACCTGGTCACGCACCAGACCAAAACGGCGCACGCTGCCCGGCAGCGATGCCAGCAAACGCAGCAGCAGCCTGGCGCCGTAGCCCCAGCCTTGCAATATTTCGCGGGTCTGCGCCCCCAAACCAGCCAATGTATGGAGCATCTTCATGCCGGGCCTCCAAAATCGTCTGCCACTGTGGGCGCAGGGTAATGGAAGGGCACCGGCCCATCACTGAGCGCGTGCACAAATTGATGGATCAAAGGATCTTCGCTGGCCATGAGTTCGGCAGGCGTGCCTTGGGCAGCCACCTCACCATTGGCCAGCACCACCACGTGGTCGGCAATCTCGAAGGTCTCGCTCACATCATGCGAGACGATGATGCTGGTCAGCCCCAGGCTGTCATTCAGACGACGAATCAGGCGCGCCGCCGTGCCCAGCGAAATCGGATCCAGCCCGGCAAAGGGCTCGTCGTACATGATCAGCTGCGGGTCCAATGCAATCGCCCGAGCCAGGGCCACGCGACGACTCATGCCACCGGAAATTTCGGAAGGCATCAAATCACGGGCGCCACGCAGGCCCACGGCATCGAGCTTCATGAGCACAATGTCGCGCACCATCGAATCGGGCAAGCGGGCGTGTTCGCGCAGCGGAAAAGCCACGTTGTCAAACACGCTCATGTCCGTGAACAAGGCGCCAAACTGGAACAGCATGCCCATGCGGCGACGCGCTTCGTACAGATGCGCCATGTCCATCCGGCCAACGTCTTGGCCATCGAACAGCACCCGCCCCGCTTGTGCCTGTATCTGTCCGCCAATCAGGCGCAACACCGTGGTCTTGCCGCCACCTGATACGCCCATGAGTGCCGTCACCTTGCCGCGGGGCACCTGCAAACTGACATCGCGCAGGATCACCCGGTCACCATAAGCAAAGGTGACGCGATCGAGTTCAACCAGCGAAGAGGGCAAGACGTTGGACATGAAAAGAAAGAGCCGGACGAACCGGCTCTTGAGGCTTCAGGCAAACAAACTGTTTACCTTGTAATTCACAGGGATTGTACTAGGAATTAGCGCGGCAAGCTGGTCGCGCCCATCAGGTACTCATCCACCGCGCGTGCGGCCTGCCGGCCTTCGCGGATCGCCCACACGACCAGCGACTGGCCGCGGCGCATGTCACCGGCGGCAAACACCTTGGAAGCGCTGGTGACATAGCCGCCAGCCTCTTCGGTCGAAGCCTTGGCATTACCGCGTGCGTCCTTGTCCACGCCAAAAGACTCCAGCACAGAGGCCATCGGGTTCACGAAGCCCATGGCCAGCAGTACCAGGTCGGCTTGCCACTCTTTTTCGGAGCCAGGCACTTCGACCATCTTGCCGTCCTTGAACTCGACCTGCACGGTTTTCAGGCCAGTGACCTTGCCGTTCTTGCCGATGAATTCCTTGGTGGAGATCGCGAATTCGCGCTTGAGCAGGCCTTTGGTATCGCTCTCGTCGTGGCTGGAGCTGGTGCGCAGCTTCAGGGGCCAGTAGGGCCAGACCATGGACTTGTTTTCCTTTTCGGGCGGCATGGGCATCACCTCGAACTGGGTGACGCTGGCTGCGCCGTGGCGGGTGCTGGTACCCACGCAATCGCTGCCGGTGTCGCCGCCACCGATCACGATGACGTGCTTGCCGTCGGCGCGCAGCTGGTTTTTCAGCTTGTCACCGGCGTTGACCTTGTTTTGCTGCGGCAGGAACTCCATGGCGAAATGGATGCCGTCCAGGTCGCGGCCAGGGACTGGCAGATCACGCGACTGCTCGGAACCGCCGGTCAGCAACACAGCGTCAAAGTCCTTCTTGAGCTGCTCGGCGCTGATGCTTTCCTTGGCCCAGTTGGTGACCTTGGAATCCTTGGGCCAGTCGCCGACCACCACGCCCGTGCGAATGGTCACGCCTTCGGCCTTGAGCTGCTCGGCGCGGCGGTCGATCAGGGCCTTGTCCAGTTTGAAGTCGGGAATGCCGTAGCGCAGCAGGCCACCGATGCGGTCGTTCTTTTCAAACAGGGTCACGTCATGGCCAGCGCGGGCCAGCTGCTGCGAAGCAGCCATGCCTGCGGGGCCAGCACCGATCACAGCGACCTTCTTGCCCGTCTTGACCTTAGCGGGCTGGGGCTGCACCCAGCCGTTGTCCCAGGCACGGTCGATGATGGCGTGCTCGATCGACTTGATGCCGATGGCATCGCCATTGAAGTTGGCCACGCAAGCGGCCTCGCAAGGCGCAGGGCAAATGCGACCCGTGAACTCGGGGAAGTTGTTGGTGCTGTGCAGCACCTCGATCGCGTTCTTCCAGTCGCCGTGGTAGACCAGATCGTTGAAGTCCGGAATGATGTTGTTG
>JBEEOS010000089.1:0-9254 GCA_041191485.1 Pseudomonadota bacterium
TCATGAGCACGCCGACCGGTCCGACCCTGCGCCTGGTGCTGGGGGATCAGCTGAGCCCCTTGCACAGCTGGTTCGGCGAGGTGCGCGCCGATGTGGTCTATGTGCTGATGGAAGTGCGCAGCGAGACCGATTACGTGCGTCACCACGCGCAAAAGGTGCTGGGCATTTTTGCGGCCATGCGCGATTTCGCGGCTCGACTCAAAAGCACGGGCCACCGTGTGCGCTACGTGGCCATCGACGACGCCAGCAACCGCCAGAGCATCACGGCCAACCTGGACGCCCTGATCGCCCATTACCAGGCCACAGCGGTCGAATACCAGGCGCCGGACGAATGGCGGCTGGACGAAGCCTTGCGCGTGTGGGGCGGCTCGTGCGCCGTGCCAGTGCGCATGGTGGACAGCGAACACTTCTACACCGCACGCGACGAAGCGGCGCGGCAATTCGCAGGCAAAAAGCAATGGCTGATGGAAAGCTTCTACCGCCAGCAGCGCAAGAAGCACCGCGTACTGATGACCCCCGATGGCCAGCCCGAAGGCGGCCAATGGAACTTTGACGCCGACAACCGCAAGCCCTGGCCGGGCACCCCCACTGCGCCCACAGACGCCCGCCCCCGCCACGACCACCGCGCGCTGTGGCAAACCATCACCGCCGCAGGTGTACAAACCATGGGGCGTCCACAAGCCGAAACCTTCCGTTGGCCGCTCAACCGCGCCGAGGCCTTGCAGCAGCTCGACCATTTCATCGAGCACGCCCTGCCCCACTTTGGCGACTACCAGGACGCGATCTCGCAGCGCAGCTGGCACCTGTTCCATTCGCTGCTGTCGTTTGCGCTCAACACCAAAATGCTCAACCCGCGCGAGGTAGTCCAGCGCACCGAAGCCGCCTGGCGCGCAGGCCAGGCCCCGCTGCACGCGGCCGAGGGCTTCATCCGGCAGATCCTGGGCTGGCGCGAGTACGTGCGCGGCGTGTACTGGGCGCGCATGCCCGGCTACACAGCGGCCAACCAGCTGGGCCACACACGCCCCCTGCCCGACTGGTTCTGGACAGGCAACACCCGCATGGCCTGCCTGGCCAGTGCGATTAGCCAGTCGCTGGAACACGCCTACGCCCACCACATCCAGCGGCTCATGGTGATCGGCAACTTCGCGCTGCTGGCCGGGCTGGACCCGCAAGCGCTGCACCGCTGGTACCTGGGCATCTACATCGACGCGTTTGAATGGGTGGAAGCGCCCAACACCCTGGGCATGAGCCAGTGGGCCGATGGCGGGCAGCTGGCCACCAAGCCCTATGTGAGCAGCGCGGCCTACCTGCAGCGCATGGGCGACCACTGCAAAGGCTGCGCCTACGACCCCAAGGCCCGCACCGGCGAGCAGGCCTGCCCCTTCAACGCCCTGTACTGGGACTTTTTCGACCGCCACCGCCAGCACTTCGAACGCAACCCCAGGCTGGGCGTGGTTTATCACCAACTTGGGAAAATGTCCCCTGAATCCCTGTTGGCACTCAAACGTCAGACGTCCTGTCTGGAAAATCCGGACATGATGTGAGCACAACCGAACCCCGACACATGATCACAACTGAACGCAATGTTTTAGGCACACCTTTGGTGGCCTGCTCCTACGCACCTTTGACGGGTTACCTGCGCGATGGCTGCTGCCGGACACTGCCCGATGACTCTGGCTTGCACCTGGTCTGCGCCCGCATGACGCAGGCTTTTCTGGACTTTTCCCTGACACGCGGCAATGATCTGATCACCCCGCGTCCGCAATACAGGTTCAGGGGCCTTAAGCCTGGTGACCGTTGGTGTCTGTGCGCGAGCCGCTGGAAAGAGGCTTATGACGCCGGTGTGGCGCCACCCGTTGTCCTTGAAAGCACACACGAACGGGCGCTGGACATCATTCCCCTGGACGTGCTCAAGTCTTGCGCGTTGACCGTCTGAGCACACAACCTTCTCCTGAAAGAACCGCATGAAAACATGGATGACTGCTTGTGTTATGAGCACGCTGATGTTCACCGGCAAAGCCTGGGCTGCAGAGCCCACAGCTGGGGCATCCGGCTGCCCGGCCATCCTTAACCACACTTTTGCCAAGCTGCAGGATGACTCGCCGCAGAACCTGTGCCAGTACAGTGGCAAGGTGGTGCTGGTGGTCAACACCGCCAGCTACTGCGGCTTCACCTACCAGTACCAAGGGCTCGAAGCCCTGTATCAGCAATACAAGGACCGGGGTTTGGTCATCCTGGGCTTTCCGTCCAACGATTTCTTCCAGGAAAAAAGCAACAACAAGGACATTGCCGACTTTTGCTACAACACCTACGGCGTGGTGTTTCCGATGTTTGCGAAATCCGCCGTACGCGGCAAGGATGCCAACGCCTTGTTCAAGGCTCTGGCGAAAGCCACTGGAAAAGCACCTTCGTGGAACTTCAACAAATACCTGATCGACCGTTCAGGCCGAGTGGTGGCCCATTACGGCAGCACGACCGAAGTCAACGACCCCAAATTCCTGCAGCCACTGAGAGCTGCCATCCAGGCGCGTTGAGCAAACGCGGATGAACAAAAAACATCATGGGGTTTCGAAGGTGACCACATGGTCCATGTCCAGCCGAACCCCCACACGTTCGCCCACTTCGTGCTCGTGATGGCTGGGCACCAGACTCAGCACTTGCAAACCGCCGTCAAGCTCCAGGGTGTAGAGAAAATCGGCGCCCTGAAAGTCCTTGCGCACAATCCGGGCGCGCACAGGGGATGCCGGGTCGTACACCACGTCATCAGAGCGTAGGAGTACCTCGCAACGCCCATCCTTGTAGGCATCAGGCAAGGGACATTCCTGCGGATCCGACAGTGCTCCCACAGGCGTTTGAACCAGCAGTTGCCCTGCCTCCATCTTCAACACCGCAGGCACCCACACGCCTCGCCCCACAAACTCGGCCACAAAGCGGCTGCCCGGACGGTGGTAGACGGCATAGGGCGTATCCCACTGATGCAGGCGCCCATCTTTCATCACGCCTACCTTGTCAGCCATGGCAAACGCTTCTTGCTGATCGTGTGTGACCATGAGCGCGGTGGTGTGGGCACGCTTGAGGATCTGGCGCACATCATCTGCCAGACGCTGGCGCAACTCCACATCCAGGTTGGAAAACGGCTCATCGAGCAACAACACATCGGGCTCGGGCGCCAGCGCCCTCGCAAGCGCCACGCGCTGCTGCTGCCCCCCGGACAAAGCGTGCGGATAAGCCTGGCTGTTTGAGTCCAAGTCCACCAAAGCCAGCACCTCTTGCACACGCGTCTGGCGCTGCGCTGCGGGCAAGCCATGCAATCCATAAGCCACGTTCTGGGCCACGGTCATGTGCGGAAACAGGGCGTAGTCCTGAAACACCATGCCCACACGTCGTTGTTGCACATCCAGCGACAAAGAGGGTGTCGCCACCACACGCCCAGCCAAACGGACCTGCCCGGCCACGATAGGCTCCAGCCCGGCAATTGCGCGCAGCAAGGTGGTTTTGCCACAGCCCGACGGACCGAGCAGCACGCCGATTTCGCCAGGCATCAAGCCAAAAGAGGCCGCTTCAACCGCGCAATGAGCCTGCCCGGGATAACGGACCGAAGTGTTTTGAATGTCCAGATACATGCAGGAATTCTGACAGAGCCGACGTGCCCCCAGAACTTGTCCCTACAATTTGGCAGCCATGAGCTCCCCAACAACCGCCACCCGACTAACCTTTTCGCGCACCAGCTCGACCGTGGCTTTGGTGCTGTTGGCGGCTTTGCTGGCCTGGCCCAGCCTGTCCATCTGGGGCGCCTGGCTGGGCGTGGATGCAGAGCAGACCGATCTGATCGGCCACATGCTGCACACCGTGTTGCCCGACTATGCCTGGACATCGCTTTGGCTTTGCCTGGGCGTGGGCGTGCTGGTGGCGCTGCTGGGTTCGGCCACGGCAGCGCTGGTGAGCCTGTTCCAGTTTCCGGGCAGACGCTGGCTGGAGTGGGCACTGTTGCTGCCCATGGCCATGCCCGCCTATGTGGTGGCCTACGCCTACACAGACTTTTTGCAGTTCAGCGGCCCTCTGCAAACGGCGCTGCGCCAAGCCACCGGCTGGCAAGGCGCCCTGTGGCCCGACATTCGCAGCCTATGGGGTGCCGTGCTGGTGTTCACGCTCACGCTCTACCCTTATGTTTACCTGCTGGTCAAAGCCGCCCTGCAAGAGCAGGCCAGCCGCCTGATGGAAGCGGCCCGCTTGCTGGGCGCCTCCAAAGTCCGTCGGATTCTGACCATCGCCTTGCCCATGGCCAGACCCGCCATTGCCGCTGGCGTGGCCCTGGCCCTGATGGAAACACTGGCGGACTTTGGCGTCTCCAGCTACTTTGGCATTCAGAGCTTCACCGCAGGCATTTACAAAGCCTGGCTGTCCATGGATGCGCCTTTGGTGGCGGGACAGCTGGCTTCGGTCTTGCTGGTGGTGGTGCTGGTGCTGCTACAGGCAGAAAAGCACGCGCAAAGCAAACAACGGTTTTACAGCACCCGCAGTTCGGCCAAGACCTCATCGAGCACGCCCGCAACAAGCGCCCTCAAAGGCTGGGGCCTGCTGGCTTTGGGCTGCATCCCGGTGTTGCTGGGCTTCGCGCTGCCCAGCGGCATTTTGTTGTGGCGCTGGCTCAGCGACCCGCAAGCAGCGGGCTGGCAACAGTACCTGCAGTGGGGCTGGAACAGCTTGCGCCTGGCTGGCATCACCGCTTTGCTGGCTGTTGCTCTGGCACTGCTGATCGGCGCTCGCAACCGCTTGGTGCCCACGACCTTGACCCGGCTTTTGGCGCGACTGATCCATCTGGGCTATGCCATTCCTGGCGCTGTGGTCGTGGTGGGCATCTTGCTGCCGCTGTCGCTGACGCACGCCATCAGCGCCATGCAACCGCTCACCGCCCTGCTCACCACCACGGGCGTGGCGCTGGTCTGGGCCTATCTGGTGCGCTTTACCGCCGTGGCCATGCAGTCGGTGGACAGCGCGTATGCGCGCATTCCCGGCTCGCTGGATGAGGCCTCGCGCACCCTGGGTGTGCAGGGTTGGGCACTGTGGCGACATGTCCACCTGCCCTTGCTGCGCACAAATGTGGTGGCGGCTTTGCTGCTGGTGTTTGTCGATGTGATGAAGGAGTTGCCCGCCACGCTGGTCTTGCGCCCCTTCAACAGCGACACCCTGGCGGTGGTGGCCTACCAGCTCGCACGAGACGAGCGCCTGGGCGAGGCGGCCATTCCCTCTTTGGCCTTGGTGGCTTTTGGCCTGATTCCCGTGTTGCTGCTCAATCGACAACCCCACCGCGACAAATGATATTGAGATTAATTCTCATTTAGGCTATACTGCACCCATTGTTTGATCTTTGGATGCTTTCATGACCGCTCTTCGTACCCTGTTCATCGCCACCCTGACCGCCTGCAGCGCTGGCTTTGCAGCCGCTCAGGAAGTCAACATCTACTCCGCGCGTCACTACCCGACCGACGAGGCCCTGTACAGCGACTTCACCAAAGCCACCGGCATCAAAATCAACCGCGTGGATGCGGACGATGCGGGCATCCTGGCCCGCCTCAAGGCCGAGGGCGCAGCTTCCCCCGCCGACGTGATCTTGCTGGTGGATGCGTCTCGCCTGTGGCGCGCACAAGTCAACGAGCAATTCCTGCCTATTCGCTCGGCTGTACTGGAAAAAGCCATTCCGGAAAACCTGCGTGCTCAGCCTGATGCGAGCGGCGCTACCGCCTGGTTTGGCCTGTCCACTCGCGCCCGTGTGGTGGTGTTTGACAAGCTGAAATTCAAAAAAAGCGATTTCGCCAACTATGAAAACCTGGCCGACCCAAAGTTCAAAGGCCAGCTGTGCACCCGTTCGGGCTCTCACCCCTACAACCTGAGCCTGTTTGGCGCCATGACCGAACACCTGGGCCCGCAAAAAACCGAAGCCTGGCTCAAAGGCCTGGTGGACAACATGGCCCGCAGCCCCAAAGGCGGTGACACCGACCAGATCAAGGCCGTCGCCTCTGGCGAATGTGGCGTAGCCATCAGCAACAGCTACTACCTGGCGCGCCTGATGCGCTCGGGCAACCCCGCTGACCGAGCAGTGGCCGAAAAAGTAGGCGTGGTCTTCCCCAACCAAAGCAGCTGGGGTACACACCTCAACATTGCAGGCGGCGCCGTGGCCAAGCACAGCAAGAACGTGGACAACGCCATCAAGTTCCTGGAATACCTGGCCAGCCCTTCGGCACAAAACCACTTTGCCAACGGCAACAACGAGTGGCCAGCGGCCAAGGGCGTGAGCTTCGACAACCCGGCGCTCAAGGCCATGAACGGCGGCAGCTTCAAAAGCGAGCTGATCCCGATCAGCTCCGTAGGCATGAACCAGATCAAGGTTCAGCAAATGCTCGACCGCGTGGGCTACAAGTAGGCCCACCGACAACGCACAGGACCGCAAGTCCTGTGCGTTGTACTCTCCCCTTTTTCGTCAGCCAGCCATTCGCTTTGGGCATGCGCCCAGGGGTGATAGCCAGCCAGTGTTTTTGATCGCAAGTTGTTGCGAGTTTTTTGGTTGACTCTCTCCATGACCCACCCTGTGCAAAACCCTCCTCACAAAATGCTGCCGCTGGCAGCCATGATGCTGGCCGGCTCCATCGGCGCCGCCACCCCGGCGCTGGCGCAAGACGCCGCTGCAGAAAAAACCCTCAAGACCGTGACGGTCAAGGACAGCGCCGAGTCGCCCACCGCGGCCAAAGAGACTCTGCTGGTCAAGAAAACCGGCATCGCCAAAGGTAACCAGGAACTCAAGGACATTCCGCAAACCGTGACGGTCATGACCGAAAAGCTTATGGGCGATCGCAATCTGGACGATTTCCGCGAAGTGCTCAAGACCACGGCTGGCGTGACCTTTCTTGCTGGAGAAACCGGCGAGGAAGATGTCCGTCTGCGCGGTTTTTCACTGCAGCAAGCGGGTGATATTTATGTGGATGGATTACGCGATGTCCCGATGACTGAACGTGACACCTTTAACCATGAGCGCGTCGAAGTCCTCAAAGGCTCGGCATCCATGCTCTTCGGCAAAGGCTCCACAGGAGGCGTGGTCAATCAGGTCAACAAGCAAGCTTTCCTGATGGATCAGCACGAGACCAACCTCACACTGGGAAGCGGAAACAGCAAGCGCCTGACAGGTGATTTCAATTGGCAAACAGGCGAATCCTCCGCGGTACGTCTGAATGCCATGACACATCAAGCCGACAACTGGGGAGCGAGCGTAGACAAAAAAGGGGCTGCCGGCTCGTACCGCTGGGGTATTGGTGAACGCGATGAGTTCTCGATCGGTCTCTATCACTTGGAAACAGATGGTCGTCCACTCTACAGCCATCCACAACTGAGCACGACATTGACGGGGGGCACGATCGTCCCCCTGCTCGACGCGCGCAACTACTATGGCATGGCCAGCGACTATGTGCGCACCCAAACCAGCCATGGGACATTCACACACACCCATCGACTCGATCAAGACAGCCAAATCAAAACCATCGTGCGACATGGTCACTACGAACGTGATCTGGTCGGCAGCGCCAATCGTTTTGCAAGTGGTACAACGATGGACAACTACAGCACGGCAACGATCAACCGCGGAGCCAAAGCCCGCAGAGCCGAAAGCGACATCACGCAAATCCAATCTGATTTCACAGGCAAATTCAATTGGCTTGGCAAGCGGCACGATCTGGTGGCTGGCATCGATGTGTACGACGAAAAAGCCCTGCGCAATAACAGTGCAGCCAGTGGCTTGAGCAACGCACCCACAAATGCGGCCACGCCCAACGATGGCGTTTCTGCCACCAACAGCCGCGGTGACATTCCGATGGCCAGTTTCAAAGCCAAATCCATCGGGCTCTACGCGCAAGACACGATGAGTCTGAACGAGGCATTCAAATTGGTGGCGGGCCTGCGCATGGACCACCTCAAGGCAGATTTCGTCAACCTGAGCAATGCACCTCACAGCATGTCAGAGACATTGTGGAGTCCTCGCTTGGGCGCTTTGTGGCAACCCGATGCCAACACAACGTACTACACCTCCTGGGGCGAGTCCTTCAACACACAGGCAGACACGTACCAGTACACCCCCAGTACGGCATCGGGCGCACTGACGGGCAACAACCTGCTGTGGCTGAACACCCCCCCAGAGAAGAGTCGCAACTTTGAACTGGGCGCCAAATTCAATGTCTTCAATAACAAGGGGTTGCTGGGCATCGCTTTATTCCACTCGGAAAAGTTCAATGAACGCAACCTCGATGAACCTACTGCCGACAATTACCTGCTGTCAGGCAAGCGCCACGCCACCGGCATGGAGTTCAATTTTGCAGGGAGCATCACCCCCGCATGGGAAGTTTTCTATAACCACACCTGGATCCCGGATGCAAAGATTGACGAGGGTCGCGCCCAAGGCAGCAAACCTGCAGGGGCACGAACCGGCTTGACGCCCAAACACAGCGCCAGCTTGTGGTCGACCTACAAAGTGGCTCCAATGTGGCGCCTAGGCGCAGGACTGAACTACCGCAGCGAACAAACCGCTCTGATCAATGAAAACACCGCGAAAGCGTTCACCACAGTCGATGCCATGGTGGAGCACACTCTTAACGACAACACGGTGCTCAAACTCAACGTCACCAACCTGACCAACAAGCTGTACGCGGATCAGCTGTACTCCAGTTTTTACATTCCCGGTGCACCCCGTCGTGTAGAGCTGAGCTTGAAAGCCATGTTCTAAGGAATCGGTCATGCTGCTGCACCTGCCCCAGATGCTCACACCCCAGGAAGTCGCCCAAGCACGCGAGTGGATGAGCGACGAGGTCTTGTGGCTGGACGGTCGCAGCACAGCAGGCATTCAAGCGCTGTCGCAGAAGAACAATCGTCAACTGGCCCAAGGCACAGAAGTCTCCAAGCGCTTGCAGGCCCTGGTCCTGCAAGCCTTGCAGCGCGACGCCCTGTTCTTTTCGGCAGCCCTGCCCAAACGCATCTTGCCGCCGCTGTTCAACCGCTACGGTGGTGACAGTAATTTTTACGGTCAGCATGTGGACGGCGCTGTGCTCAAGGTGCCCACCACGGGCGAGTGGCTACGCACCGATGTTTCGTGCACTGTGTTTTTATCCGACCCCGCCGACTACGATGGCGGCGAGCTGATGGTGCAAGACACCTATGGCCGCCGTGGCGTGAAACTGGCCGCTGGTGACGCTGTGCTTTACCCAGGCACCAGCGTG
>JBEEOS010000090.1:0-16341 GCA_041191485.1 Pseudomonadota bacterium
ACACAAGTTGATCGCAGCCGTACCATCACGGTTGAGTTTGATGCCAATGCCCGTGGACCCTGGGATTTCAAGCCAGAGCAGCGTTCCATTCAGGTCCATCCTGGTGAGCTCAATACAGTCATGTACGAGTTTCAAAACGTGCAGAATCGCAGAATGGCAGCACAAGCCATTCCGAGTTATGCGCCACATCAGGCTGCCAGTCACTTCAACAAGCTTGAATGTTTTTGTTTCAATCAGTACGTCCTGGAGCCAGGTGAAAAAAGACGCTGGCCTGTGACGTTTGTGATTGATCCCAAGCTTTCCAAAGACGTGTCCACAATCACGTTGTCCTACACTTTCTTCGAGGTAGGTGGCAAGACACCACCTGCTCCGGTTGCCTCGCGTGGGCTGACACCAACGGAGTCAGGGTCATGAGTGGAGCGCGTCAAGGTTCTGTGATCCGCACTATCCAAGCAGTGCTGTGGTCTTTTTTTGGTGTTCGCAAAAATACGGACTACCAACAAGATATTGAGAAGCTCAATCCGTTCCACATTGTTGGTGTTGGTATTGCAGTGGTATTTTTGTTTGTACTGGGGTTAATTGCCTTGGTCAATTGGGTCGTGGTTTCACCCGCGGCTCCTTAACCCAAGATTCAAGTTCCAAAGAAAAGATAGCAGGAGTCAGTATGAGTTCTTCAGCACACGGCACAACGCCTTATTATTTTGTTCCACATGAGTCTCGCCACCCCGTGATGGCGGCCATTGGCTTGTTCTTTGTCATTCTTGGGGCAGGACAGTGGATCAATGGCTCTGGCTGGGGTATGTATGCCCTGTTCTTTGGACTGATCTGGTGGCTGACGGTTCTTTATCAATGGTTCAAGGATTCGATTGCCGAAAGCGAAGGCGGCCAATACAGCCGCAAGATTGATCTGTCTTACCGTTGGAGCATGACGTGGTTCATCTTCTCGGAAGTCATGTTCTTCGGTGCGTTCTTTACAGCGCTGTGGTGGGCTCGGACACACTCCGTGCCTGCTCTCGGTTCTCTGGACAATGCACTTCTGTGGCCTGACTTCAAAGCCATTTGGCCCACCCTGGCTACGGGCGTGACCGCGTCTCCAGCCGGCATTGTGGAGCCCTTCCAGACCATGACCCCGTTCTGGCTGCCCACCATCAACACAGCCTTGCTGCTGACCTCTGGCGCCACGCTGACGGTGGCTCACCATGCCTTGCAGCACGGTGACCGCGCCAAGACCATTCGTTTCATGTGGATGACGGTGCTGCTGGGTATCGTGTTCCTGTTCGTCCAGGGCTACGAGTACTACCATGCCTGGACCGGTATGAACCTCAAGCTGTCTTCCGGCGTGTATGGCTCTACCTTCTACATGCTGACGGGTTTCCACGGCTTTCACGTGCTTGTGGGCATGTTGATGCTGCTGTTCATCACCCTGCGCCTGCAAAAAGGCCACTTCACCACCGAGCGTCACTTCGGTTTTGAAGGTGCTGCCTGGTACTGGCACTTTGTGGACGTGGTCTGGCTGGGCTTGTATATCCTGGTGTACTGGATGTAAGGCCTTGAAGCCGGCAACAAAAAAGCGCCCAAGGGCGCTTTTTTGTTGGTTGGGGATTTCTCGACTTATGCGCCCATGGGAATGCCCGTGGGTTGAACCCAGCCCATTTTCCAGGCCAGCAAAATGCATAAAAACAAGACGATGGAAAAGCCCACCCGAAAGGCCAGTGCGCGAACCATATTGCCTTTGGGGGCGGATGGCTGATCGGTGTTGTTGGGCGAGCCCTTCATCATGTAGACCAGGGCAGACGCTAAACTGATCAGGATGGCTGCAAAAGCCAGTGCGACAAGAATTTTCATGGAGTGATTATCAGGTGAGTTTCTCATCCTCGACAAGCCGCAAGTGGCTAGTGCTGCTGGCTGCCGTGCTTGCGGCGCTGGTGACCACATCCATGGGCCTGTGGCAGCTGGATCGTGCGGCGCAGAAAGAGGCCGTGATCACGGCTCGCCAGGCCATGCAGTCCATGGCCCCCCTGGATCTGTCCACCATGGGCGGCGCGAACGACAGCGAGGCCAATCGTCAGGGCATGATCTACAGAAAAGTCGTTTTGCGTGGGCAGTGGCTGGCCAAGAACACGGTGTATCTGGACAACCGCCAAATGCGTGGGCGTCCCGGTTTCTACGTCGTCACGCCGTTCAAGCTGGCGGATAGCCCCGCCGTGGTGTTGGTGCAGCGCGGTTGGGTGGCACGGGATGCGCAACGGCACGACCGTGTCCCGGAGACACCCACACCCACGCAAGAGCAGCTGATCGAGGGGGTGTTGGCCCCTTGGCCCTCAAGGATGTTCGAGCTCGATGGCAGCGGCGCTGGGCAGATACGGCAAAATCTGGATTTGGGCGCTTATACGCAGGAAACGGGGCTTGCCTTGCTGGAGGTTAGTGTGCAGCAGACTGCACCGAGTGAGCCCGCCTTGCTGCGTGAATGGCCCCAACCAGCCAGTGGTGTTGAAAAACACTACGGCTATGCTTTTCAGTGGTTTGGGCTGACCGCCCTGATCGCGTTTCTTTATGTCTGGTTCCAAATTGTCAAACCCCGTCGAAAACAACTCGCTCGTTGACGCGCCTTTGGGCATGACCGTGCACAGCATGCCCGCCCCTGCCGAGGTGGCGGACGCGGAGGCGCACCGCACGCGTCGAGGGCGTGTATTTATGTTGATGGTGTTGTTGCTGTGTGCAGCTCCTGTCATTGCTTCGTATTTCACCTACTATGTGGTGCGACCTGAGGGTGGACGCAATTTCGGCGAGCTGATTCAGCCAGCCTTGCCCATGCCGACAGTGCAAGCCGTCCAGCTCGATGGTCAAATCGTGCCCTTGCAAAAGCTGCGTGGGCAGTGGTTGCTGGTCACAGTGGCGCCAGCTGGCTGCGACAAGGTTTGCGAAAACAACTTGTATTTCCAGCGACAGCTGCGTGAAACACAAGGCAAGGAAAAAGATCGGATCGATCGTGTCTGGCTGGTCACGGACGATGCACCGGTTTCGCCAGCCTTGAGCGCAGGATTGCAGGGGGCACAGGTGCTGCGCGTGAGTCTTGATGCTTTGTCTGCCTGGCTCAAGCCAGCGGCTGGCCAAGCGCTGGCTGATCACTTGTACGTCGTGGACCCCATGGGCAACTGGATGATGCGTTTTCCTGCCGGTATGGATGTGCAGATGGCCAGCAAGGCGCGCCGCGATCTGGAACGCCTGATGCGTGCATCGGCCTCCTGGGACGAAGCTGGTCGCTGATCGGCCCATCGCGCGATTGCCATGCAAGTGCAGCTCTACAACCTCGAACCCGTGCTGGAAGTGATGGGGCTGGGCCTGTTGATCGCAGGCCTGCCGTTGGCGCTGTTCTGGCGCAGGCAGCGCCATGCCTCGTCTTCCCAGCGGCTCAAAGCGCTGACGCTGCTGATCCTGACTTTGACCTTTGAGCTGGTCCTGGTGGGGGCATTTACCCGCCTGACCGACTCCGGTCTGGGGTGTCCGGATTGGCCCGGGTGCTACGGCCAGGCCAGCCCTTTGGGGGCGCACGCCGAGATTTCCGCCGCACAGCAGGCCATGCCCACGGGCCCTGTGACACACAGCAAAGCCTGGATTGAAATGGTTCACCGCTACCTGGCCACCAGTGTGGGGGTATTGATCATCGTGCTCACGGTCTGGACCTGGCGAGTCTGGCGGCGTGAACGACAGCTGGCTGTGCATCCCGTCTGGCCGACGATCACCCTGGTGTGGGTGTGTCTGCAGGGCGCCTTTGGGGCCTTGACCGTCACCATGAAACTCTTTCCCGCGATCGTGACCCTGCATTTGTTGCTGGCGCTGGGTCTGCTGGTGTTGCTGATGGCGCAAGCCATCCGCTACAGTGGCTGGCAGGAGATCCCGCTGTCTGTTGGTTTACGTCGTGGAGTGCAAGCCGTCACGGCCTTGCTGATGGTGCAAATTGCGCTGGGGGGGTGGGTCAGCACCAACTACGCAGTACTGGCTTGCCAGGACTTCCCGCTTTGCCAGGGCAGTTGGTGGCCACACATGGACTGGCAGGGCTTTGAGCTCTGGCGCGAGCTGGGCCATACCGCTGCGGGCGAGCTGTTGCCATTTTCAGCGCTGGTCAGCATCCATGTGGTTCATCGCACCATGGCCTGGCTGGTTCTGGCGGCCTTGTTGCTGCTGGGCTGGCGTTTGCTGCGTGTGCCGCCATTGACCAAAGCAGCCCGTTTGTTGCTGGCCTTGACGCTGTTGCAGCTGCTCACCGGCATGTCCAACGTGGTGCTGGATTGGCCCTTGGTGGCTGCGCTGCTGCACACCGGTGGCGCCAGCGCACTCTTGCTCACACTGGTCTGGATGTGGGCACGCTCCCACCCACAGACCGCTTCCTTATCCTCCGCTGTGGGCGCGTTGCCCGCAGCCTCTGCAAAGTCCGTCGCATGACCTCTGCAACTGCATTTCCCATGGGCAGCCTCTGGCAACAGTACTATGCACTGACCAAGCCCCGCGTGGTCCAACTCATTGTGTTTTGTGCCCTCATTGGCATGGTGCTGGGCGTGCCAGGCTTGCCCGATGGTTCCCAGCTGATGCTCGGCCTGTGGGGCTGTATCGGTATCTGGCTGGTGGCGGGCGCGGCGGCTGCTTTCAATTGTCTGGTCGAAAAATCGATTGACGCGAAAATGAAGCGCACTGCTTGGCGCCCCACGGCGCGTGGCGTGCTCAGCGACCGGCAGGCCTTGGTGTTTTCTGCCGTCTTGTGCGTGATGGGCTCGGTCATTTTGTATGTGCTGGTCAACCCTTTGACCATGTGGCTGACGTTTGCCACCTTTGTGGGTTACGCCATCATCTACACCGTCATCCTCAAGCCACTGACGCCGCAGAACATCGTGATTGGCGGAGCCAGTGGTGCCATGCCGCCGGTGCTGGGCTGGTCGACCATGACGGGTGATGTCGGACCCGAAGCGTTGATCCTGTTTCTCATCATCTTTTTGTGGACGCCGCCACACTTCTGGGCCTTGGCGCTGTACCGCGTGGAGGATTACCGCAAATCCGGCCTTCCCATGCTGCCTGTGACGCATGGCAATGCATTCACGCGTCTGCAAATCCTGCTCTACACCGTGGTCTTGCTGGCCGCATGTTTGATGCCCTTTGTCTACGGCATGAGTTCATGGCTATACCTGTTTTTTGCGGTGGTGCTCAACATCGGTTTCATCGGCTACGCCGTGGCTTTGTGGCGCAAGTATTCAGACGAACTGGCGCGCAAGACCTTCCGCTTTTCCCTGATTCACCTGAGCGTGCTGTTTGCTGCACTCTTGGTGGATCATTATCTGTTTTGAGGTGACCCATGCATAAGCGACTATTGCTCAAGACCGTGGCAGGTGCGTCTGCGCTGGCGCTCACCGGTGGCCTGCTGTCTGCTTGCAGCAAGGATGCTCCCGCCTTTCGTGGCGTGGACATCACGGGCGCAGACTACGCTCGCGACTTTGAACTGCCCGATGCCCACGGCAAAGTCCGCACGCTCAAAGACTTTGCAGGCAAGGTCGTGATCGTGTTTTTTGGCTACACGCAATGCCCCGATGTGTGCCCTACCTCCTTGCAGGAGCTGGCCGAAACCAAACGCCTGCTGGGCGCTGATGGTGACAAGCTCCAGGGCGTCTTCGTAACGGTGGACCCCGAGCGAGACACGTCCGAATTGCTGGCCGCCTACATGGCCAATTTCGATGCCAGCTTTGTGGCGCTGCGGCCAACGCCAGAGCAGCTGCCCGACGTGACCAAGGCTTTCAAGATTTACTACAAGAAGGTCCCGGGCCAGACCCCCACCAGCTACACCATGGACCATTCGGCCGGCAGCTATATGTATGACGCCAGCGGACGCGTACGGCTGTACAACCGCTATGCCAGTGGTGCGCCTGCCTTGGCCGCAGACGTCAAGCTCTTGCTCAAGGGGCCGTGAGTCCCGTCATGGCCCTGCAACCCGTGGCCGCAAGGTACGCGCACTTGCTTGAGCGCAAAGGCGCGTATCGCATCGCCTTGATTCCCCAAGAGGTGATGGATGCCCTCAACGCCGGGGCGATTCCCACGGCCAACCTCAATGAATTTCTGGCCATCGACCTGCGGCAATTGTCGAGGGCCGTCGCCAAAGACATCGGGCTGGATCCTTTGCACGAGCGGCTGGAGGACACGCTGGCCATGCTCGGCAGCTTCAAGCCCATGAAGCGCCATGGATTGGTTGCGCACGCGCTGTACGACATGACCGCCCAAAGCATGGACCCGGATGCCGTGGCGCAACGGCTGGTGACCCACCCGAGCGATGTGGCCCGCTGCTGGGCCAGCGACTGGGTGCGCTGGAGCGGCTGGCCGCTGGCGCGGCAACTGCAGGCGCAGGTGCGCTTGGCTGCCGACCCGCATTTCGGGGTGCGCGAAATGGCCTGGGCGGCGGTGCGCGACGAAGTGATCGGCGATCTGGATCTTGCGCTCGATCTGCTGCCGCCCTGGGTGCACGATGCGGATGAAAACATCCGCCGCTTTGCCTGCGAACTGACGCGCCCCAAAGGGGTATGGTGTGCGCCGATCCAGGCGCTTCAAGCGCAACCCGAGCGTGCCTTGCATCTTCTGGAGCCCTTACGGGCAGACCCCAGTCGCTACGTGCAGAACTCGGTGGCCAACTGGCTCAACGATGCGTCCAAGACGCAGGGCCCATGGGTGGAGTCCGTCTGCCAACGTTGGGAGCGCGAATCGCCCAGCGATGCGACCCGCTACATCGTGCGCCGCGCCCGTCGCACGATGGACAAGACCTGATCAGTTCAGCTCAGCTCAGCTCGATCTTCTGCTGGCGGATGATGTTGCTGACGAGGGTCAACAGTGCGTCAATAGGTTGATCTTATCGCTGTGGCAGACGCTATTGGGTGGCTGTCGCCGAAGTCCATGACTGTCTCTACCCGACCCTCAGGAGCCGTTCAGGGTTTCAGTTACACCGTCGGCCGTGCAGCGTTAACTGACATTGACTCACTGATGCTGCTCTCCCCCTTCCGACCGCCAAACGAACATTTCTGTGATCAGATGCGCAACACAATTGCCTATAAAGGCTAGGTGATTGGTGTGGCGCAGTCCAGGTTACAAGCCGATTGGGACTACGGACAAAGCCCATGGGCGCAACAAGGGTGCCACTTTGCAAATCATCACGCACCAGCATTCGGGGTACGTTGGCCATACCCAAGCCGCATCGTGCACCCTGAATCAGTAAATAGAAGTGTTCAAATGATTGATCCACCCGTAAAACCTGATCTGGTCGCTCACTGCAAACAGCCCAGTCGTCCCAAACAGTTGGACGAGTTCGCGAGACCATAAGCCTAACTCGGGCAAGGTCTTCAAAGGATTTGATCCGATGTTCTCTGAGGTATTCAGGCGCACATACAGGGCCGAACCACTCGTTTGCAACGTCCATGCGTATGGCGTCTCGGGGAGGATCAATGGATGAAAGCCTGATGGCTACGCTGACGTTGTCATGAGCGAAATCGATAGGTCCGTGGCTCATATTGAAACGTAACTCCACATCAGGATTTTCTTCCTTGAAGCGAGCCAGTCTTGGAAGCAGCCAGTACATCATGATCGACTCCGAGCACGCAAGGGTGAGCGGTCCCGGCTTAAGTTGCTCCACGCTTGCCTGAATCAAACCGAATGCCCTTGATAAACCTTCTGCAAGGCGCTGCCCCTCGCCGGTAGGTGTGGCGCCTTGTGAAGTACGTTCCAGAAGAGCCAATCCCAGTGAATCTTCCAACATCCTGATGTGACGACTGACAGCGCCGTGTGTCACAGATAGTTCTTCAGCGGCTGCGCTAAAACTACGAAGACGCGCTGCAGCTTCAAAGGCTCGCAAGGCGTTCAGAGAAAGTCTGTGGGGATTTGACATGGTGCGGTCTCTTGATGCTAGGGAGAACCCGTATGGCGTGTGAGTTTATCTCACAGCTCCGAGATTTTATATCGTTTTACAAAGAGTGAAGTTGTATTTATTGTTCGCTCAACTTCAAAAATTAACTCACAACCATATGACACAAAAGACTTCCCGCGCTGAGTTCACAGCTCGCTACTTTGTAGAAAGCTCGGTCGCCTCAGAGAAGGTCGCTCAGGTCATTGCGGGTGAGCAGTCTAGCGGCACATTCCTCTCATTGCCGGGCGAAACTGAGGAACTGAAGGAGCGTTCCCGAGCTCGAGTCACCCGAATCGATCCGCTTCAACCAACGCTAGAGCCCACACTGCCAAGTGCCTACGTAGATCGCCACCCTCACGGAGGTGTATTCCATCGGGCGGAAATCGAAATCGCCTTCCCAGTGGCAAACGTCGGCGCGAATCTCACAAGTCTGCTTGCCACAGTGGCAGGCAATCTGTACGAGCTGGGAGAGGTTACTGGCTTGCGCCTTTTAGACTTGGACTTGCCGACCGACTATGCAACCCAGTTCGCAGGTCCAGCCTTTGGCGTGCCGGGTACCAGGAGATTGGCAGGCGTCCACGGTCGACCAATGATCGGTACCATCATCAAGCCCAGCATCGGACTCACGCCAAGCCAGACTGCAGAATTGGTAGACAAGCTGTGCGCAGCAGGCATTGATTTCATCAAGGACGATGAACTTATCGCCGATCCACCCTACGCACCCTTCGACGATCGCCTGCGGGCTGTCATGCCAGTGCTGCAGCGTCACGCCGACCGACTCGGCCGGATGCCGATGTACGCGATCAACATCTCGGGCTCAGTCGATGAGATGCTTCGCCGCCATGACGCAGTACTGGCCGCTGGTGGTACCTGCGTGATGGTGAGTGTCAACTGGGTTGGCTTCGCCGGTGTGGAGCACCTTCGCCGCCATGCGCAGCTGCCGATTCACGGCCACCGCAATGGCTGGGGTGCGCTTACTCGTCACCCGGGGCTGGGCTTCTCGTTCAATGCGTACCAGAAATTATGGCGACTGGCTGGTGTTGACCACTTGCACATCAACGGTATCCGCAGCAAATTTTGGGAGCCAGATGAGTCTGTGATTGCTTCAGCGCGAGCCTGCCTTTCGCCTTGGGCGGGACATCAGCCGCTGATGCCCGTATCCTCGTCTGGCCAGTGGGCGGGACAGGCGCCAGATCTATATCAGGCCCTAGGCTCCATGGATCTCATGCATCTTGCAGGCGGTGGCATCATCGGGCACCCCGATGGCATTGCTGCGGGCATGACCAGCATGTGTGAAGGTTGGGAAGCTGCTGCTGCTGGCATTGACCTCAATACTTATGCTGAAACTCACCCCGCGCTTAAGAAAGCCATGCTCCAGTTCCAAGGACGTTGAGAGAAAGCGTCGAGAAAATGACTAAAGAACTGAAGCTTGCGTTCTACGGTGACGATTTCACCGGTTCAACCGATGCTCTGGAGGTGCTGGCCTTTGGTGGACTGAGTTGTGCGCTTTTTCTCTCGGTGCCCACGAAAGCGCAGATGGAGGCTCTGGGTGGTTTTGATGCCATCGGTGTTGCAGGTGCAAGTCGAGCGATGACCCCTGAGGAGATGGGCGAGGAGCTTCCAGATGTCTTGAGTAGGCTTGCTGCGTTAGATCCGAAAATCGTGCATTACAAGGTATGTTCTACCTTCGATAGCGCACCGACGGTAGGTAGCATCGGTCGGGTTATAGAGCTTTCGCGATCGGCATTCCCGCAGCCCGTGGTGCCAATCGTAGCCAGTACACCGGCACTGGGTCGCTACTGCCTGTTCGGGCACTTGTTTGCACGCTCAGGCACCGACAACAAGGTCTACCGCATCGACCGCCACCCCATCATGAGTGTGCATCCAGTCACACCAATGCAAGAGTCAGATGTGGCCATGCATTTATGCAAGCAGGCGAAGCTGGACATCGGTAATGTGCACCTGACGTTACTAGATAACGAATCGCCAGCCGAAATTGCAAAACACATTGCTGACATGGAGCCTGACAAACAGGCGGTGGTGTTCGACGGCTTGACTCACGAACACCTGACCGCGACAGGTGACTGCCTGCGGCATATGGCATCTGAGTTAGATGCGCCACTTTTTGCGGTTGGATCTTCCGGGGTCGAGTACGCATTGACGCAGTCTTGGGAACGCGAAGCTGCCTCAACATCCGCCGATTGCTACAACAGTTTTGACGCTGTTGACCAAGTGCTGGTTGTTTCGGGAAGTGCCTCCAAGCTCAGTGCGATGCAGATTGACGCAGCACTTGACGCAGGCTTCCGAGAAGTGGCGATTGATGTTGAGGCATTGATCATTGGCAGTGACTCAGCCGTGGCCGAAGCAGAGACCAGACTCGTGAGCGAAGTCATCAGCGCGCTGGCCAGTGGTGAAAGCGTGGTGATGCACACCGCTCGGGGTCCTTCCGACCAACGGGTAAGTCGCTTGATCCATGAATTGCAGTCTAAGGGAGCCAGCCTAGAGCAAGCGCGTCACTTGAGCGGACGTATGGTCAGTGAGCGGTTGGGCAGTGTTGTGGACGCCATCGTGCGTCGTCATCGATTGCGCCGTCTGGTGCTTTCTGGGGGCGATACGTCCAGCCGCATCACGCAGGCACTTGGTCCAGATGCGCTGGTGATTCGCGCCCGCCTGTCGCCCGGAGCACCGTTATGCGCCGTGCTGTCTGCGGAATCACACCTGAGCGGACTGGAACTCGCCCTCAAGGGTGGACAGATGGGCGCTCTAGATTACTTCGTCCGCGCGCTACGGGGTAGCGCTACGGCCGTCTGACCTATTCATAGAACCATCAAGGAGAATTTCTCTTGCAATCCACAAATACACCACAGCGCGTCGCAGTCGTTACGGGTGGAGCCATGGGCATCGGCGCCGAAGTCTGTCACCGGCTGGGGGCCGCGGGCTTTGTCGTCGTTGTTGCAGACCGCGATCTGGCTGCCGCTGAGGCCACTGCGTCCCAATTGCGTGCCAACGGTGCTTCAGCCGAGGCACAAGCCATCGATGTGGGCGATGCGACATCAGTTGACAACGCATTTGCTGCTATTGAACAGCGACACGGCCGCTGCGACGTCCTTGTCAATTCGGCCGGAATTGCAAAAGTCTATCCCTTTCTAGAGTTCCCGGACGACAACTTCGCAGCCACTATGGCGGTCAACGTCACTGGCGCATTCCTTTGCAGCCAACGTGCCGCACGCCTGATGGTGCGTAACAAGTGGGGACGCATCGTCAACATTGCATCGGTTGCAGGCATGCGTGCCGTTGGAACTGGGCGAACGGCCTACGGCACCTCCAAAGGGGCCGTGATCGCTCTGACACGCCAGATGGCGGTAGAACTGGCCGAAATGGGTGTCACATCCAATGCTGTAGCTCCCGGTCCGGTAGACACACCGATGACCCGTGTGCTGCACACAGAACAATTCCGTCGTGAATACGAAAACGCTATTCCGATGAAGCGATATGGCACCGTGGGAGAAATCGCTGCGGCCGTCATGTACCTGGTGTCCGAAGACGCCGGGTTTGTCACCGGCGTCACCCTGCCGGTCGATGGTGGTTTCCTGGCTTCTGGCGCCAGGGGCATCTAAGCCATCTTTTTTAACCTCCAAGGAGACATTCATGAAAAAACGTAACTTCATCGCTGGCGCAGTTCTCGCACTTGCCGGCCTGGCAACCGCACCCGCCATGGCTCAGGAAATCAAAGCTCGTATGGGCCACGTGTTTGCAGCCAACAGCACAATGGATCAGGCATCTCAGGAGTTCGCAAAACTGGTTGGCGAGCGCACCAAAGGCAAGATCGCAATCACGGTCTATCCCGCTAGCCAATTGGGTGGTGAACAGGCACAGGCCCGCGAGCTGTCTCGTGGCTCGCTTGAGTTGGCGCTCTTGAACCCAGGATCCCTGGCTGGTCTGGATCCGCTGCTCGATATTCATTATTTGCCCTTTATCGCTTCTGACTTCAAGCAGGTCGATGCGATTTTCTACAACCCCAAAGGTATCCTGCAAAAAACCTTGCGTGAAACACTGAGCAAGCAAAGCATCGAGACGCTTGGATTCTTTGAGCTCGAGTTCCGCGCCGTGACCAACTCCAATCGTCCAGTTGAGAAGCCCGCAGACCTGAAGGGCATGAAGTTACGTGTTCCTGGTTCAGCCGCGATCAAAGGCTTCTTCGAAGAAGCCGGTACCCAGGTTGTCGTGATGCCGTTCCCGGAACTTTTCACTGCACTCCAACAGAAAGCTGTGGACGGTCAGGACAATGGAGCAAGCATCACCTATGAATCGCGCTTGTTTGAGACACAGAAGTACATGACATTGACGAACCACGTTTACGCAATGGGTACGGTGGCATCGAGCTCCAAGTTCTGGTCCAAGCTGTCCGACGCTGAAAAGAAGATCCTGCTTGACACTGCTGCTGAGGTGACCAAGAAACAGATCCAGAAGAACCGCCAGTTGAACGCTGAGTTCCTGCAGAAAATTGAAGCCGGTGGTGTCAAAATCATCCGCCCATCGGCACAGGCCATGGCCGAGTTCGAGAAGGTCGGACAAAACGTCTGGGAAAAGCTGTCGAGCAAGTATGGTGCTGAGCGCATCGCCGCACTGCGTCAAGAAGCCGCAGCTGCTCGCAAGTAAACACAGGGGGGCCCATGCAAGTAAGCGCACGCGCCAGCAAATGGCTCTTCTCAGTGGAACGCTTGGCGTTCCATGTCGAGAAGTGGATCTGCATCGTTTCGCTTGTCGCCATGCTGCTGGGCATTTCCTTCAGCGTAGCGGTGAGGTACTTCAACCTGCACTTTCCGGACGCTGGTGAAATCGCCATCTTCGCGATGGCGCCACTTACCTTCGTGGGAGCCGCAATGTGCACCTACACGGGGACGCACATTGCCGTGGACATCATTGAACAGGTAAAACGTCAGTGGGTCCGCCGGACTGCTCGGGCTGTTACGGGGCTGTCGATGATCGTCTTCGGCGCGGTTTATTACTGGACTGCGCAGGAATTTTTCCAGTCCGCTCTTAGTTCCGGAGAGCGTGGGCTGGATCTTGGGATTCCTGTCGCAATTCCAGCCTTCTTCTTTCCGCTGGGCATGGCATTAGTCGTTCTACACGCCTTGGCCGAGCTGATTCGTGCCGCCAAAAATGAACCGTCTATTGGCGAGGATTTCCAATGATCATCGGACCTGCTCTCATTTTTATCCTCCTGCTAGGCGTTCCCGTCGGCGTGGCCTTTACCTTATTGGTGATGGTCAATGCAGAGCGATGGAATATTGATTGGTCGGTTCTGCCTTCCATCACTTACGACACCATCACAGTCTTCCCTTTGCTGGCCATCCCGTTGTTCCTGCTGGGTGGGCAATTGATGAGTCAGGGTGGGTTGATCCGTCAACTCACTGCTGTGTGCGATGTGTTGATTGGTAGGCTCCAGGCTCATTTGGGACATGTCATGGTGTTAGCTAGCGCCCTAATGGGAGCTATCACCGGCTCTTCAGTTGCCACGGTCGCGGCAATGGGCAGCACAGTGGGCAAAGAAATGATCGAGCGGGGATATTCTCCCGGTTATACGGCAGCGCTCAACGCCTCAGCCGGCCTCTTGGGAGTGCTCATCCCACCCTCAATTCCTCTGATTCTCTACGGATCCATCGTTGGTGTTTCCATCACAGAACTGTTCATGGCTTCAATCGGTCCTGGAATGGTGATGATTGTCGCTTTCATGATCGTGCATGCATCCCTTGCGCGCCGGGTTCTCCCGGGTGGAAAGGAAAGGCCTGCTTCATTGCCTTCAGGCGAAGCTAACCAAGAGACCGACGTAGCACCAACTAAGCGCAGCAGTGTTTTCTTCCGAGCACTCCCAGCGCTCATGCTGCCAGTACTGGTTCTCGGCGGCATCTACTCGGGCATCTTTACGCCGACCGAAGCGGCAGCAGTAGCTGCGCTGTACGCTCTGCTGATCACGCTCATTGGCCGTACCGTAGGCGTGCGCGACATGGAGAAGATCTTTCTGAGTGCTGCACTTTCCGCTGCAGCGATTCTGGTGATTATTGGCTTCACGAGCATCTTCAACCGCGCGATGGTTTTGGAACAGGTGCCTCAGTCGATTGCGACGTGGGCAGTCACCGTGACCGAAAGTCCGATTGTTTTCTTGTTAACGGTCAACATCATCCTTTTGGGCGTCGGCATGTTCATGGAAACAAACGCAGCAACGCTGCTCATGGGACCTTTGCTCGCGCCAACAGCAGCGAAATTCGGGATCGACCCCATTCACTTTGCGATCATCTTGGTCACTAACATCGAGCTCGGTCTGCTCACGCCTCCGCTTGCAGCAAACCTTTATGTGGCAGCCCGTACGAATCGAGTGCCGATCATGGACCTTCTTCGAAATCTTGGTTGGTTCCTGGTGGCGTGCCTGGCGGTGATGATGATGATTACCTACGTCCCGCAACTGGCTCTCTGGTATCGATTTTTCTGATTGCTGTTAGTTGTACACAAGGAACGAGCTGTTTGGTTAAAGACAGCTCGTCCCTGAATTTCCTCGCCAGCTATATGTCGGCATCCAAGCAGCAATAACGACTCCGTCAAAACTGACCAAGGTCTGTAGATCCTCACCTACTGCATGGACCTAAACCCAAAGTGGACATCGATGCGCCATTCAGTCGCGCGCGCACTTCGTTATTTGAAAGAGGTTTTCCCATGAAACGCAACCGACAGGCGAAGATTGTGGCCACGCTGGGTCCATCCAGTGACGATGAAACCACGATCAAGGCCTTGTTTGACGCAGGTGCTGATGTGTTTCGATTGAACTTCAGCCATGGCACACACGAACAGCATGCGGCACGCGTTGCCCGCATACGGGCAGTTGAGCAGCAGGTTGGAAGGCCCATTGCCATCCTTCAGGACCTGCAAGGCCCCAAACTGCGGATAGGCGCCTTCGCCAATGGCCCGATCGAATTGAAGCCAGGTGACCGGTTCCGGCTGGACCTGGATCCGCAAGGAGGCCGCCAGAATCGTGTGCAAATGCCACATCCAGAGATCTTCGCTGCCCTTGTGGCAGGCACTGACCTGCTCATCAACGATGGCAAGATCCGACTGACCGTGGATTCCTGTGGAGCCGATTTCGCCGAGACGATTGTGGTCAATGGTGGGAAACTGTCGGATCGTAAGGGCGTCAACGTTCCATCGGTCCTGTTGCCCATCTCTGCCATGACAGACAAGGACCACGCTGACCTGATGATCGGTCTGCAGTTGGGTGTAGATTGGGTGGCTCTGTCGTTCGTACAGCGTCCGGAAGATATCCAGGAAATACGAGCCATCATCCAAGGCAGAGCAGGCGTGCTTGCGAAAATCGAAAAACCTGCCGCAGTGGAGTCACTTGCTGCCATCATCGACGAGTCTGACGCCATCATGGTGGCTCGCGGTGATCTGGGCGTGGAGATGCCTGCAGAGCGTGTTCCGCGCATCCAGAAGCACATTGTTCGTTCGTGCAGAAAAGCAGGCAAGCCCGTCATAGTCGCAACGCAGATGCTTGAGTCCATGATTGAGGCGCCAGTGCCTACGCGTGCTGAAGCCTCCGACGTGGCGACTGCCATTTACGATGGCGCCGACGCGGTAATGCTTTCCGCTGAATCCGCGTCCGGGCAGTTCCCACGGGAAGCCGTTGCAATGATGGACTGCATCCTTTCCGAGGTTGAGTCCGATCCCCAATATCGCGAGGGCATAGACGCATCGCAGGAGAGTGGGGGCAGCACACTGGCCGATGTGGTGTGCCATTCCTTGCGGGTTACCGCCCAACAGTTACCCATTTCGGGTATCGTTACCTACACCCGATCTGGCGCCACCAGCTTGAAAGCTGCGCGTGAACGACCCACGGCGCGGATTCTGAGTATCACTCCAGATATTCACACCGCAAGGCGGTTGGCGCTGGCTTGGGGCGTGCATTCAGTGGGTGCCTCAGTTGAGCTCACCGAAGTGCCTGAAATCGTAGCCAATGCCTGCAACGTGGCTCGCCAAGAAGGCTTTGCGCAAGCAGGTGAGCTGGTTGCCGTCGCTGCTGGAACACCTTTCGGGACCATCGGGTCTACTAATTTTCTACATATAGCCAAAGCCTGACGCTCCCTATCGCTCATGTCGATGACAGCTTATGGCCCGAAGCAGTCATGAAGAAATGACTGGCTGAAGTCCGCTATCAGCCTGTGGCCGCGTGCAGTCATACCCAAAGAATCGTCCAATCCTGTCTTGACGCTGATCCACACGCAGAAACGCACATGAATGTGATGGACGACAGCTACTGAGTGGCGGTGCCAGAGAGACAAAAAACCCGGCCAAGGCCGGGTTCTTCAAAGTGTGCCAATGGTTCAGGCGTAGGCCGCCAGTGCCTTCTTCATTTTCTTCATGGC
>JBEEOS010000091.1:0-9926 GCA_041191485.1 Pseudomonadota bacterium
TTTGGCGAAGACGCCGTCTGGGCCTTCAAGCCCACGCGCGAGGGCAACACCATTGTGCTGGCGCAGCGCACCCCCAGTCGCCCCAAGCGCGAGCAACTCATGGCTGCGGCCGAGCGCATCGAAGCCAAGTGGGGCCTGCCCGCCACCAAGTGGCTGCGCGTGTTCAAGCCGGTCAGCAAATGAGCGGCCCGCACCCCCGTCACCTGACCAGTGGCCTGCTGCTGGCGGCTGCAGGCTCGATTGCCTTCAGCGGCAAAGCCATCATCGTCAAACTGGCTTACCGCTATGGGGTCGATGCCGTCACATTGCTGATGTACCGCATGCTCTTTGCCATGCCCATGTTCGTGGCCATGGCCTGGTGGGCCGGGCGCGGCAAACCAAAGCTGACCCGTGCCGACCTGCGAGGCATTGTGGGCCTGGGTTTTACCGGCTACTACCTGGCCAGTTTTCTGGATTTCTGGGGGCTGGACTACATCAGCGCTTCGCTCGAACGCTTGATCCTGTATCTCAACCCCACCTTGGTGTTGGTGCTGGGCTGGCTGCTGTACGGCAAAAAAATCAGCCACCGCCAGGGCGTGGGCATGGCCCTGAGTTATGCGGGTGTGCTGCTGGTGTTCGGACATGAAGCCTCGTTTGACGGCGCCAACGCCACGCTGGGCGCGCTGCTGGTGTTGGGCAGCGCCATCAGCTACGCCACCTACCTCAGCTACAGCGGGCAAATGGTGCAGCGCCTGGGCTCGCTGCGGCTGGCCGGGTGGGCCACCACCGTGGCGTGCGTGTTTTGCATCGGGCAATTTGTGTTGTTACGCCCCCTTTCCGCTGCGCAGGTGGCGCCGGAAGTGATCTGGCTGTCCTTGCTGAATGCCACCGCTTGTACGGCTGTGCCTGTGCTCATGGTGATGGTGGCCATTGAGCGCATTGGCTCAGGCTTGACGGCACAGACGGGCATGATTGGTCCCATGTCCACCTTGCTGATGGGCGTGTTCCTGATGGGCGTGTTCATTCTGGGCGAGCCCTTTAACATGTGGATTCTGGCGGGCACCGCGCTGGTGCTCTCTGGCGTGTTCTGGGTGACGCGCATGCCTACACGGAACGTTTGATTTCAGGAGACAAAACCATGGACTTGGGCATTGCAGGCAAATGGGCGCTGGTTGGCGGCGCCAGCAAAGGGTTGGGTTGGGGCTGCGCACGCGCGTTGGCGCTTGAAGGTGTGAACGTGGTCATGGTGGCGCGTAGCGAAGCGCCCTTGCAAGCCAGTGTGCAGGCCCTGCGCGATGAAACCGCAGGCCGCGTGCAGGTGCTGGGCGTGGCGGTGGACATCACCAGCGCAGCCGGGCGCGACGCCATCTGGAACCTATCCGGAGGCCCCGGCAAAGACTTCGACATCGTCGTGACCAACGCCGGAGGCCCGCCCACCGGCGACTTTCGCGACTTTGACCGCGAGGCCTGGATCAAGGCAGTGGATGCCAATATGCTCACCCCCATTGAACTGATCAAGACCACGGTGGACGGCATGGCGACACGCGGGTTTGGCCGCATCGTCAACATCACCAGCAGCGCGGTGAAAGCGCCCATCGACATTCTGGGTTTGTCCAACGGCGCACGCAGTGGCCTGACCGGTTTCGTGGCGGGCCTGGCACGCAGCGGCATTGCGGCCAAGGGCGTGACTGTCAACAACCTGCTGCCCGGCAAGTTCGACACCGATCGCCTGGGCGCCACCTTGCAGGCGGCAGCAAACAAAACCGGCAAAACACTGGACGAGGTGCGCACAGCCCAAAGCGCCTTGGTGCCCGCCAAACGCTTTGGCACGCCTGAAGAGTTTGGCGCCATCTGCGCATTCCTGTGCAGCCAGCAAGCGGGCTACATCACCGGGCAGAACATCCTGCCCGATGGGGGCTTGTATCCGGGGACGTTTTGATCCACAAGGTCAAAGACTCCTGGCCAGCTGCCCAATGCGAGCCAAGGCTTTCTTTTCCTTGCTGCCCCATGTGCCCGCAAAGCTCAGGCGCAGACAGTGGTTGAAGCGGTTGCTGGCGGTGAACAAGCTTCCGGGTACGAAGATGATGCCTTCTTTTTTGCAGGCTTCAAAAAGAACACGGGTGTCGATGTTCTCGGGCAATTCGAGCCAGAGCGTGAACCCTGTGGGGGGCGCGCTGATGCGAGTTCCGGAGGGAAATGTCTCCGCAATCATGGCTCTCGCCTCTTGCAGGCGTGTTCGCATGAAGTCACCAAACTTGCGCATGCGGGCCTCATAGCCAGTCTGCGTCACCAGATCAGCTAAGGCATATTCAAGGATCGGATTGGTCGGGACGCCTTCAATCCGTTTGATTCGCCGGACCGCATCTTTCCAGCGGCCACTCTCGGTCCAGCCCAGGCGGATGCCGGGAGTGAGCGTTTTGGAAAACGATCCACACACCATCACATGGCCCTGTGTGTCATAAGACTTGGCGGCTCGACGCCGTTCATCGGTCGCCATCAAATCGTTGAAGACCACATCCTCAATCAAGGCAATGCCATGGGCAGAGACCATGTCCACCAGACGGCGTTTGTTTTCATTGCTCATCACCGCACCGAGCGGGTTGGACAGGGTGGGAACGGATAAGACCGCTTTGACAGGTTGGGTGTCCAAGGCCAGGCGCAGTGCATCCAGAGACATCCCTTCTTGCGGATGGGTGGGAATTTCAAGCGCTCTTAAATTGAGGGACTCCAACAAATCCAGAAACCCGAAGTGGGTGGGGGACTCCAGCGCTACGACATCGCCGGGCGAGGTCACGGCACGCAGACACAGGCTCACGGCATGGATACAGCTGGAGGTGACGATGATGTTCTCAGCCTGGAGTTGGCACCCCAGATGAAGCGCTCTTTGTGCGGCAGCGGCGCAGAGTTCTGGGGTGCCGGATTGGTCGGTGTATTCCACCAGGGTATTGCGGTGTTTGCGAACGGCCTGCTGCAGCGACGTCCTGATCCGGGATTCATCAAAGAACCCCGGATCCTTCGGGCAAGCGCCTGCAAAACTGATGACTGACGAGGGCTCTGTGTTGGCAGAAAAAGTTTCGACACGGCTATGGTGCTGGACGAGCAGGCTGTGTTTGGGCGGATTGCTGATGCTGGGCAGCGCTGCAGCGCATGGTGTAGCCACGTAATAGCCAGAGCGGGGTTTGGCCACGACCAGATGGCGCTCTTCTAGCCACCGCAAGGCTTGGGTGACCGTGGCGATCGAGACTTGGTGGTTTGCAGCGATTTCACGCATGGACGGCAAACGCTGACCCGGCTGGAAAACCCTGTGCTCCATCAGTTTGGCCAGTTGTTGGGCAAGCTGTGCATACAAAGGTTGTTGCGTGGCTGTGGGTTGGGTGAGCATGGGGTAATTGTGCCGTGTTGAATTGATTTTTGGATCTTATGAACCAGTACAGATTGTGCGCACATGAACCGGCACAGATCTTGAAAACGGCTTATCACACGCTGGAAGTCATCGGGTCTTGTGTCTGTTCATTCTGTGCCGATGTGTTCAGACTTATGCCCATGAACTCAGACCTTTCCTTGTGGCTCTCGATGGCCGGATTTGCGGTGGCCACCTCTATCACACCCGGGCCCAACAACACCATGCTGCTGGCATCAGGCGTGAACTTCGGTTTCCGGGCGACCTTGCCCCATGCATTGGGCATCAACCTTGGCGGGCTGGTGTTGTGGGTGGCCGTTGGCTTGGGCCTGGGGCAGCTGTTTCTTCAGTGACCGCTGGTGCAGGATGCCATGCGGGTGCTGGGTTTGATGTATGTGGTCTATCTGGCCTACCGGACCTGGACCAGTGCAGGCCCGGCAAAAAGCAAAACAACGGCCGCCCGACCCTTAAGCCCATGGGCTGCAGCTGCGTTTCAGTGGGTCAATCCCAAAGTGTGGTTCATGGTGTTGGGCTACTTCGGCTCGTTCATGCCCAACAACCCTGGGGCAGCAGAGGTGCTGTTGGCGTCGGTCTGGTTCAGTCTGTTCAATTTCCCGTGCATCAGCTTGTGGGCCTACGCCGGCGAGCGCTTGCAAACCTTCATGTCAGATGCAAAGTACCGCCGGATGTTCAACGCCGCCATGGCCCTGCTGCTGGTGGCATCCATGTTGCCTATGGTGATGCAGAGTAGAGGTGTCGTATGAAGTCGAGCAACTGTCAAAGAATCCTGAGTCGCGACTTTGTTGCGGACCGGCCTTGGGGGGCTTTGGACATTGCGCATATAGAGGGGGCCTCGGTCCGCTTGCATTGGACGAATACCCCCTATCGTTGGCACATCAATGACGGGCAAGAGGTTTTCGCCGTCATGGATGGTGTGGTCGACATGCACTACCGCGACAACGGTCAAGCGCTGGTGGTTCGTTTGGCGGCCGGTGATATTTTTTATGCCGGTGAAGGTTGTGAACACGTGGCGCATCCCGTTGGAGAAGCGCGCATCCTGGTGATTGAAACAGCTGGCAGTGTTTAACGCCTGGACGAAACCACAATCCCGCCCACGATCAGACCGAAAGCTGCCGCATGGTAGAGGTGCGGTGCTTCGCCTAGCACCAGGGTCGACAAAATGGCGGCAAACAAGGGGGTCAGGTTGGCAAAGAAGCCTGCGACCGCAGGCCCGGCTTGTTGCACGCCCAGGCCCCAGAAGCGGTAGGCCACCACGGCGGGGCCTACAGCTACAAACACCAGCGCCGCAGCCAGTGGCCAGCCCCAGACGATGTGGGCATCGGTGGTGCCCCATTCCATGGCGGTGAACAGGCCTGACCAGCCCAGGCCGTAGACCACCTGGGCCAGCAAGAAGGCGGCCCAGCTGGCGCGGATGTGCTCGGGCTCGTCCCGGCGCGAAAGCAGCCAGCTGTACCAGGCCCAGCAGGCGGTGGCCAGCAGCATGAAGACATCGCCAATGACGAACTGCACATCCAGCAGGTGCGCCACGTCACCGCGCGAGAGCACCACCGCCACACCCGCCAGAGACAAGGCAGCGCCCAGCAGTTGGCGGCGATGCACCTGCGCCTGAAAGAACAAGGCCCCAATCCCCAGCATCCACACCGGGCTGCTGGCCGCCACCAGGGTCACGTTCATGGGTGAGGAGGTCTTGAGCGCCAGGTATTGCAAGGCGTTGTAGCAGCCCACGCCCAGCAGACCCAGCAGACCAAAACGCCGCCAATGCGTCCACAGGCCCGAGCTGGGTTTGAACAGGCCGTGCGCCAGAGGCAGCAGGATCAGCAAAGCGCCGATCCAGCGTAAAAAATTCAAAGTGATGGGTGGCACCAGCGGCCCTACCATGCGGCCCATGACGGCGTTGCCCGCCCACAGCAGGGGCGGAATCGTCAGCCAAAGGGCGGTGGCGGGGGTGAGTTTGTGATGCATGCCCGCACTGTAGCGATATTTGAGCTCTTCTTGCTGCCGCGCTGTCACCGATCTGTCTGTCCGGGCCTGCAAGCTTGGCCGATTCGTGGCAAAGTGGCGCGCATTGTCGTATTTGCTTACCCAAAGGAACCCAGCCATGAGCCAAGCCGTTCAGATTGATCAAACCGGTGGTCCCGAAGTCATGAAACTCGTGGATGTGACCGTCGGCCAACCCGGCCCCGGCGAGATTCGCATCCGCCACAAAGCCATTGGCCTGAACTTCATTGACGTGTACCAGCGCACAGGCCTGTACCCCAATGCCATGCCGCTGCAACTGGGCATGGAAGCCTCGGGCGTGGTCGAGGCCGTGGGCGAGGGCGTTACGCACCTGAAGGTGGGCGACCGCGCGGCCTATGCCAGCATGCCGCCCGGCAGCTACTGTGAAGAGCGCGTCATGCCCGCCAAGTGCGTGTGCAAATTGCCTGAGGGCATTTCGTTCGAGACTGGCGCGGCCATGATGCTCAAGGGCCTGACGGCGCAGTACCTGCTGCGCCGTGTCAAGCCGGTGGAGGCTTTGCAGCCCGGCGATTTTGTGCTGTTCCACGCTGCGGCGGGTGGCGTAGGCCTGATTGCCAGCCAGTGGGCCAAGGCGCTGGGCCTGCGCCTGATCGGCACGGCAGGCACCGAGGCCAAGTGCCAATTGGCCCGCGACAACGGCGCCGAGTTCTGCATCAACTACAGCACTGAAGACTTTGGTGCCCGCGTGAAAGAAATCACGGGTGGTGCAGGCGTCAAGGTGGTGTACGACTCGGTGGGCAAGGACACCTGGGACAAGTCGCTGGACTGCCTGCAACCCTTTGGTCTGATGGTGAGTTTTGGCAATTCATCCGGCCCGGTCGACCCGTTCTCGCCTGCGATTCTGGGGCCCAAGGGCTCGGTGTATGTGACGCGTCAGACCCTGTTCACGCACATTGCCACGCGTGAGCGCACGCAGCAGATGGCAGATGAGTTGTTTGATGTGGTGTTGTCGGGCAAGGTGAAGATCCACATCGATCAGACCTTCCCGCTGGCGCAGGTGCAGGAGGCCCACCGCGCACTGGAAGCGCGCAAGACGACGGGTTGCACGATCCTCACGCTTTGATCATTTGGGGAGTCCTCGGCTGCGGCTGGGCCGCGCGCCGGGTTCCTCATGCTGCGCCGAAGCGCAGAAATCGTCACCCGACGTGCGGCCCAGCCGCCGCCGAGGACATGAAGCCTTGCGAACAAGGTTCGAGAGTGCAGTGTTGGTTAAGCGACCCGCTGAGAGGGGTATCGGGAACGGGTCGGGTGACGATGTGTGACGCGCAGCGGCTTCTGAGGAGCCCGGCCCGTTCCCGATACCCCTCTCAGCCTTCAACGAAGCGAAAAACTCAGGCCGCCAGTTTCTGCTTGGGGGCCACAGCGTCCAGCGCGGCGCGCAGTTGGCCCAGCGTGCGCTCGACGTTGTGCCACTTGTCCAGGCCGAACAGGCCCATGCGGAAGGTGGAAAAGTCTGCAGGCTCGTCGCACTGCAGCGGCACACCGGCAGCGGTTTGCAGGCCTTGGGCGAGGAACTTCTTGCTGTTCTGGATCTCGGGGTCGGTGGTGTAACTCACCACCACGCCGGGGGCTTCAAAGCCCGGCGCGGCCACACTGGCAAAGCCGTATTCGCGCAGCAGCGCACGCACGGCATGGCCCAGGGCGATCTGTTCATCGCGCACCTTGTCAAAGCCGTAAGCCTCGGTTTCCAGCATGGTTTGCTGCAGGCGTTGCAAGGCGTCGGTGGGCAAGGTGGTGTGGTACATGTGGGCGCCACCTTCGTAGGTTTCCATGACCTGCAGCCACTTTTTCAGGTCGGCGGCAAAGGTGGTGCTGGTGGTGGCGTCGATCGCCTTGCGGGCGCGCTCGCTCATCATCACCATGGCGCAGGCGGGTGAGCTGCTCCAGCCTTTTTGCGGAGCGCTGATCAGGATGTCCACCCCAGTGGCTTGCATGTCCACCCACATCGCGCCAGAGGCAATGCAGTCCAGCACAAACAAGCCACCCACCGCATGCACCGCGTCGGCAACGGCCTTGAGGTAGTCGTCGGGCAACATCATGCCCGCAGCGGTTTCCACGTGCGGGGCAAACACCAGCGCGGGTTTTTCAGCGGCGATGGCGGCTTTGACTTCTTCGATGGGCGCAGGCGTCCAGGCGGCTTGCGGCGCATGGCTGGTGCGACGGGCCTTGAGCACGGTGTGGCTCTTGGGAATCTGGCCCATGTCAAAAATTTGTGTCCAGCGGTAGCTGAACCAGCCGTTGCGGATCACCATCACATGCTGACCGGTGGCGAACTGGCGTGCGACCGACTCCATGCCAAAAGTCCCGCTGCCCGGCACCAGCGCCACCGAGTGGGCTTTGTACACGTCTTTGAGCATGCGCGAGATGTCGGTCATCACGCCAGCAAAGCGCTTGGACATGTGGTTGAGCGCACGGTCGGTATAAACCACCGAGAACTCCAGCAGTCCATCAGGATCAATGTTGGGCAGCAAAGCGGGCATGGGTGTCTCCGTCAGTCAGGGGGTGAGTAGCGTCAAAAGCGCGAGCTTAACCTTTTAACGTCCACGTCGCACGCGCAGCAGTTCGTCCAGGATGAGCAGCCCGGCGCCCAGCGTGATGGCGCTGTCGGCCACATTGAAGGCCGGGAAATGGCCGCCGTGGAACATGCCGTCCAGAAAGGCCCAGTGGAAGTCCAGAAAATCCACCACATAACCGTGCAGCAGGCGGTCGATCACGTTGCCCACGGCACCGCCCAGGATCAGGCTGATGGCCCATGAAAACAGTTTCTGGCCAGCATGGCTGCGCAGCATCCAGACCATGACCAAGGCCGCGACGATCCCCAGCCCGGTAAAGAACCAGCGCTGCCAGCCCCCCGCATTGGACAAAAAGGAGAATGCCGCGCCGTGGTTGTGCGCGCGCACCAGGTTAAAAAACGAGGTCACGGTCATGCTGTCGCCGTACTGGAAACTGCCCAGAATCAGCACCTTGGTGAGCTGGTCAAGAACCATCACCAGCAGGGCAATGGCCAGCCAGGTCAGCCAGCCATTGCTTCGCGTACCTTTGCCCTTGGCCATGTCAGGCCACCGTGCGGGTTTCGCCCGCGCCGTAAAGGTTGCTGGTGCAGCGGCCGCACAAGGTGGGGTGTGCAGCGTCGTGACCGACGTCGTCGGCGTAGTGCCAGCAGCGCTCGCATTTGGTGGCTTCGCTCACGGCCACATCGACCTTGATGTTCGCGCCCAGCGCATCACCGGCCAGCAGCGTGACCTTGGACGTGATGAACACGAACTTCAGGTCATCGCCCAGGCTGGCCAGAAGCGCGTGGTCTTCGCCAGGTGCAGTCACGGTGATGTTGGCTTGCAGCGAGGCGCCCACTTTGCCCTCGGCGCGCACGGCTTCGATGTCCTTGTTGACCACGTCACGCACCTCGCGGATGCGGTTCCATTTGGCCAGCAAGGCTTCGTCAGGTGTGCCCAGATCACTAAAGGTCTCGAAGAAGATGGACTTGGAGGTGCCAAAGCTCTTCCAGGCTTCTTCGGCGGTGAAGGACAGGAAGGGCGCCATCCAGCGCAGCATGGCGTGGGTGATGCGCCACAGGGCGGTCTGGGCGCTGCGGCGCGCCAGGCTCTTGGGCGCGGTGGTGTAGAGGCGGTCCTTGAGCACGTCCAGGTAGAAGGCGCCCAGGTCTTCGGAGCAGTACACCTGCAGCTTGCCCACCACCGGGTGGAACTCGTACACGTTGAAGTGAGCCAGGATCTCGGCCTGCAGCTCGGCCGCACGTGCCAGCGCATAGCGGTCGATCTCCAGCAGCTGGTCGTCGGCCACGGCGTCCTGGGCCGGGTCAAAGTCGCTCACATTGGCCAGCAAAAAGCGCAGGGTGTTGCGGATGCGGCGGTAGGCGTCGACCACGCGGGCCAGGATCTTGTCGTCGATGTTGAGGTCGCCCGAGTAATCGGTGCTGGCCACCCACAGGCGCACGATTTCGGCGCCCATCTTGCTGGTCACGCTCTGCGGATCGACGGTGTTGCCCAGCGACTTGCTCATCTTGCGGCCCTGGCCGTCGGTGGCAAAGCCGTGGGTCAGCAGGCCGCGGTAGGGCGCTCGGCCCTCCAAGGCGCAGCCCAGCAGCAGCGAGCTGTGGAACCAGCCGCGGTGCTGGTCGTGGCCTTCGAGGTAGAGGTCGGCCTCAGGGCCTTGCGCGTGGTACGGTGCACGGGCGTAGGCGTCCTTGTGGCTGCCGCGCAGCACATGGCGGAAGGTGGAGCCCGAGTCGAACCACACTTCCAGGATGTCGGTGCTCTTGGTGTAGTGCACGGCGTCGGCCGTACCCAGGATTTCTTCGGTCGTCACGCGGCTCCAGGCCTCGATGCCGCCCTTTTCAACGATGGCCGCGGCCTGGTCCAGGATCTCCAGCGTGCGTGGGTGCAGCTCACCGCTGTCCTTGTGGATGAAGAAGGGCACCGGCACGCCCCAGCTGCGCTGGCGCGAGATGCACCAGTCCGGGCGGTTGGCGATCATGTCGCGCAGGCGG
>JBEEOS010000092.1:0-10147 GCA_041191485.1 Pseudomonadota bacterium
GCGATCACCACGTGGTCGGCCTTGCACTTGGCCACGCCGGCAGCGATGGTGCCCACGCCCACTTCAGAGACCAGCTTGACGCTGATGTCGCTGTGCGGGGCCACGTTTTTCAGGTCGTGGATCAGCTGGGCCAGGTCTTCGATGGAGTAAATGTCGTGGTGCGGCGGGGGCGAAATCAGGCCCACACCCGGCACCGAGTGGCGCAGCTTGCCGATGTATTCGGACACCTTGCCGCCAGGCAGCTGACCGCCCTCACCGGGCTTGGCGCCCTGGGCCATCTTGATCTGGATCTGGTCGGCGCTGGACAGGTATTCGGCAGTGACACCGAAGCGGCCCGAAGCTACCTGCTTGATGCGCGAGCGCAGGCTGTCGCCATCCTGCAGGGGCAGGTCGACTTCGACCACGTCCTTGCCGATCACGGAAGCCAGGGTCTCACCCTTCTTGATGGGGATGCCCTTGAGCTCGTTGCGGTAACGGGCCGCGTCCTCGCCGCCTTCACCGGTGTTGCTCTTGCCGCCAATGCGGTTCATGGCAATCGCCAGCGTAGCGTGGGCTTCGGTGGAGATGGAGCCCAGCGACATGGCGCCGGTGGCAAAACGCTTGACGATCTCGGCAGCTGGCTCGACCTGCTCGAGCGGGATGGCCTTGGACGGATCGATCTTGAACTCGAACAGACCGCGCAGCGTCATGTGGCGCTTGCTCTGGTCGTTGATGATCTGGGCGTATTCCTTGTAGGTGCTGAAGTTGCCCGCACGGGTAGAGTGTTGCAGCTTGGCAATCGCATCAGGCGTCCACATGTGCTCTTCGCCACGGGCGCGCCAGGCGTATTCGCCACCGGCGTCCAGGGCGTTGGCCAGCACAGGGTCATCGCCAAAGGCGGCCTTGTGCATGCGGATGCCTTCTTCGGCGATCTCGAAAATGCCGATGCCTTCGACGCGGCTGGGGGTGCCGGTGAAGTACTTGTCGATGGTTTCCTTGTTGATGCCAATCGCTTCGAACAACTGGGCACCGCAGTAGGACATGTAGGTCGACACGCCCATCTTGGACATGATCTTGGACAGGCCCTTGCCGATCGCCTTGATGTAGTTGTAGATGGCTTTCTCGGCCGACAGGTCGCCGCCAGCACGGCAAAGTGGTGCACTTCGCGGGCGGTGCCGGTTTCCACCACCAGACCGGCGGTGGTGCGCAGACCCTCACGCACCAGGTGCTGGTGGATAGCGGACAGCGCCAGCAGTGCGGGCACGGCGATCTGGCTGGCGTTCACGCCACGGTCGCTGATGATCAGGATGTTGTGGCCACCCTTGATGGCGTCCACGGCTTCGGCGCAGAGCGAAGCGAGCTTGGCTTCCACGCCTTCACGGCCCCAGGCAGCGGGGTAAGTGATGTCGAGCGTGGCGCTCTTGAACTTGCCCTTGGTGGCTTGCTCGATGTTGCGCAGCTTGGCCATGTCGGCGAAATCCAGCACGGGCTGGCTCACTTCGAGGCGCATGGGCGGGTTGACCTGGTTGATGTCCAGCAGGTTAGGCTTGGGACCGATGAAGGACACCAGCGACATGACGATGGCTTCGCGGATCGGGTCGATCGGCGGGTTGGTCACCTGGGCGAACAACTGCTTGAAGTAGTTGTAGACCGGCTTGTTCTTGTCGGACAGCACGGCCAGCGGGCTGTCATTGCCCATGGAGCCAATGGCTTCTTCACCGGCTGCAGCCATGGGGGCCAGCAGGAACTTGATGTCTTCCTGGGTGGTGCCAAAGGCTTGCTGCAGGTCCAGCAGGGCCACATCGCTCTTGGGGGCGTTGTCGGCCACAGCGGCCACATCGTCGAGCTTGATGCGCAGGTTGTCGATCCACTGGGCGTAGGGCTTGACGCTGGCCAGACCGGCCTTGAGCTCTTCGTCGTCGATCATGCGGCCCTGCTCCAGATCGATCAGGAACATCTTGCCGGGCTGCAGGCGCCACTTGCGCACGATCTTGCTCTCGGGCACGGGCAGCACGCCGGATTCGGAACCCATGATGACCATGTCGTCATCGGTCACGCAGTAGCGCGAGGGGCGCAGGCCGTTGCGGTCCAGCGTGGCGCCGATCTGGCGGCCATCGGTGAACACGATCGAGGCCGGGCCGTCCCAGGGCTCGAGCATGGCGGCGTGGTATTCATAGAAGGCCTTGCGACGCGCGTCCATGGTGGTGTGCTGTTCCCAGGGCTCGGGGATCATCATCATCACGGCCTGGCTGATGGGGTAGCCCGCCATGGTCAGCAATTCCAGGCAGTTGTCGAAGGTGGCGGTGTCGGACTGGCCGGCAAAGCTGATCGGGTAGAGCTTTTGCAGGTCTTCGCCCAGCACCGGCGAAGACATCACGCCTTCGCGGGCCTTCATCCAGTTGTAGTTGCCCTTGACGGTGTTGATCTCGCCGTTGTGCGCCACATAGCGGTAGGGGTGGGCCAGCGGCCACTCGGGGAAGGTGTTGGTCGAGAAGCGCTGGTGCACCAGACCCAGGGCCGAGACGCAGCGCTCGTCCTGCAGGTCCAGGTAGTAGGTGCCCACCTGGTCGGCCAGCAGCAGGCCCTTGTAGACCACGGTGCGGCTGGACATGCTGGGGATGTAGTACTCGTTGCTGTGCTTGAGGCCCAGCGCCTGGATGGCGGCGCTGGCGGTCTTGCGGATCACGTACAGCTTGCGCTCGAGGGCGTCCTGCACGATCACGTCAGCGCCGCGGCCAATGAAGATCTGGCGCATGATCGGCTCTTTTTCGCGCACACGCGGAGACATGGGCATGTCGCGGTTGACCGGCACATCGCGCCAGCCCAGCAACACCTGGCCTTCGGCCCTGACCGCACGCTCCATTTCCTGCTCGCAGGCCATGCGCGAGGCGTGCTCCTTGGGCAGGAACACCATGCCCACGCCGTATTCACCGAAAGGCGGCAGGGCCACGCCCTGCTTGGCCATCTCTTCACGGTAAAGCGCATCGGGCAGCTGAATCAGGATACCGGCGCCATCGCCCATCAGCGGGTCGGCACCCACAGCACCCCGGTGGTCCAGGTTTTCCAGGATCTTGAGCGCCTGAGTCACGATCGCGTGGCTCTTTTGGCCCTTGATGTGCGCCACAAAGCCGACACCGCAGGCATCGTGTTCATTGGCCGGGTCATACAGACCGGTTTGTTGGAAGAGTTCTTTGTCAGCAGCCGTGGTCATGGCGCGCTCCTAGGGTTTTTACGCAAGGGAAAGAGTTTAATGCACTGCAGCATCCATGCCAACACAATTAATTGGGGTCAGATCCCAATTAATTTGGCTATTGTTTTGACATTGATTTAATTGGGGACAGATTAATACGTGGCCTTCTTGGAAGGTCGCCCGGCCTTACCGCGCACGAGACGTCGCGAGGTGCCTTGCCCCAATTCACGAACAAACGCTTCAGAACCCAATGCCCAGCCCGACAAGGCGCTTTGGGTCAATTCGCTGCTTTGTCTGTCACTTAAACCCGTTTGAACCAAGGCGGCATAGGCTGCTTCGCGGGCAAAAGGCGTGTTGCCCAGGGCCCAATACAGTGCATGCGGCGTCACCAATTTGTCGCCCAACTGCCCAATCGAGTGCCTGTAGCTGGACCAGCGGAAATCCTCTGGACGACCCACCATGCCTGCGCGCACAGGATTGAGATCGATATAGACCATACACGCCAGAAGATAGCGCTCACTCTCAATGAGCGTGCTGCGATAACGCCCCTCCCACAAGGTCCCGGTGCGCTTGTGGCGCAAATTGAAGTAGCGCACATAGGCCCGTCCCACCGCCTGCATCATCTGCGGTAGCCCCTCTTGCGTCTCGGGCGTGGCCAGCAAATGGAAGTGGTTGTCCATGATCACCCAGGCATGGATGGCCACTTTGAAGGTCTTAGCGTGCTCCGTCCACAAATCCAGCAAACGCTGTCGATCCTGGTCGTCGTGCACGATGGGCTGGCGGTCGTTGCCACGCTGGATGATGTGATGCGGATAACCGGCGACGGTCAGACGAGGAAGGCGAGCCATGGCGTGAACTTTCGTGGTCCAGCCAGTTTAATCGGGTTCTGACCCCAATTAATGACCTCCCATTAACTCATCGAACAGGGTAACGTTCGTGAGCCAATGACTCCAGGCCGAACTGCGCCAGCAAAGCTTCCAGTCGTTCGCGCGCGCTGCGCTTTTTCTGGCCTGTGTATTTGGCCAGGATCAGCTCGTTTTTCATGCTGTGTTCCCAGCCCACCAATTCGGTGACAGTGACCGAATAGCCCTGCGATTCGAGGTACAGGCAGCGCAGCACGTTGGTGAGTTGGCTGCCCATTTCGCGAGTGTGCAGGGGGTGGCGCCAGAGTTCGGCCAGCGGGGTGCGCTGCAGGTTCAGGGCCTTGCTCTGGTTCAAAACCCGCGCCAGCTCGGCCTGGCAACAGGGCACCAAGACCATGTAGCGGGCCTTTTTCTGAAGACCAAAAGCAATGGCGTCATCGGTGGCGGTGTCGCAGGCGTGCAGCGCCGTCACCACGTCGATCTGCTCGGGCAGCTCAGCGCTTTGGGTGGATTCGGCCACGGTGAGATGAAGAAAGCGCATGCGCTCAAAGCCCAGGCGCTGCGCCAGCTGGCGCGAAGACTCGACCAGCTCGCTGCGGGTCTCGATGCCGTAGATCGTGCCCTTAGCCAGCGCTTTGAAGAACAGGTCGTAAATGATGAAACCCAGGTAGGATTTGCCCGCGCCGTGGTCGGCCAGCGTGGGGCCTTGTGGCGTGTCTGGCAATTCGAGCAAGAGCTTTTCAATGAACTGGAACAGGTGGTACACCTGCTTGAGCTTGCGGCGCGAGTCCTGGTTGAGCTTGCCGTCACGCGTGAGGATGTGCAGCTGCTTGAGCAGCTCGACCGACTGGCCAGGACGCACTTCTGGCGGCAAGGTGTCGGAGGGTGCACCGGTTTTTGGGGCGTTCTTTTTCATCGCGTGGCCTCCACATCCAGTTGTTTCCAGCCCTCTGCACCCAGCTTTTCCATGGTGGCCATGTTGACTTCGTAAATCATCTCGGCTTCGGGAAAAGCCTCCACCGCACGGTCGATGCTCGCCTCGCGGATCAAGTGCAGCGTGGGGTACGGCGAGCGGTTGGTGTAGTTGGTGATGTCCTCAGGCTCGGTGCCAGCAAACTGAAATTCAGGATGGAAACTGGCAATCTGGAATTCGCCTTCCAAATCCAGCTCCTGCAGCACACCATCGGCCTCGTCCAGAAAGTCGTTGAAGTCCAGAAAATCGCGCAGCATGTGCGGCACGATCAGCAGCACGGTTTCGCGTTCCTCGGCGGGCAAGGCGGCCAGCGCCTGCAGCTCGGCAATCAGTTCATCACGCAGGCCTTCAAGGCCCTTGGCCTCGCTCACGGCATAGTGGATCTGGCCTTTGATGTGCGGACCTTTGGCAAAGGGGCACAGGTTCAGGCCAATGACGGCGCGCTCAAGCCAGCGCACGGTGTCGGCGATGGCGATATCTCGGGATGTATCGGTCATGCCCTGATTGTGCCCGTGCTCAGACCCGAGCTTGCGCCTGCATAGTGAGCAAACGCTGCGCGAAGACTGCCAGCATCGCCCCGCACACGCAGCACGCCACGGTGAACAAGGGCGTGAGCTGCCATCCACCCGCCCACGCAGCCAAGGCCGCCGTGACCGGTGGCCCGACAAACTGCCCCAGCGCGGAGAGTTGCTGCACCCAGCCCACGGTGGTGGCCACCTGCTGCTCGCCTGGGGCCAGCCGTACCGCCAGCGAAAACAGCGTGCCCGGCACCAAGCCGCCCAGGCCCGAGAACAGCAACACCCCAGCAAAGCGCAGCCAGGGCCACCCCTCGGTGAAAGCAGTAAACGCCAGTGTGCTGCCCAGCGCCATGGCGCCAAATCCCAGCCAGAGGGTGGAGCGTGGCGCCCAGCCACGCTGCAACAAGCGGCCCGAGGCCATGTTGCCGCCCATGTTTACCGCTGCAGCCAGTGCAGTGAGCACGCCCAGCAAAGTTCCTTTCAGTCCAGCGGCCGCATAGATGGATGGCAAAAAGCCCACCACCGCCAGCCACTGGCCCGAGTACATGCCAAAGGTCAGAGCCACCAGCCAGGGCCCAGGCGCGCCCAGGGTACGCCACAACCGCATGCCTGCACCACTGCCCGGCCCCACTGCGCTCCTGACTGGCGGGTCTGCCGGAACGACTCGGACCATCCACACGGCCATGCCCAGGGACACCAGCGCGAAAAGCCACCACCAGGCACTCCAGCCCCAGGCCGGAATGAACAGCGGCCCCGCCAGCAAGGCCAGCGCCGTGCCTGTGGGCATATAAGCCCCCCACACACCCAACATGCCCGCCAGCTGTGGACCCGGCACCAGACGCCGAATCAAGGCAGGTGCAGGCAAGACCACCATCAGCAAGCCCAGGCCCTCCAGCGCACGGCACACCAGCAGCACGGGCACCGAGCGGGCCAGTCCCCCCGCCGCGCTGGCCAGCGCCAGCAGCAGCAAGCCCCGCACCATGCTGCGCCTGAGGCCCATGCCATCGGCCAGCAAGCCCATCAAGACGGCAAGGCAGAGACCAGCCAGCTGCACCATCGACAAAAGAAAACCGGACTGCACCAAGGTCAGGCCCAGTTCCGCTTGCAACGCCGCAAGCGCTGGGGGCAACTTGCCCACTTGCAATGCAGCCACGCCACCGGCAGCGACCACCAGCCAGGCGGCACGCAGCTTGGAAGTGGCGTTCAGGCTCACAACAGGCGCTTTCCGGTCAGGCGCTCGTGCTCGCGGGCGGCAAAGCGGTCCGTCATGCCGGCAATGTAGTCGGCCACAGCGCGCTGCCGGTCAGCGCGCTCGGCAAATTCAGCACGCATCTGCACAGGTTGCTCCAGGTACATCGCAAACAATTCGCGCACCACTTGCTGGGCCTGCCCCATGCGCTCCATGACCTGCGGATGCCGGTACAGACTGGCGAACAAAAAGCGCTTGAGCTCGGCGCTTTGCGCTTTCATCTGCTCGGAAAACCGAACCAGGGGTCCAGCGCGGCGCGCTTCGTCTGCCGTAGACACACCCGCGTGCGCAATGGCCGAGCGGGTCGTGTCGATCACGTCGTACACCTGCTGGCTGAGCATGCGGCGCGTACTCTCGTACAACCAGCGGCGCGTTTGCTCGCGCAGCTGCGGATGCTCTTGCGCGGCTTCGTTCATGTACTTCGCAAACAGCGGCACCTCTTGCATCTGCGCCAGCGTCAACAGGCCCGAACGCACCCCATCATCAATGTCGTGGGCGTTGTAAGCAATGGCATCGGCCAGGTTGCACAGTTGCGCTTCCAGACTGGGCTGCGTGCCCTGCAAAAAACGCTGTGCAACGCCACCGGGTTCTGTTGCTTCCAGCGCCAGGGCATTGGCACGCGAGCAGTGCTTGAGGATGCCCTCGCGGGCTTCAAACGTCAGGTTCAGGCCATCAAACGCCGGATAACGCGCTTCCAGATGATCCACCACACGCAGGCTTTGCAGGTTGTGCTCAAAGCCGCCATGCTCGGCCATGCACGCGTGCAAGGCATCTTGCCCGGCGTGACCAAAAGGCGTGTGGCCCAGGTCATGCGCCAGGGCCACGGCTTCGACCAGGTCTTCGTTGAGCCCCAGGGCGCGGGCAATGGAGCGACCCAGCTGAGCCACCTCCAAAGAGTGGGTCAGACGGGTGCGGAACAAATCACCTTCGTGGTTGAGAAAAACCTGCGTTTTGTACACCAGCCGCCTGAAAGCAGTGGAGTGCACGATGCGGTCGCGGTCCCTTTGATAGGCATTGCGCGTGGGGGCATCCGCCTCCGGGTGGCGACGCCCCCGGGTATGCTCGGCGTGGCTGGCCCAGGTGCTCAGACTCATCGACCACAGGCCTCAGGCGCAGCAAGCGTCAATGACGGCGCGCACCACTTCATCGGGCGCGCCGGACACGGCGGCGCGGCCGGGTTCGTCGATCACCACAAATTTGATGTCGCCTGCCTCGGCCTTTTTGTCCAGCCGCATGTGGGCGATGTAGTCGCCCGCATTGTCCGAAGGGTGTAACTGGGGTCCACGTACCGGCAGGCCCGCACGCTCAATCAAACCCCGCAAACGCTCGACAAAAGCCACATCAACCTTGTTCAAACGCCAGGACAGCTCGGCCGCCATGACCATGCCGCAGCCCACAGCCTCGCCGTGCAGCCAGGTGCCAAAGCCAAGACCTGCTTCAATGGCATGGCCAAAGGTGTGGCCAAAATTCAAAATCGCACGCAAGCCCGATTCACGCTCATCCTGCCCCACCACCCAGGCCTTGATCTCGCAGCTGCGCTTGACCGCGTGCGCCAGGGCTTGCGGATCTCGCTGCATCAGGGCGTCGATGTTCGCCTCGATCCAGTCCAGAAACGCCATATCGGCAATCGGTCCGTACTTGATGACTTCGGCCAGGCCTGCGCTGAGCTCCCGCATGGGCAAGGTGCCCAAGGTGTCCAGATCGCAAATGACGCGTTGGGGCTGGTAGAACGCGCCAATCATGTTCTTGCCCAGCGGATGGTTGATGGCCGTCTTGCCCCCGACCGAAGAATCGACCTGCGCCAGCAAAGTGGTCGGCACCTGCACGAAGGGCACACCACGCATATAACTTGCCGCAGCAAAACCGGTCATGTCCCCCACCACGCCACCGCCCAGGGCAAACAGCACGGTTTTGCGATCGCAGCCGTTGGCGAGCAAGGCATCAAAGATGAGGTTCAGGGTCTGCCAGTCCTTGTGCGACTCGCCATCGGGCAAGACCACCGTGTGAATTTGCGGGTAATGCGACTGCAGGCCCTGGCGCAAGGCGGCTTCGTACAAAGGCGCCACAGTCTCGTTGGTCACGATCACGGCAGCGCGGGCCTTGGGTAAGTTGGCATAGGTTTGCGCTTGTCCGATCAAACCGGCGCCAATGAGGATGTCGTAACTGCGATCGCCCAGATCGATCGCAACTTTCGCTGGGGAAAAGGTGTGCTCAGCCATAGCCCTCAAGTGTAGCGAGCCATGGACGGTGTCGCGGCTCAGCCCTGTCGAACAGGCACCAGTGCAGGCAAAGCGCCCGCCAGCTCCAGCTGCATCAGGATCATGTTGACCAGGGTGGACACTGAAGGACGTCCGGTTTCGACGACAAAGTGAGCCGTCTCGCGGTACAGCGCGTCTCGGGTTTCATACAGATTGCGCAAGCGACCCATGGGGTCGTCCACCTGCAGCAAGGGGCGTGCCGTGTCGTGTTTGACGCGACGGTACACATCTTCCGGGGTGGAGCGCAGGTAAATGACCTGTCCACGCTCATGCAAACGCTGGCGGTTGTTGGGGCGCAGGCAAGAGCCGCCGCCCGTGGCCATCACGCCGTCGTGGTGCTGGCTCAGGTCATCAAGAACCTGTTCCTCCACATCTCGAAAACTGTCCTCCCCTTCGCGCGCAAAGAACTCACGGATGGAACAGCCCAGCCGATCTTCAATCACATGGTCCGAGTCGACAAAAGGCACCCCCAACCGCCTGGCAAGCTGACGGCCAATGGTGGTTTTGCCCGAGCCCGGAAGGCCCACGAGGATGATGCGCAAGACAGTAGTCCAAGAGAAATCGACAGGGCTCCAAGTGTATTCGTTTCCGCCGCATGCTCAGTGCGGGAACGGTTCTGGCGGCACAGTGCCGCCGTCCTGGGCTGGCAAGCTCGGTGCCAGTTGCTCAGCACGCTCGGCCACCACCTTGGGCGTCAGAAACACCAGCAACTCGGTGTGCCGGTCAACCTGCTCGCGCCCCTTGAACAACCAGCCCAAAACCGGCACCTGTGACAGACCGGGCACACCGGTCTGATCCTGATTCTGGGTTTTTTCGTAAATGCCCCCCAAGACCACGGTACCCCCGTTTTCCACCCTGACCTGCGTTTTCACATGCTTGGTGTTGATGGTGTAGCCCGACTGCGTGAGCTGACCCACGCTGTCGCGGTTGACATCCACCCTCCAGCTTGAGGTTGGCCTTGCGGAAAGTGGTGGATGTTCCGGTGTTGCCCGAAGAGGTTTGGTAAGGAATCTCGGTGCCCTGCTCAATCAGGGCTGGCGTTTGATCAGCCGTCACCACACGCGGGCGTGAAATCACCTGGCCTTTGCCCTGGGACTCCAGCGCAGAAATTTCCAGG
>JBEEOS010000093.1:0-8903 GCA_041191485.1 Pseudomonadota bacterium
TCGGCTCCAGCCGCGAACTGTGCGGCGGCACGCATGTGAAGGCGACGGGCGACATTGGCCTCTTCAAGATCGTGGGCGAAAGCGGCGTGGCCGCGGGCGTGCGCCGCATCGAAGCCGTGACTGGCGCCAACGCGCTGGCCTATCTGCAAAGCCTGGAAGACACCGTGGCGCAAGCCGCAGGCACCCTCAAGGTCCAACCGGCTGAACTCAACAACCGGATTGCCCAAGTGCTGGACCAGGTCAAGGCGCTGGAAAAAGAACTCGCTGCCGCCAAAGGCAAGCTGGCCTCGGCCCAGGGCGACGAGCTGCTGAGCCAGGCGGTGGACGTCAAGGGTCTGAAAGTGCTGGCCGCCAAGCTCGAAGGCGCCGACGCCAAGACCCTGCGCGACACCATGGACAAGCTCAAGGACAAGCTCAAAACCGCTGCCATCGTGCTGGCCGCTGTTGATGGCGACAAGGTCCAGATCGCTGCCGGCGTGACGGCAGACAGCATTGGCAAAGTCAAGGCCGGTGAGCTGGTCAACTTTGTGGCCCAGCAGGTGGGCGGCAAAGGTGGCGGCAAGCCTGACATGGCCATGGCCGGAGGCACCGACGCCAAGGCCCTGCCACAGGCGCTGGCCAGCGTGCAAGCCTGGGTGGCCGAGCGGGCTTGATGCGGCTCGTCCGCATCCTGGCGGCGCTTGCGCTGCTGGGCTTGCCCCTGCTGGCGCACGCCCAGTTTGACAAGCAGCCCTGGCGCGGCCCCATGCCCCCCATCGACTGGGTGGACATGAGCGGCAAGCGCTGGACGGCGCAGAGCCTCAAAGGCCACACCGTGGTCCTCAACTTCTGGGCCACCTGGTGCCCGCCGTGCAAGGCCGAGCTGCCCTCGCTGCAAATGCTGCACAGCATCTCCGACGGGCAGCCCATCGTGCTCGGCATCAATGTGCAAGAACAACCCTCGCGGGTGCAACGCTACATGCAGTCCGCAGGCCTGAGCTTTCCGGTGGTGACCGACCCGCGGGGCCAACTGGCCAAACAGTGGGGCGTGCAAGCGTACCCCACCACCGTGCTGATCGCCCCTAACGGCCAGGCCCGCTGGCGCGTGCTGGGCGAGGTGGACTGGGCAGGCCCCGAAGCCGCCAAGTGGATCAGCGACTTGAGCAGCCCGCGGCGCTGAGGCGGGCCATTCAGAAGCCTTTCTCTCCTCGCTGGTGATCTCCATCGTCGATAATCGACAGGCCTGCCGCTCTTGCGTTGGGTGACCTGCCTTCGGGGCATTGGCGTGGTTGTGAAGACGGCGCCTCGTGTGCGCCGACAGGTCTTTCGCAACATTCCGGAGCTCTTGATATGAACCCCGTTCGCCGTACCTTCTTGAAGGGCAGCGCCGCTGTGGGCGCGCTGCTGGGCACACCCTCGCTGGTGTTGGCCGCTAATCCATCCCCTGCACACCCGATGCGTTTTTCGCCCGAGCCTGGTGAGTGGCGCACGTTTGACGTCACCACCCGCGTGGCGCTGGCGCACCCCATGGGCGAGAGCCGTGTGTGGGTGCCGGTGCCCAGCATTGAATCCGACTGGCAGCGCACGGTGGGGCACAGTTTTCAAAGCAATGGCCAGGCCCGCCTGGCGGCGGACGGCGTCGAGGGCACGCGTTTTGTCGCGGCCGAGTTTGCGGCCGGCGTCAAGCCTGTGCTGGAGGTGACCAGCCGTGTGCAAACGCGCAGCCGTCATGCCGACCTGAGCCGTCCGGGCAAGGGTTTTGTGCGTGAAGACGCGGCCAGCCTGCACCACTACACCCGCGCCACCGCCTTGCTGCCGACCGATGGGATTGTGCGCAGCACCGCACTCAAGGCCACGCAGGGCGCGCACACCGATGTGCAAAAAGTCCATGCCATTTACAACTGGGTGGTGGCCAACGCCTGGCGCGAGCCCAAGGTGCGTGGCTGTGGCGAGGGCAATATCCGCACCATGCTGGAGACCGGCAACCTGGGCGGCAAGTGCGCCGACATCAATGCGTTGTTTGTGGGCTTGTGCCGCGCTGCGGGCGTGCCTGCGCGCGATGTGTACGGCCTGCGCCTGGTGCCTTCGGCGTTTGGCTACAAGCAGTTGTCGGGTAACCCGGCCAATTTGTCGGGTGCGCAGCACTGCCGCGCCGAGGTGTACTTGCAAGCCCACGGTTGGGTGGCCATGGACCCGGCCGATGTGACCAAGGTCATGCGCCATGAAACCGCCGACTGGATCAAGACCACCGAGCATCCGGTGGTGGCCCCCGTGTTCAAAGGGCTGTTTGGCGGCTGGGAGGGCAACTGGGTGGGCTGGAACACAGCGCACGACCTCAAGCTGCCTGGCGCCAAAGAGGGCGTGCTCAACTTCCTGATGTATCCCGTGGCCGAAACCGCCGAAGGGCGCGTGGACAGCTACACGCCTGCCGAGATGGGCTACAGCATCCGGGCGGTGGAAGTCGCGGCTTGAGCCTCTGAGAGGGCACGCCACCCCTCAATCGGGGGTAGGTGTGCCGTCAAACTTGTCCCAAAGATGGGTCTTGAACCAGTTGGGCATGAGTTCGGATTTCATTTCGAGATCAAGTCCTTGGTTGGCTTCGGCAATCCAGACTCTTTCGTGACTGGAGTTGTCGAAGATATACGCCCGGTCAGCACAGTTGACAGCATCCATGAGCAGACCGAGTGAACGCTCGTAGCGTGAAACGATTTTTTCGACGGCTACAGGGTGACCACCATTGGCCACGCGTTGGCGAACCCTCTCGATATTGATGGCGCAGTCTTCAGTCGCCACGTAGTAGAGGTAGGTCTTGAAGCCTTGCGTCTGTGCTTTGCACAAAAAGTCGACTTTGTCGGGGGAGGACATGACCGTCTCAAAAGTGAAAGAAGTCCCTGACTGCAGCAACTGATGACGAATGAAGTCTGAAATGACCGATGCCCAGTAGGAGTTGACGCTGACACGATCGAACTCGAGAAGATTGCGCTCAATGTGCAGATCGTCGATGAGGGGTAAAAGATCACACTTGGCTAGTAGAGCAGAGCTTTGCAGAAAGAGCCTGATGGACGATGCCTCTGCTTCAAGACCGAATTCACCAAGATCGAGTCGAAGATTTTGGCGGATGTTTTTTTCGATTTCGTCGGCATTAACGTACACCCCAAGCCACGCGGCTGGGATAACGTCTTTGATGGTGCTCTTACCAGAACCGTTGGGGCCAGCGAACATGCGCAGGCGCGCGGTGGGCTGGCTCATGGTTTCAGTTGCAGGGCTTGGCTGGAGCGGCGCGTCGGGTGCGTTTGAGTCCAACTGCTGATGGGGTCGGCGCAGCAATTTTTCTCAGGACACGGGTTTGACCGTCAGCCGTGATCTCTAGCAGTTGACCGTTAATGGCTTCGATCACGCGTCCGTGGAGCGTCAAGGCTTGAACGTATGCTTGACGCACAGCGCCGCTGGCCAACTCAGGAATGCTGGCTTCTAGTCGTTGCAGTGATGCTTCGGTCAAAGGCTTCATGATCTTTCTTTCATGACTCTGGAAGATATTAACCCAAGTAGAGGCTCAAGCCCAGTTTCAATTGGCTTTGAAACTGGCGGTTTTGCCCGGTGACCGGGTCCTGGAAGGCAATGGCCTTGGCCAGCAGCTGTAGCGGCGTGTCAAAGTCTTCTGTGTCGTCGGGCCCGCGCCGCACCACGGGGTAGAACTGGTCGCCCTCGATGGGCAAGCCCAGGCCGTGCATGTGCACGCGCAACTGGTGGCGTTTGCCGCTAACGGGGTGCAGGCGGTACAGGGCGCGTTCGCCTTCTCGGTACACGCATTCGATGCGGGTTTCGCTGTTGGGCGGCAGGCCTTCGTCGGGCTGGGCTTCGCGCATGCGGTAGAAGGCTTGTTCGTCTTCGAGGATGTGGCTTTGGCGCGTGATCGGAAAGGCCAGGCCGTCGCGCCACGGGGCCACGGCTTCGTAGACCTTGTCCACTTTCCTGTCGCGAAACATCGATTGGTAGGCGTCGCGGTCTTGCGGGCGTTTGCACAGCAGCACCAGCCCGGCGGTTTCGCGGTCGATGCGGTGCAGGGGGCTCAGGTCGGCCAGGCCCAGCTGGGCCTTCAGGCGCACCAGCAGGGTTTCGCGCACATAGCGCCCCCCGGGTGTGACGGGCAAAAAGTGCGGCTTGTCGGCCACGACCAGGTGCTCGTCTTCAAACAGCACAGTTGCTTCAAACGGAATGGGGTCTTCTTGCCGCAGCTCGCGCCAGTAGTACACGCGCTCGCCGCCTACATAGGGCGCATCCGGGGGCAGGGCTTGCCCGTCTTCGCCCAGTACCAGGCCCGCTTGCAGGCGCTCTTGCCATTCGGCACGCGAGATGCGTGGCAGCCGCTCGGCCAGGTGGTCGATCAGCAGCGGCCAGGGGCTGTGCCGCACCCGGGGCAGGGCCACGCAGCTTGGCGAGACGCCGTCGCGCATGGCGATGTTCGGGTTTTTGGGCACATGGGCCATGGCCGTGTGTGGGGCGGTGGTGAATCAGACCCGCGTGAACACCAGGTCCCAGACGCCGTGGCCGAGCTTGAGGCCGCGGTTTTCGAACTTGGTCAGCGGGCGGTAGTCGGGCTTGGTGGCGTAGCCGCCTTGTTCGGCGCTGGCGGTGTTTTTCAGCAAAGGTTCTTTGCTGAGCACGTCGAGCATTTGCTCGGCGTAGGGCTGCCAGTCAGTGGCCAGGTGCAGGTAGCCGCCGGGTTTGATGTGTTTGGCCAAACGCTCGACAAAGGGCGACTGGATCAGGCGGCGCTTGTGGTGGCGGCTCTTGTGCCAGGGGTCCGGGAAGAAGATGTGCACGCCATCCAGGCTGTCTTCGCCGAGCATGTGGTCCATGACCTCCACGGCGTCGTGCTGCACGATGCGGATGTTGCCAATGGCTTCTTCGCCGCAGCGCTTGAGCAGTGCGCCCACGCCGGGTTCGTGGACTTCGCAGCACAGGAAGTTTTCCTGGGGGCGCACATGCGCGATCTTGGCGGTGGCGTCGCCCATGCCAAAGCCGATTTCAAGAATCAGCGGCGCGGCGCGGCCAAAGGTGGCCTGCACGTCGAGCTTTTCTGCGCGGTAGGGTACGAGAAATTTGGGGCCGTACAGTTCAAACGCCCGCATCTGCCCCGTGCCCATGCGCCCGGCGCGCAAGACGTAGGTCTTGATGGTGCGCATGAAAGGGGTTGGGGATTGTTCTTCGGGAGCGTCGGGTGTGGTCATGACAAACAAAGGGGTTTGCGAAACCCGACATTATCCGTGGCGATGGGACGGGTCTCAGTTTGCAAAAGGGTTGACAAGTCGGACGCCGGCCAGAACCTCTCCGGTGCCCATGTCTTCGGTCAACAAGATGGCACAGCCGCTGATGTGGGCGCTGGCCACAATCAGGGCATCCCAGTAACTCAGGGCATGGCTTTGGTGCAGGTCCAGGGCCAACTCGATGGTGTCTGTGGTCACCGCGCTCGCGTCCAGTTGGCGGTAGCAACGCAGTTGTTCGCGCAGGTGGGCGTGAGACAAGCCCAACTTTCGCAGGCCGACGTGAATGTATTCGTTGAGTACCTGGGTGGACAGGGCTCCCAGCCTTTGTTTGCGCAAGTGCAGCAGCAGGTCGATAGCGATGCGTTGTTTAACGGGTTCGTCGGTGCTGTCGGCGTAGACAAGTACGTTGGTGTCAACAAAGCAGCGCTCTTGCGGCAAAGCGACCGTTGTCAACCACTTTGGAGAGGGTTCAGCCGCGATCATGAATGGCGTCCCGGTCGAATTTCCAGCCCCTTAAACGACCACCGCCCGTCAGACAACGCTGCTCCCAGGCGCTCCACTCGCTGTCGATCCGTTCTTGTCCGGCCAACTGTTCGAGGTAGTCACGCACGGCCTGGTTAAGGCTTTTGCCCATTTTGCGGGCCGCATCGCGGGCGGCTTCGGCCACGCGCTCGTCAACAGAAAGGGTAATGTTCATGGCTCCCTCCAAGATTCGCACATATTATGTGTGATTTGTTGGTGGGGTGCAAGATTAAAGGAAGTTTTTGCTGTGGCTGGGTTCGTCAGCCCAGCCCTTGAGCCGCATCGGCCACTGTTGGCTCCACAGCTGCAAAGACTTTGTGATGCTGTCGCTGCTGGCAGGGCTGAGGCCCAGCGCGTGCGCTGCCGCGCTCAGCGCCGCCAGCGGATCGCTCAGGTCCAGCGCTTGGGCGCCGTTTTGTTTGCTGAGTTTTTCGCCATTGGCGCCGAGCACCAGCGGGGTGTGCAGGTAGCGCGGGGTGGGCAGGCCCAGGGCGCGCTGCAGCACGATTTGGCGGGCGGTGTTGTCGGCCAGGTCCTGGCCACGGACCACGTCGGTGATGCCTTGCGCCGCATCGTCCACCACCACGGCCAGCTGGTAGGCCCACAGGCCGTCGGCGCGGCGCAGCACAAAGTCGCCTACTTCTTGCGGTACATCTTGCGTTTGCTCGCCCAGGCGGCGGTCGTGCCAGTGAACAAGGGGTGGCATGTCATGCAACTCCAGCACGGCTTGCACATTCAGGCGCCAGGCGCGGGCGGGTTTGCCCTGCAGGCCCTGACGGCAGGTGCCGGGGTAGACCTGGGCGTGGTGTCGTTGTGTGGGGCTGGCTTGCGCCGATTCGATGTCTTTGCGCGAGCAGCCGCAGGGGTAGGCCAGGCCTTGGGCAATGAGTTGGTCCAGGGCGTGTTGGTAAACCGCGTCACGCTGGCTTTGCCAAAGCACTGGCCCGTCAGGGTGCAGGCCGCAAAGCGCGAGTTGCTTCAGGATGGCCTGGGCGGCCCCGGCGACGCAGCGTGGGGTGTCCACATCTTCGATGCGCACCGGCCAGTGGCCGCTGTGGGCACGTGCGTCCAGCCAGCTGGCCAGGGCAGCCACCAGCGAGCCTGCGTGCAGCAGGCCGGTGGGAGAGGGGGCAAATCGTCCGACGTAGGCGCTCATGCGCAAGCCGCTCAGCGCTTGCGCAGCACGGCCAGAGCCAGCTCCAGGCCAGAGACAAACGCATCTTCCACGCGGTGGCCCAGGCACCAGTCGCCACACAGGCCAATGCCTTCGCTCTTGAACCAGAGGTGGCTTTGGCCCAGCGGTTGTGCGGTTTTGGCGTAGAGCCAGCGGTGCACTTCGGTGTGGGTGGGGGTGGCGCGGATGCCGCTGATCTCGCCAAACGCCTTGAGCAATTTGGCGGTGATGCGGTCTGCGCTGTCGTTGATGTGCTCGGCCGACCAGCTGGCGCTGGCCTGGATGGTCCAGCGTTCAATGGCTTCGCGTCCGGGCTTGGAGGACTCGCGCGCCATCCAGGCGATGCGGTGGTGGGTGCTGCGTGCCGCGCTCCACTGTGGGCCGATGGTGATGAGGCCCGGCTGCATGGCTTGCGGCCAGGCGGCCATCAGTGTCCAGCAGGGGTCGACCTTGACGCTGTGCAGCGGGGTGGCCAATTCGCTGAGTTCGGAAGCCATCAACAGGGCTTGAGCCTGCGCGGCCGGAATGGCGAGGATGACTTGGTCAAACCCGGCATAGACGTGGTTGCCGCCGTCAGCGCTTTCGGTGTGGACTTGCCAGCCGTCTTTCATTAAGGGGTCGCGGCTGATGCGTGTGGCGCGTGTTTCCAGCTCGATGTTGCCGTCTTCCTGCAGCGGCTCGGCCCACGCTTTGACGAGGGCGTTCATGCCCGGCGTGGCGACCCAGTGGCGTTCGCCGCCGGGCAAGGAGGCCTCGATCACACGGCCCATGGGGTCGAGCACGCGCACGGCGTTGGCGCTCCAGGGGCGGCACAGGCCGGGGGCGGTGCCCAGGGCCAGCTCAAAGCGGGGGTCGCGCACGGTGAAGTACTGGGCGCCATGGTCAAAGCTGCCAAAGGGGCTGCGGCGGGTGGCCATGCGCCCGCCAGCGCCTCGACTCTTTTCAAACAGGGTGACGTGGTGACCCGCTTGGCGAAGGGTGCGTGCGCAGGCAATGCCGGCCATGCCGACGCCGATGATGGCGATGTGTGGTGTGCTCATATGGGCTCACTGTACACGCCTTGGGGCTGTTGCAGCAATGCTTCGCGTGTCTTCTTGTTGGCCAGTTGATCGAGCCACCAGCGCAGGGCGGGGCCGGCGGGCTTTTGCCGGCTGGCGCGCCAGGCCATGTGGGCCGTGCTGCGGCGGGCTTTGGTGGTTTGGCGAACCACCAAGCGCCCAGCGTCGATGTGGGGCTGCGCCAAAGGTTGCGGCAAAAAGCCTGCACCCAGACCGCGCAGCTGGGCTTGCAGCTTGGTGGCCATGTCGGGGACGGTGAACACCTCTTGCCCACCCAGAAGGCCAATGGTCAGGCCCTGGCCGCGGTGGACGGTGTCGGCCACCGCAACGGCGCGGTGTTGCTGGAGCAGTGCGTCGCTCAAAGGTTCAGGGGCTTTGGCCAGTGGGTGTTGCGGGGCGACGGCAAACACAAAGTCCACCTCGCCCAAGGGCAGGTGCTGAATGTCGGATGCCAGGCCTGGCTCCAGCACGGCGCCGATGGCCAGGTCGGCCAAACCATTGGTGAGGGCGGCCAAGGTGCCCGAGAGTGTTTCGTGGCGAATGCGTAGCCGTGTCGGTGTGCCCAGGGCCAAAAAGGCTTCGCTCAGGTCCAGCACCACCTCGCGCGAGATGAGGCTGTCGACGGCAACCGTGAGCGCTGCCTCCCAGCCTGTGGCCACGCGACGAATGCGGTTGGCGACGGCGTCCAGGTCGCTCAGCAGGCGTTCGGCTTCGCGCAGGAGTTCCTGGCCGGCGGCGGTGGCTTGGGCCTGGCGTGAGCTGCGGTCAAACAGCAGCACATCGAGGGCGTCTTCCAGCTGGCGCACACGGTAGGTCAGGGCACTGGGGACCACGCCCAGTGCGCGGGCGGCGGCGGCAAAGCTGCCTTCGCGGCCAATGGCTTGCAGCATGAGCAAGGTGTCG
>JBEEOS010000094.1:0-8778 GCA_041191485.1 Pseudomonadota bacterium
GGCCATCATGGGCAAGCGCGACGAGCTGCGTGGCCTCAAGGAAAACGTCATCGTGGGTCGTCTGATCCCGGCGGGTTCCGGTCTGGCTTACCACCAGGCGCGCAAGGCCAAGGATGCGATGGACGACGCCGAGCGTCGCGCCATTGCCGATGCCGAAGCTGCCGAGTTGGCTGGCGACACCACCGACGCAGTGAGCGACGGCCAGGACGCCTGAGCTCCAGGGTGCATCACGCTGTGATGCATCTTTTGCAGCCCCTGTTCACCGTGTGTGCAGGGGCTGTTTCATTTGGTGTTAAAAAGCATTCATGGACATGACCTGGTTGACCTTTTGCGCCCTGTTGGCGCTTGCACTGTTCTGGGCGGTAGGCGCACACCACCGCCTGGTGCGCATGCGCGCCGAAATCCTGCGTCAATGGCACTTGGTGGACACCGTGTGGTTGCAGGTGCTGGTGCGCCTGGAGTCGGCGCTGGCGGTACACGCATTGCAGCAAACCCCGGAAGGTCAGGACACCGAGTTGCAGCAGCGCTGCGACGAATTGCTCAATACCCTGGCCCAGGCGCGGGTGCAGCCCATGAACGCCGACATCATGAACGCCGTCTCGCAAGCGCATGCACAGTTGATGCTGGCGTTGAGCCAGCAAATGAAGCAGGGGCAGGCCTCGGACTGGCACTCGTTGGCCGCCGTGCTGGTGCGCATGAAACAAATGTTGCCAGCCACACTGGCCACCTACCACGTGGCGGTGCAAACCTATAACCAGGCCATCGAGGTCTGGCCCGTGCGTGTGCTGGCGCGCCAGCTTGGTTTTGGCCCGGCCATGCGCCTGGAGCTCAAGGCAGGCCCGATGGAGTTGGCATGAGTGTGAGCCCGCACGAAGGATTGGTGCAACCCATCCCGCTGTGGCGCCAGCTCCAGCAGGTGGCGCGCATGACCCACGCCGTCATGGGCGGACAGTCCTTGACGGCCTTGCTCGAGACTGTGCCCGGCAACCTGCGACCCGGGGTGCAGGCGCTGAGTTTTCATGCCTTGCGTCATTGGGGCGCTGCGCGTGCAGTGCGTGTGTTGCTGGCGGCCAAAGCGCCTTCGGCTGCGGTTGATGCCTTGTTGTGCTCGGCATTGTCCTTGCTGCTGGACACAGAACATCCTTTGTACCCGGAGCACACGGTGGTCAGCCAGGCGGTCGAAGCCGCGCGGCGCGAACACAAGTGGCAGCGCCAGGCGGGCTTCATCAACGCGTGTCTGCGCCGTTTTGTGCGCGAGCGCGCCGACTTGATGGCCGAGATCGCCTCCAGCCCTGAAGCGGTCTGGAACCACCCCCAATGGTGGGTGGAGCACATCCAGCGCGACCATCCCACACATGCTGCCGCCTTGCTGAACATGGCGCAATACGCACCGCCCATGACGCTGCGTGTGAACCTGACTAAAACCGACGTGCCCACCACACTCGAGCGTCTGCAAGCACAAGGCCTGAGCGCGAAAGCTGTCGGTGCCTGCGGCATCCAGCTCGAGCGGCCGGTGCCGGTGAACCAATTGCCTGGCTTTGCACAAGGCGAGGTGTCGGTGCAAGACGCTGCCGCACAGATGGCGGCCCCCTTGCTGCTGGGGGGGCGCACTGAGGCGCCCTTACGCGTACTAGACGCCTGCGCAGCGCCTGGCGGCAAAACCGGGCACCTGCTGGAGTGGGCGCCACACGCGCAGGTGCTGGCGCTGGATGTGGATGCGCAGCGTGCCCAGAAGATTGAACAAAACCTGCAGCGTTTGCAGGTGCATGCACAGGTGCGCGCTGCAGATGCCGCAGACCCGGCCAGCTGGTGGGACGGTCAGTTGTTCGACGCCATCATGCTGGACGCGCCGTGTTCGGCCTCCGGCATCGTGCGCCGCCACCCGGACGTGCGCTGGCTGCGTCGTGCCTCGGATATTCCCAAGCTGGCTGCATTGCAAGCCAAACTGCTGGATGTGTTGTGGCCCTTGCTCAAACCGGGCGGGCGGATGGTGTATTGCACCTGCTCTGTTTTCAAGGCAGAAGGGGAGGACAACGTCCAGGCGTTTCTAAAGCGCAACACGCAAGCGGTTTTGCTGCCCTCTCCGGGGCATTTGATTCCCGGACAAGTGCCGCAGGGCTTGTCCTTCGGGGACAATCTGCTCGGTGAACATGATGGTTTTTACTACGCACTGCTGCAAAAGCCTGCGCCGTAGCTTGGGCGTGTGGCTGCTGGCCCAGCTCCTGTGGAGCTGGGCTGGGCTGTCGCATTCGCAAACACCATCGCCTGTCACGCCAACATCCTCCTCGGTAGAACTGACGGAGCTGCGCCTGGAGCGTGCCGACAAATCCCTGGTGCTCAACAGCGCCCTGCGCCTGGAGTTGGGCAGCAGCCTCGAAGACGCCTTGCTCAAAGGTGTGGCCATCCACTTTGTCGTGCAGGCCGATGTGTACCGCGATCGCTGGTATTGGTCTGACCAGCATGTGGCGGGTGCTTCGCGCTACTACCGCCTGCTGTATCAGCCGCTCACCCGGCGTTGGCGCCTGAGCATGTCGCGTGAGCCGCTGTCTGCAAACGCATTGGGCAACAGCCTTTCGCAAAATTTTGACAGCCTGACCGAAGCCCTGGCCCTGGTGCGACGTGTGTATGGATGGCCGGTGGTGGATGTGGCTGAACTCTCGCGCTCTGCGCATTACTACGTGCGCTACCAATTCAGGCTCGACGTCAATCAGTTGCCCAGGCCGTTCCAGATTTCTACCGGCGCGCAGTCCGACTGGAATCTCGGCGTGAGTCGCGAACTTGGTGTGGGCACCGACCTGTTGCAGTAAGAGAACGCCTTGAACACCAAGCCCTTGCGCCGCAGCCTTTTAAGCACCAAAACCAGTCGCTGGTTACTGACGCTGGGCTCGGCCGCACTGTTGCTTATTGGTATAGGCCTGCTGGCTTTGTTGACACGCGCCACCAGCAACCACACCAGTTACGAGCGGTACTACCAACCGTTGTTCATCGTCAACGCTGTCGTGGCTGCAGGCTTGGGCATCACGATTTTGTGGGGCTTTGTTCGTCTGTTGGTGCGTTTGCGCCGTGGCGAATTCGGGGCTCGGTTGTTGCTCAAATTGGCCGCCATTTTTGCGCTGGTGGGTGTGGTGCCGGGTGGCCTGATTTATGTGGTGTCCTACCAGTTTGTTTCGCGCTCCATCGAGTCCTGGTTTGATGTCAAGGTCGAAGGCGCGCTGGCAGCCGGCTTGAACCTGGGTCGTGCAACGCTGGACACTCTGAGCGCCGACCTGTCCAAGCAATCGCGGATTGCCGCAGCACAACTGGCTGAAGTGTCTGAGGAAAGTGCGAGTCTCGCTCTGGAGCGTGTGCGCGAACAGCTTGGGGCCAGCGATGTGGTGCTCTGGGCCAACGGTGGGCGTGTGCTGGCCAGCGCCGGGCAGTCGCGCTACGTGCTGCGCCCGCCCTTGCCTGCAGCCAACCAGTTGCGCGATGCGCGTGCCAAAGGCGTGGCCGCCGTCATTGAGGGGGTGGATGATGCCGCGCCTGGTGCGGACAAGGGGCGCATAGTGGTGCTGGCCCAGCTGCCGCAAGTCAGCTGGACACTGGGCAACGACTACCGCATGCTGCAGGTCATTCAGCCTTTGTCGCCCACGCTGGTGGCCAATGCGCTGGACGTGCAAAACGCCAACCGTGAATATCAGCAACGTGCCTTGGCGCGCGATGGGTTGCGCCGGATGTACATCGGCACCCTCACACTCAGCCTCTTCATGGCGGTGTTGGGCGCCATTGTGCTGGCCGTGCTCTTGGGTAACCAGCTGGCGCGCCCCTTGCTGCTACTGGCACTGGGCATGAGGCAGGTGGCGCAAGGCGATCTCTCGCCCAAGCACGCCTTGCCTGGCAAGGACGAACTGGGGGATCTGACACGCTCTTTTGCCGCCATGACACAGCAGTTGTCCGATGCCCGCAAGGCGGTGCATCAAAGCCTGGACCAGCTCGAAGCCGCGCGCGCGCAGCTGCAAACCATTTTGGACAACCTCACCGCGGGCGTCTTGCTGATGGATGCGCTAGGCCATATTCAATCGGCCAACCCCGGAGCCACGCGCATCTTGCGTGTGCCTGTGGCGGCACACGAAGGCAAGCTTCTGTCCAGCCTGCACGGCTTGGAGGCTCTGGCGCAAGGCGTGGAAGAACAATTTGCGCAGCTGCATGCTGACACCGATGTGCACGCGCTGGACCATTGGCAAAAATCCTTCGAGGTGCATGCCAGCGGCAGCGGTATTCATGCCAGTGCAGTGACCTTGCTGGCGCGCGGCGCTTTCCTGCCCGATGGCACACGTCTGCTGGTGTTTGACGATATTTCCGAAGTCGTGTCCGCCCAACGTGCCCAGGCCTGGGGCGAAGTGGCGCGCCGCCTGGCACACGAAATCAAGAATCCGCTCACGCCCATTCAGCTCTCGGCAGAGCGGCTGCAGTTCAAGCTGGCCGACAAGCTTGAAGAGACCGATGCACGCTTGCTGGACAAATCGGTCCAGACCATCGTGGACCAGGTCGATGCCATGAAGCGCCTGGTCAACGAGTTTCGCGACTACGCCCGGCTGCCTGCGGCCGAACTCAAACCTCTGGATCTGAACGCGCTCATCCAGGATGTGATGGGCCTGTATGCGCAAGACACGAGCCAGGATCGCATGCAGCCCGCCATAGAGCTCGAGCTCGACCCACAATGCCCTCCGATACAGGGCGACGCCCAACAGCTGCGCCAGGTGGTGCACAACCTGCTGCAAAACGCGCAAGACGCTTGCGAAGCCTCTGGCCGCAGCGATGCCAAGGTCCAGGTGGCGACCAGCTTCAACGCCGAGCGCGGCCGCGTGCGATTGCGCGTGCGCGATGCTGGCAAAGGCTTTCCTGCTTCCATCCTGCAGCGGGCTTTTGAGCCCTACGTCACCACCAAAGCCAAGGGCACAGGCCTGGGCTTGGCCGTGGTCAAGAAAATTGCCGATGAACACGGCGCCAAGATCGAACTGTCCAACCTGCAGGAGCAGGGCGAAACGATCGGGGCGCAGGTGTCGTTATCATTCAAGGTCAACAGAGACAACGCATAAGGCTATGGCAAACATTTTGGTGGTGGATGACGAGCTGGGCATTCGGGACCTGCTCTCGGAAATCCTCTTTGATGAGGGGCACCAGGTCGAGCTGGCCGAAAACGCCGCCCAAGCCCGCGAGGCTCGCACGCGTGCGCAGCCCGATCTGGTGTTGCTGGACATCTGGATGCCCGATACCGATGGGGTCAGCTTGCTCAAGGAATGGGCCTCCAACGATTTGCTGAGCATGCCCGTCATCATGATGAGTGGCCATGCCACGATTGATACCGCTGTGGATGCCGTCAAGTTAGGCGCACACTCGTTTCTGGAAAAGCCCATCACCTTGCAAAAGCTGCTCAAGGCGGTTGAACAAGGCCTGAGCAAAGAAGGCCGAGCACCCCTGCGTCAGGCTGCGGCAGCGCCGAGTGTTGTCAGCACCATGGCGCCCGTGGCTCAGAGCTTTGTGGTGGAGATGAGTGAGTCCGAGACTGCAGAGCTCCAGGTGGAGCAAGCCTTTGACCTGGACCGCCCCTTGCGCGAAGCGCGTGATGACTTCGAGCGCGCCTACTTCGAATTCCACCTGAACAAAGAGCGCGGATCCATGACCCGCGTGGCCGAAAAAACCGGCCTGGAGCGCACACACCTGTACCGCAAGCTCAAACAACTGGGCGTGGACCTAGGTAAAGGCAAGAAAAACGGGCAGATCTGAAAGAGGCGTGAAACCTCTGCTATAATTCCATCTCTTGGCCCGGTAGCTCAGTTGGTAGAGCAGCGGATTGAAAATCCGCGTGTCGGTGGTTCGATTCCGCCCCAGGCCACCATATACAAACGCCCGACTGCTCTCAGTTGGGCGTTTTCATTTGGGCTTCCCCCAGTACACGCGGGGAACAGGCGCATTGTGCGTGTGCCACGGGGTGGTCACGGCTGGAGCCCACTTCGGCCAGTTCGACTCTTTTCTGCCCTCTGTTCTCTGCAAAGATACGCCAACTCTTTCGCCACAGCACACGCACAATACCTTGAGCGACAACGACTTATGCGTGTGTCGATTTTTTGAGTTCGTCATGCCACTTGGAGGGGCAATCCATTAGCGGAACGGAGTTCAATACAGGATGGTCGGCACACCATTTCATTCATCTTTGCCAAAGTGAATCAGTCCCGCCTGCTTTTCCAAAACAAGGTAATACCTGGGTGAGGTGATTAGCTTTTCGCCATGGTAATACTGAATGTAGAAACGAGGAATGAATGCCATTTCTCCAGCATTAAATTTACGAAGCGATGCTTCCAAATCTTCCTTGTATCCCGGTACAGAGTTTGGTAACTTCATGACCAGATTCAATCCTGTGAACAGGTTGAGCGGTAAGGTGAATTTTGTGTTCTGAGGGATTTCCTGGGCGCCTGATATCAAGTTGCTTACAAAAACACTTGGGGTGCTTTCGTCGGAGAAGATCACCTTTACGTTGGTCGCCGGTTTTCGACCAACGTTTTGCACGGTGACGAGGTAGTCGGCATCTTTTTTTTCAACAGCAAGCGCTACGAGCTCTGGAGCATCCTCTGCCTCACGTTTATCGACAAAGCTTCCGACTGTGTCCTGAAATTTTTTGTCGCCTTGTGCTTGTTGGTAAGACCCGTAGAACATCAAGACCGTCCCTAGTATCGAAACGATGCCTCCTACAATTTGCCACGCGTTCATCTGACTCTCCTGCCGAATATCTAGTTATAAAGATCAACAGTACCAGCCCCGGCTGCGGTACTTTTGATGCTGGACGGTTTATTTTGGTACGTGGAAAACAAGCACGGTAACAATCAATTCGCGATTGCTATCACCATTTGCATGAAACACGTAGCGGAATCCACTTTCGTGAGGCCAGTTCACCATGCGTTTGAAGTTGCTGTGTGACTTGGCACTCGCGTCAACGCCTGTGCGAACCGTTGACATCTCGGTGCCGCGATTGAACACCAGGATTACCGTCTTGCCGTCTCGCCATGTGGCGTAGCTCAGTAGTTGATCGATAGCTTCTCCAAAGGCCTTTGGCCCCTTCCAGAACTTACACTCGGCGATAAAAACGTTGCGTTCGCCCTCGCGCAGCAGGATGTCGGTCTTGCCGGACATATTGAACGTCTCGCCCGTGGCCTTACCCTCAAACTGACCATTGAGCTGAACTAGAAAGTGCTGTCGAAGCGCTTCTTCGTCCATAGTCTTGAAGGCATCAGGGCTGCGCTCCATGACAAGCGTCATGTCTTGCATGATTTTGAGGGCCTGTTCGTACTGCTCCATCGCCCAAGTCGGCTCCGGTGTGAACGGTGCGGCACTCGCCGGGGGAAGTGCAGGAATTGCCTTCTTGCGCGTAGTTGGTATCGCGTACGTTTTTGGCGCATCCTCGCGTCGCCTGACCGGTATGCCAAGGGATGCCGCACGCTGGGACTGAGCCAGCAATCGCTCTCGCCGTTGCTGGATTGCCTGCTCCGCAATGCCGGCTAGCCCGTTGTTGTGCGCTTCAATCATTGCGCGTTGCCATCCGAGGTATTGCTCAATATCTGCCAGCATCCGATCAATCAATGGCCTGACATCGCGCGGCGCGTCAGCGGGCGAGTCGTAGCGAAGTACCAACTCGTTCTTCTCGATGAGAGCTCGTGGTGGATTTGAGGTTGAGGTATTCGGTTGGGCATAGAACAACTCGGCGTCACCCTCGAAGGGCACGCGCACCTCGACCCGCTCTCCGGGAACCATGAACGGACGACTCTTGTCGTCAATCCAACGATTAGAGTCATAGCGAACATCGACCTGCATTTCGTGATGTTCGGCGTACCACTGGTCTCGGAGGAGATCAATCGGCTCCATACGGTACTTTGCTGCAAGATGGTTTTTGAGATCCTCGGGTGCTGTGTTGAGGAACCTGTCAGGTGGAAGGCTTTCAACGTCCCTGCGGATTTCATCTGAGGTGCCACGCAGCGTCTGGCTAAGATCGTTCGTGCAGAACAGCAAGCCTTTGCTTTTATCAATACTTCTTCCGAACATTATTTCCTCCTTGGTTTGGTCTCATTCATCAGTGGATGCGCAAGGCATCCAGTATTCCCCAGGACGCTGTGTCGATTTCACAAGCGTGCGGTAGGCATGCAGCGGCCCCTCGTACGCAGGCTTGCCTTTGTTTTCTTTCTTGACCTTGAACAGGTCGTTGGGTTTTGCGCTGTCCTGCTCGGCCTTGAGCATGACGCGTTCTGCGTCCATCTTGACGCCCTTGAATGACCAGAGTGCGCGGAAAATGGCCGCCTGGCCATCCGTGCAACGGATTGGCCCATGTGGCCAGTCATCAAGCGTCACCCAGCGGAAGTCTGACGAGAAGGGTCCCAGGTAGGCTGCCCAAGGTTCAGCCACGATCAGCTGGGCTTGGCCCGCGTCGGAACCGATGAAGGCTATCCCACCGCCATAGAGGGTGAAGCGTTCCTCCAGCGGTAGCCACTCAACGCCTGCGGCAAAAGGGGTGCCGAGTACCTCCCGCGTCTTGGGCGCAATGACTCGGATGTCAGCACCTGCCACGCGAACCCTGTCAAAGATGGACGGATCCGACCACAGTCGAGTCAGACTCCTGGCCAGCAACACCGGCGAGCGACGTGCATCGCCCAACCGCCAGACGCCGTCACAGATGTCGGTGATGCCATCGCGACTTTCGATTTCCATGGCCATGCGCAGCTTTGACCTGAGCCATCCCTCATCCAACATCAG
>JBEEOS010000095.1:0-8742 GCA_041191485.1 Pseudomonadota bacterium
TGTGGAGGGCTTAGTTCAAAGCGTGTCGAGCAAACGGGTGGCCGTGTTGCTCGAAATTTTAGGCAGACCTGCAGTGGTTCAGGTCGAATATTTTCAAGTGGAGCCAGCTGACGCCTGAGCTAAGGCGGCGGCACCCCTCTGTCAGTGAGAAAACCTATGATCAAAACAATCGTCAAGCTGTCGCTTGCGCTTGCTATGACCCCCGCCTTGCAGGGGTGTACTGTGCTCGCCATCGCCGACGCGGCAGGTTCTGCGGTGGTCTACGGCGCCAAGACCGCTGTCAACGTACTGGACGCCATCACGCCAGACATCATCAACAAGGATTGATGATGCTCAGATGCCCAGCCAGCCGTGAGTGCGGGCAAAGTGCAGGGCTTGCGTACGGCTGTTGACCCCCAGGCGGCGAAACAGGCGCCAGAAGTGGACCTTGACCGTGTGTTCGCTGATGCTCAATTTGTCGGCTATGTCGCGATTGGACAAGCCTTGATCCAGCATCAGGATCAGCTGCTTTTGTCGCTTGGACAGCTTGGTGGGAGCGGAGCCTGAAGCCTCTTCTGGTTCTTCTTCTGTGACCAGCAGTTCGCGCAGCTTTTGCAGCACCTGATTGACGGGCTCGGTTTTTTCAATATATACGTTGGCACCAGCATGCAGGCTGGCTGCCTCATAGTCCTGCGCATCGTTGGCTGTGATGACTGCCAGCGGTACATCAGGATGATTGGCGCGCACCATCTGTACACCTGACATACCCAAGGTGTCTGGAAGCTGAAGCTCCATGCAAATGAGTTCAGGCTCGCCGCCTTTGAGGACGGCGGAATCCAGTGTGTTCATCTTGTGCACTGGCACTACTTTCAGGCCAGGTTTGATGCGCTGGATCAGCATGGTCAGCGCATCGCGCATCAGAGGGTGGCTGTCGATGACGTAAACAGTCATGATTTGCAGTTAAGTATTAATTGGAAAGTTGTAGGATAGCAGCTTTCCAGCGAAATGCAAGCAAATCGATAAATTTGTTGAGAATGTTATTTCTTCTTGTTTTCTGCAATTTCTCGCAGGGCTGAGAGGGCTTGTACCACCTGGGCGCTTTGTTCTGCGCTTAAGGCTTGCACCTTGTCCGTCAGGCTTTGCAGTGCAGCGAGTCCTTCGTTTTGCAGCCGTGCAATGGCTTGTCCGGCGTCTTTGGGCGCATCAAATCCCAGACTCTGCAGGAGCACTTGACCTTGCGCGTTGACCAGCTTGAAGTAGAACAAGCCATCGGGTTCGCGGTATTGCTTGAATGTGGGAGATGCTGTTTTTTCGGCTTTGGCCTGTGAGCTGGCTGTCACGCTGGCCAAGCTGCGCAAGCCGACGGCATGGCGCAACTCCTTGATGAAAGGCGTTGCCAGTGCGCGGGCTTTTTCGGCGCCCTGCAACAGCAGCGCATCCACCTTTGCAGGGTTGGCGATCAGGGCGTTGTAGGTGTCGCGCATGGGGGCCATTTCTCGGTCGATGCGTTCAAACAGCACTTGCTTGGCATCTCCCCAGGCAATGCCGTCGGCATAGGCCTTGGCCAATGCGGTGGTTTCTTCGGCACTGGCAAAGGCCTGATAGATCTGGAACAGGGCCGAACCTTCGGTGTCCTTGGCTTGGCCCGGTGCACGGGAGTCGGTCAGGATGCCGGCAATGAGCTTGCGCATATGGGCGGCTGGCGCGAACAGCGGAATGGTGTTGTCATAGCTCTTGCTCATTTTGCGACCATCCAGACCGGGCAGGAGGGCGACAGTTTCTTCAACAACAGCCTCTGGCAGCACAAAGTGTGAGCCGTACAGGTGATTGAAGCTGGACGCCATGTCGCGTGCCATTTCGATGTGCTGGATCTGGTCGCGCCCCACAGGCACTTTGTGGGCCTTGAACATCAGAATATCCGCACCCATGAGCACCGGGTACATGAAAAGGCCAGCGGTGACATCGTTGTCCGGTTCGTTGCCAGCGGCCTGGTTTTTGTCTACAGCAGCTTTGTAGGCGTGTGCACGGTTGAGCAGACCTTTGCCGGTCACGCAGGTCAGCAACCAGGTCAGTTCAGGAATTTCAGGGATGTCTGACTGGCGGTAAAAGGTGACCTTGTCCACATCCAGTCCGGCAGCGATCCAGCTGGCGGCAATCTCCAGCGTGGAGCGTTGAATACGCGCCGGGTCGTCACATTTGATGAGGGCGTGGTAGTCAGCCAGAAAGTAAAAGCAGTCGGTGTCTGCTGTGCGGCTGGCTTGTACAGCGGGGCGAATGGCGCCCACATAGTTGCCCAGGTGGGGAATGCCGGTGGTGGTGATGCCCGTCAGGACGCGGGTGCGTTCAGCGTTGCTCATGGAAATAACTGGAAAAAATCAGTGCAGCAAAAATGACAGGGGGCTCAGCACAAGCTTGAGCAGCGAAAACGTCAGGGCCATGATGGGTTGCATCCAAAGTGTGCTGACCACGCCGGCAATGACCAGCGCCATCACGATGAAAAAGCCCCAGGGTTCAATGCGCGACACCATGGCTGCCTGGCGCCAGGGCAGCAGGCCTACCAGAATGCGACCGCCGTCCAGTGGTGGCAGGGGGAACAAGTTGAAGGCGAACATGACCACATTGGTCAGCATGCCGGCGCGGCACATTTCCAGAAAGAAGCGTTCCTGCACACCGACCCCCGCCAGCACATACATCATCACACCCCACAACAGGGCTTGCAGCAAATTGGAAGCTGGGCCAGCCAAGGCCACCCAGACCATGTCTTTTTTGGGATGACGCAGACGGTCAAAACGCACGGGTACAGGCTTGGCGTAACCAAACAAAAAAGCGCCGCCGGTGCTGAAGTACAGCAGCAAAGGCATGAGGATGGTGCCAACCGGGTCGATATGTGCCATGGGATTGAGCGTCACGCGCCCCAACATGGAAGCGGTGTTGTCTCCCAGGCGCAGCGCGGCGTAGCCGTGTGCAGCCTCGTGCAAGGTGATCGCAAAGAGCACCGGCAAGGCATAAATAAGAACGGTTTGAATCAGGTCGGACATGTCATTCACCCGCCGATTGTCTCAGACCTGCGCAAGCGACTTTTAAAGGCCCAGGCGTGCGGGGTCTCCAGCACCGCGACGCAGCAACTCGGGTTCGTCTCCACTCATGTCCACGACCGTGGTGGGGGCCATGGCACAAGGCCCAGCATCGATGATGCCGGCAATCTGGTGTTCCAGTTGTTCGCGAATGTCGTGGGGGTCATTCAAAGGATCGGTGTCGCCCGGCAGGATCAGCGTTGTCGCGATCAACGGAGCGCCGTGCTGCTCCAGCAAGGCTTGCAGCGTCAAGTGCTCAGGCACGCGCAGACCAATGGTTTTACGCTGTGGATGACTCAGGCGGCGAGGCACTTCCTTGGTGGCTTCCAGAATGAAAGTGAATGGCCCCGGCGTGGCTTGTTTGATCAGACGGAACTGGCGGTTGTCCACGCGTGCGTAGTTGGCCAGTTCGCTCAGGTCGCGGCACAGCAAGGTGAGGTGATGCTTTTCATCCACGCCCCGAACGCGGCGCAATTGATCCGCTGCTGACTTGTCGTCCACATGGCAGACCAGGGCGTAGCTGGAGTCGGTAGGCACAGCCAGGATGCCGCCTTTATCCAGCAACAACGTGGCTTGCTTGAGCAAGCGAGCCTGCGGGTTTTCCGGGTGGATGCTGAAGTACTGGGCCATGATGTTCAGGATTCTGGCAGAGTCACCGGCACACGGCTTTCCTTGAGGGTGAGCCAGGCGCCTAGGGCGCCGGAAATGCCCACCAGCACCATGCCCCACAAGGTGATGTGATCGGGCACGTGGTTGAACACCAGCCACCCGCCCACGGTGGCAAAACCGATTTGCACGTACATGTAAGGCGTGAGCGTGGCAGCAGGGCTGCGCGAGTAGGCCAGGATCAGGAAAAAATGCCCCAACGTGCCCAGCAAGCCAATGAGCAGCATCTGTACCCACTCGGTCCACAGCACAGGGCTTTTCCAGGTCCAGGGCAGGATGATGGTCGCCAGCACAGCGCCCACCCAGCCCGTGTACAAATGCATGGTGATGGGGTCTTCGGTTCGCGTCATTTTGCTGGTCAGCACCTGAAAGGCGGAGTTGGTGCCTACCAGAAGCACGGGCAGAATCAGGCTCCAGTCAAAGGCTGTCCCACCTGGACGAATCACGACCAAGGTGCCCACAAAACCCAGGCACACGAGCAGCCAGCGTGTGTGGCTGACCTGCTCCTTGAGTTGTCGCGCGGCCAGCATGGTGATGACCAGTGGGGTGATCATGACAATGGCCGTGAACTCACCTACGGGCATGTACTTGAGGCTGAAAAATGCGAGCAAGCTGGTGCAAAACAAGAGCAGGCCACGCAGCAACTGATAGCGCGGGTGAGCGGTGTAGAAAATTTTGAGTCCACGGCCTGGCAGAACAACGGCTGTGGTGGCCAAGGCCTGGAAAGCGTAGCGTACCCACAAGGCCATCAGCAGCGACAGTTGAAGGCTGATGTGTTTGGTGGTGGTGTCCATTGCGGCAAAGCAGGCCACCGCCAGCAGGGCAAATGCAATCCCGGACAGGACGTTGTGCGCCGCAGGCTTCACTGTATGCGATCGGCCAGCACTTCCCACACCGGCGTCAATTCGCCTGGCAGCCAGGGCAGGGCGCCCAGGTCAGTGTGGCTTTCCTCGGGGCTATGGAAGTCACTGCCCCGGGAGGCGTACAGACCAAACTCTTGGGCTGTCTGTGCATACCGCACAGCCTCATGCGCAGAGTGGCTGCCAGTGACCACTTCGACACCTTGGCCGCCGTGCGCCTTGAACTCGGTAAAGAGCGCGTATTCTTCGTTGGGGGTGAAGTTGTAGCGTGCCGGATGGGCGATCACGGCCATGCCACCCGCTTGGGTGATCCATTGCACGGCGTCTTGCAGACGGGCCCAGCGGTGAGGGATGAAACCGGGTTTGCCTTCGGTCAGGTATTTGCGAAACACCTCGGAGGTGTCCTTGCACACGCCGGCTTCGACCAGAAAGCGTGCGAAGTGGGTGCGCGAAATCAACTCGGGGTTGCCTACGTATTTGAGTGCACCCTCGTAGGCCCCCTGGATGCCCACTTTGGCCAAGGAGTCAGACATCTCTTGCGCACGTTCGCTGCGGCCACCGCGTGTGCGGCGCAGGCCATCTTTCAGTTGCGCATCGTGAGGGTCAAAGCCCAGGCCCACAATGTGGACGGTCTGGTTGGCAAAAGTGACAGAAATTTCAGTACCAGTCAGATAGGGCAGCCCAAGGCCGCGAGCCGCACTCAAGGCACGGTCTTGTCCGCCGATTTCGTCGTGATCGGTCAGGGCCCAGATTTCAACGCCAGCCGCCTTGGCGCGCTCGGCCAATTGCTCGGGCGTGAGGGTGCCGTCAGAGATGACGGAGTGGCAGTGCAGATCGGCGTTGAGGACGGAGTTCACAAGAGCCATTCTAGACGCTGACATGACCTTGTCATGTGGTCTGCGCATAATGGCCCCATGCTTGCGTTGCGCTTGATTCGCCATGGACAAACCGACTGGAACGTGCAGTCCCGTTTTCAGGGGCAGGTGGATGTGCCCCTCAATGCTTTGGGGCAGGCGCAGGCGCAGCGCCTGGCCATGCGCTTGAAAGTCGAACCTGCAGAGCCACTGGTGGTCAGCGACTTGCTGCGTACGCGGCAAACCGCTCAGGCCATTGAGCCCATCTGGTCAGTGCAAGCGCAACCATCGGCCTCCTGGCGCGAGCAGTCCTTTGGCATTCTGGAGGGCCTGGTGGCGCAGGACATCGAGCGGCAATACCCTCAGGAGTGGCGGCAGTGGTTGTCTTACCGCTCGGACTATGTCCCGCCCGGGGGGGAATCTTTCCAAATGCTCGACGCGCGTATCCGTCAGGCAGTGCGCGAGGTGGTGAGCTTGTGCGAAAAGATGAAGCTGCCCTCTTGCACCGTGGTCACGCATGGCGCGGTCCTGGATGTGATCTGGCGGTGGGTCCATGGTCTGGATCTGGAGGGGCCGCGCAAGTGCCCGATCCCCAATGTGGGGCTCAACACTGTCCGCACAGACGGTGAGGTCATGGAGCTGGTGCAGTGGGCCGATGATGCGCATGTCCGATAATCAGGGCTGGCATTTCTGACACCGAAGGAACCTCATGGCACTGATGATCACGGACGAATGCATCAATTGCGATGTGTGCGAGCCGGAGTGCCCCAATCAGGCGATTTATCTGGGGCCTGATATCTACGAAATTGACCCCAACAAGTGCACCGAATGTGTGGGGCATTTTGACGAGCCCCAGTGTGTGCAGGTGTGTCCTGTGGCCTGCATCCCCGTCAATCCGCAGCATGTGGAATCCAAAGAGCGCTTGTGGGACAAGTACCGCCAGCTGACGGCCAAGTCATCGGGTCAATGAATCAGGCCGCGGGGGCGTTGGCGGCTGGAGGTGCTGCAGGTCGTGGCGGTTTGGGTCTCGGCGGTTTGCTGGTGTGGATCTTGACCATGGCTTTGGTCATATCGCCGTCCAGCAACAAGGGCAAGGCAGTGACTGAGCGCGCAATGGCAGTGTGAATGGCCTCGCGGTGTTCGGCCATGGGTTTTTTCAGCACCCAGCTGACCACCTCGGACTTGATGCCCGGGTGCCCGACGCCAATGCGCAAGCGCCAATAATCGGCGGTGCCCAATTGGGCGTGAATGTCACGCAGGCCATTGTGCCCGGCGTGTGAGCCGCCTTGCTTGAGCTTGACTTCTCCGGGCGGAATGTCGAGCTCATCGTGCGCCACCAGAATCTCTGAAGGCTGGATTTTGAAAAACCGTGCCAGTGCAGCCACCGACTTGCCAGAGAGGTTCATGAAGGTTTGCGGCTGCAGCAGCCAGACGGTTTGACCCTTGACCGTGGTGCGTGCCATCAGGCCGTGGTAACTGCGTTCGGGCACAAGATGCACCTTGAGTTCGCGCGCCACGGCGTCAATGAACCAGAAGCCCGCATTGTGGCGGGTGTCCTCATATTCCGGGCCTGGGTTGCCCAAACCGACAAACAGTTTGATCATGGCGAGATTATCCCGTCAACGCAAAGGGTGGTGGAGCCGTCTAAGGATCGGACAAAAAAAGGCCCGCACACGGCGGGCCTGATCGCGCAAGCGGGCTTGAATTACTTCTTGCCTTTGCCTTTGGCAGGTGCTTCTGCAGGAGCGGCTGCGGGGGCAGCGACTTCCTCTTCCGCAGGCACCGTCACAGACACCAGCACGGGGTTGGGCTTGCCGTGCACCAGGGCCTTGACGCCTTTGGGCAGCTGGATGTCGTTCAGGTGCAGGGACTTGCCGCTTTCCAGATTGGACAGGTCCACAGCGATGAATTCGGGCAGGTCTGCGGGCAGGCAGGCCACTTCGATTTCGTTGATCACGTGGTTGATCAGGCACTTGTCGTTCTTGACGGCGGGAGAATTCTCTTCGCCGGAGAAGTGGAACGGAACTTTCATGTGCAGCACGGTGTTGGCTTCCACGCGCTGGAAGTCAATGTGCAGCACCAGTTGCTTGAAGGGGTGCATCTGGTAGTCACGCAGCAGCACTTTGCTGGTTTGACCGGCCAGTTCCATTTCCAGAATGCTGGAGTGGAAAGCTTCTTTTTTCAGGGCATGCCACAGGGCGTTGTGGTCCAGCTCGATCAGCTTGGGCTCACCCATGCCGCCGTAGACGATGCCGGGGGTTTTGCCGGAATTGCGCAGACGGCGGCTCGCACCCGTACCCTGCTTGGAACGCTCAAAAGCGACGAATTTCATACTGACTCCTTGTTGAACACACCGCGACCAGTGTTGTTCAGGCTTAAAAAATGTTCTTCAATCAGGCTTGATCGGAGAACAGGCTCATCACCGACTCCCCCTTGGCAATCCGGTGGATCGTTTCGGCGATCAGCGGAGCCACGGACAGTTGGCGAATCTTGGGGCAGGCGGCCGCACTGGCCGACAGCGGAATGGTGTTGGTGACGACCACCTCGTCCAGGGCGTCACCCTGGGAGATGCGATCAATGGCAGGACCCGAAAAAATCGGATGCGTGCAATAGGCGTAGACCTTCTTGGCGCCACGGGCCTTGAGCACTTCGGCGGCTTTGACCAGGGTGCCTGCGGTGTCGATCATGTCGTCCATGATCACGCAGTTGCGGCCTTCGATTTCGCCGATCACGTGCATGACTTCGGACACGTTGGCCTTGGGGCGACGCTTGTCAATGATGGCCAGGTCGCAGCCCAGCTGTTTGGCCAGCGCACGAGCACGCACCACGCCACCCACGTCGGGGGAAACCACAATCAGGTCTTCGTAGTTTTTCTGGCGCAGGTCACCCAGCAGCACAGGCGAAGCGTAGATGTTGTCCACCGGGATGTCGAAGAAGCCCTGGATCTGGTCGGCGTGCAGGTCCATGGTCAGCACGCGATCCACGCCTACAGCTTGCAGCATGTTGGCCACCACCTTGGCCGAAATCGGCACGCGGGTAGAACGCGGACGACGGTCCTGGCGGGCGTAGCCAAAGTAGGGGATCACGGCACTGATGCGCTCTGCTGATGCACGCTTGAGGGCGTCCACCATGATGAGCAGTTCCATCAGGTTTTCGTTGGTGGGCGCGCAAGTGGACTGGATGACGAACACTTCGCGAGCGCGGACGTTCTGCTTGAGCTCGACGGTGACTTCGCCATCGGAGAATCGGCCGACGTCCACAGCGCCCAGCTGGGTGCCCAGGTGTTTGGCCATTTCAGCAGCAAGTGCC
>JBEEOS010000096.1:0-8692 GCA_041191485.1 Pseudomonadota bacterium
CCGATGGCACTGCGCACCAGGTTCTTGGCCAGCAAACCAAACACCGCCAGGAACGCCAGGCAAAACAGATACTTCTGCAAGGGCGTGTCGATCGGCATTCCAAAGACCTGCAAATTGGCCACCGAGGCCGTACCCGATGCCGAGTTGTTGGTGAACCAGCTGATACGCAAAAAGGCCCAGTCACAGAAAAACTGTGCTGCCAGGGTGGCCACCGCAAGGTACAGCCCCTTGACGCGCAAACTGGGGATGCCAAACACGATGCCCACCAGTGTGGCAAACACACCGCCCATCAACAAGGCAACAATCAACGGAAAACCTTCGATGCGTACAAAGAAGTTGTAAGCCGCGTAAGCCCCCACCGCCATGAAAGCGCCAGAGCCCAGCGAAATCTGGCCGCAGTAACCCACCAGAACGTTCACCCCCAAAGCCGCCAAAGCCAGGATCACAAACGGGATCAGAATGGCGCGGAACATGTACTCGTCCGCCAGCAGGGGCACGCCGATGAAGGCAAACGCGATGAGCATCAGCACACCGATACGGTCTTGCGTGATCGGGAAGATTTGCTGATCTTTTTGATAAGACGTCTTGAATTGACCGTTTTCTCTGTAGAACATGTTTTTACCTCTTACACGCGGTCAATGATTTTTTCGCCAAACAGGCCTTGCGGACGCACCAGCAAGAAGCCAAGTGCCAGCATGTAGGCAAACCAGATCTCAATGCCGCCGCCCACATAGGGGCCCAGAAACACCTCGGAGAGCTTCTCGCCGACGCCGATGATCAAGCCGCCGATGATGGCGCCCGGCACCGAAGTCAGGCCACCCAGAATCACCACAGGCAAGGCACGCAAAGCCAGGGAAGACAGGGAGAACTGAACCCCCAGTTTGGCGCCCCAGATCATGCCGGCCACCAGTGCCACCACACCGGCAACACACCAGACAATGACCCAGATGCGGTTGAGCGGAATGCCGATCGATTGCGCAGCCTGGTGGTCATCGGCCACCGCACGCAGGGCACGACCGGTTGTGGTTTTCTGGAAAAACAACGACAGGGCGGCCACCAGGACTGCAGCGATCAGGGCGGCCACCATGTCTTCCTGGCTGACCAGCAGACCACCCTCGAATACCGACTCCAGCAGCATCAAAGGCTCTTTGGGCATGCCAATGTCGATGGGATAAATGTCGCTGCCAAAAATGGTTTGCCCCAGGCCGTCCAGGAAATAGGTGATGCCCAGCGTCGCCATCAGCAAAGTCGCGCCTTCCTGGTTGACCAGATGACGCAGCACCAAAAACTCGACCACCCAGGCCACGATGAACATCACGCCAGCGGCCAGTGCAAAGGCCAGCAGGTTGGCAAACAACAGGCTGTCAATCCCCGTCCACTGCGGGATCCACTCGGCAAAGCGGGCCATCGCCAGCGCTGCGAACAGCACCATCGCGCCCTGCGCAAAGTTGAAAACGCCCGAGGCCTTGAAGATCAATACAAAGCCCAGCGCAACCAGCGAATACAGCATGCCCGCCATCAGGCCGCCGATGAGGGTTTCAAGAAAAAATCCCATGATGTCTGTGTCCTTGCTCAGTGCGAGGTGCCCAGATAGGCACTGATCACGTCTTCGTTGTTGCGCACCTCATCAGGGGTGCCATCGCCAATCTTCTTGCCGTAGTCCAGCACCACCACACGGTCGGAGATGTCCATCACCACGCCCATGTCATGCTCGATCAGCACGATGGTGGTGCCAAACTCGTCGTTCACATCCAGAATGAAGCGGCTCATGTCCTGCTTTTCTTCCAGGTTCATGCCCGCCATCGGCTCGTCGAGCAGCAGCACCTGCGGCTCCATCGCCAGGGCGCGACCCAAGTCCACCCGTTTTTGCAGACCGTAGGGCAGCTGGCCCACGGGCGTCTTGCGAAAAGCCTGGATTTCGAGGAAGTCGATGATGTGCTCGACCTTCTCGCGGTGCGCTTCTTCCTCGCGCTGCGCCGGACCGATGCGCAGGGCTTGCAGGAAGATGTTGCTCTTGATCTTGAGGTTGCGGCCCGACATGATGTTGTCGATCACACTCATGCCCTTGAACAGCGCCAGGTTCTGAAAGGTGCGGGCAATGCCCATCTCGGCCACCTGACGGCTGTTCATGTGATCAAAGGTCTGACCACGGAATGTGATCGAGCCCTCGGACGGGGTGTAGACCCCGTTGATGCAGTTGAGCATGGAGCTCTTGCCCGCACCGTTGGGGCCAATGATGGAGCGGATCTCATGCTCCTTCACATTGAACGAAATGTCGGTCAGTGCCTTGACGCCGCCAAACCGCAGGCTGATGTTCTGAACGTCCAGAATGACGTCACCAATGACTTTGCTCATGCTGCTGCCTTCACAGGTGTGAACGTTTTTGCGTCGGAAATCTTGAGGGTGGCGCTCACGCTGCCGCTGCGGCCGTCTTCGAACTTGACCACGGTCTCGATGAACTGCTCGGTCTTGCCGCCGTACAGGCCATCGATCAGGGGCTGGTACTTTTCGGCGATGAAGCCACGGCGCACCTTGTTCGTGCGGGTCAACTCGCCGTCATCGGCGTCGAGCTCCTTGTGCAGCACCAGGAAACGGCTGACCTGGCTGCCGGCGAGCATCGCGTCTTCGGCCAAATCGGCATTGACCTTTTCCACGCACTCCTTGATCAGTTCGTACACCTCGCTCTTGCCCGCCAGGTCGGTATAACCGGCATAGGGCAAGTTGCGGCGCTCGGCCCAGTTGCCCACGGCGTCAAAGTCGATGTTGATCATCACGCACACTTTTTCGCGACCATCGCCGTAGGCCACGACCTCCTTGATGTGCGGGAAGAACTTGAGTTTGTTCTCGACGTACTTGGGCGCAAACATGGCGCCATCGTGCGTGCCGCCCACAATCCGACCCACATCCTTGACGCGGTCGATGATCTTGAGGTGTCCCTGGCTGTCGATGAAGCCTGCATCACTGGTGTGGTACCAGCCTTCGGCTGTCAGCACTTCTTCGGTGGCCTTGGGGTTCTTGTAGTACTCCTTGAGCAGGCCGGGTGACTTGACCAGGATCTCGCCGTTGTCGGCCAGCTTGATCTCCACGCCCTTGCAAGGCACGCCCACGGTATCGGCATAGGCCTGGTTGTCGGGCTGCAGGCACACGAACACAGCGGTTTCCGTGGAGCCGTAGAGTTGCTTGAGGTTGATGCCAATCGAGCGGTAGAAAGAAAACAGGTCTGGACCAATGGCCTCGCCTGCGGTGTAGGCCACACGCACACGGGAAAAACCCAGGTTGTTGCGCAGTGGACCGTACACCAGCCAGTTGCCCAACTGGTAATTGAGGCGGTCAAGCAAGCCAACCTGCTCGCCATCCATCAGCTTGGGACCGACCTTGCGCGCCACGCTCATGAAGTGATGGAACATCTTGCGCTTGAGCGCGCTGGCGTCTTCCATGCGGATCATGACGCTGGTCAGCATGCCTTCAAACACGCGGGGGGGGGCAAAGTAATAGGTCGGGCCGATTTCCTTGAGGTCAATGTTAACGGTGGCACTGGACTCAGGGCAGTTGACCACATAGCCGCACACCAGCCACTGCGCGTAGCTGAAAATGTTTTGACCAATCCAGGCGGGAGGCAAATACGCCAGCACGTCTTCCTTGTCGGTGAGCTTGTCGAACTCGGCGCCCGCATCGGCGCGGTCGATCAGCGAGCCGTGCGTGTGCACCACCCCCTTCGGGTTACCCGTTGTGCCCGAAGTGAAGAACATCGCCGCCACGTCGGCGGGCACGGCCTTCTCGGCCTCGGTATGGAAGAACTGGGGATGCTGCTGCGCAAACACCTGGCCAGCGGCCAGCAGTTCGTCAAACGATCCCAGACCGTCTTCGGTGTAGTTGCGCAGACCACGCGGGTCGTCGTAGAAGATGTGCGAAAGCTGCGGGCATTGCTCGCGAATTTCGAGCATCTTGTCCACCTGCTCCTGGTCTTCCACCACGGCAAAGCGCACTTCCGCGTTGTTGATCGGGAAAACGCACTCGGCGGCCACCGCATCCTGGTACAGCGCAATCGGAATAGCACCCAGCGACTGCGCTGCCAGCATGGTGGCGTACAGGCGCGGGCGGTTGGCGCCCACAACAATCAGATGCTCACCACGGCGCAGTCCAGCCTGGTGCAAACCACAAGCCGTGTGCGCCACCATCTGCGCCAGCTCTTTCCAGCTGATGGTTTGCCAGATGCCATACTCCTTTTCGCGCAGCGCTGGCGCGTCTGGACGCTGGGCCGCGTGGGCCAACAGCAGGCGGGGGAACGTCGTTGCATTCACAGCATCAGTCTCCTGGGTACGCTACAGAGGCGTTTTGAAATGTTGAACCCATGCTACGCCCCGCTTTGACGTCAAGTTGTCATTTCGACGACAATCTAGGGGTCATAACTGTTCGGACTTTCCCTAGGTTCTGGATGGAATCCCTTTACCAACGCCGCCGCTCAGCCACGCCCGAAGAATTGCTGGGTATCCCCTGGCTGGATTTGCTCAGTCCGCAAGAGCGCGAGCGCGCCTTGGCTGAATTGCGCGTGGGCGATGCGGCCGTAGGCGACTATGTGTGCCGCGTGGGCCGCCCGGTCAATTACTGGTTTGGTGTGGTCTCGGGCCTGCTCAAAATGAGCAACGACAGCGCCGACGGCCAGACCATGACCTTTACCGGCGTGCCGCCAGGCGGCTGGTTTGGCGAGGGCACCGTCATCAAACGCGAAAACTACCGCTACAACATCCAGGCCCTGCGCAAAAGCGTGGTGGCCGGGTTGCCGGTCGAAACCTTTCATTGGCTGCTTGACCACTCGCTGGGCTTTAACCGTTTTGTGATGAACCAACTCAACGAACGTCTGGGCCAGTTCATTGCCGCGCGTGAAATCGACCGCCTGAGCAACCCCGAAATCAAGGTCGCCCGCAGTCTTGCACAGCTGTTCAACCCCGTGCTGTACTCCGGCGTGGGGGAGGTGCTGCGCATCACCCAGCAAGAGCTGGCCTACCTGGTGGGCTTGTCCCGGCAACGCGTCAACGAAGCCTTGCGCACCCTGGAGGCGCAAGAACTCATCCGCATTGAATACGGCGGCCTGCGCATTCTCGACCTGGACCAGCTGCGCCGCAGCGTGTTCCGATAACTTTTACTCTTCCCATGACCGCTCCAAACACATTCCGCCGCGCCCCACGCCCAGAAGGCAAGGGCACCACCGCTGCAGCCCCCACCGACACCATGCGCCTGAACAAGCGCATGGCCGAGCTGCGCCTGTGCTCACGCCGCGAGGCCGACGCCTGGATTGAACAAGGTTGGGTCCAGGTCAACGGCAAGGTGGCCGAAATGGGCCAGCAAGTCACCCTGTCTGACCGCATCACCGTGGACAAGGCGGCCGAGCAAAAACAACAGCAACAGGTCACCATCCTGCTGCACAAGCCCATGGGTTACGTCAGCGGCCAGGCCGAAGACGGACACCAGCCCGCCATCACCCTGATCCAGGCCCGCAACCACTGGCAGGGCGACCTTTCCCGTACCCGTTTTTCTCCGGCGCAGCTGCGTGGCCTGGCCCCGGCAGGTCGCCTGGACATCGACTCCACAGGTTTGCTGGTGCTCACACAGGACGGACGCGTGGCACGCCAGCTGATCGGCGAAGACTCAGAGATGGAGAAAGAATACCTGGTGCGCGTGGCCTATACCGGCCATGAAAACACAGCAGCGGCCTCTGCAGCCTCGGCCACCTATGGCGGCAAAGCCCCACAGCTGAGCGCCATTGGCGAGCATGACCGCGTCAGCACCAACGTGCAGGCCGTGTTCCCTGCCGCACAACTGGAGCGCCTGCGCCACGGTCTGAGCCTGGACGGGAAACCCCTCAAACCTGCCCAGGTGGAGTGGCAAAACCCCGAGCAGCTTCGCTTCGTGCTGACCGAAGGCAAGAAGCGCCAGATCCGCCGCATGTGCGAGCAAGTGGGCCTGAAAGTGGTTGGCCTCAAGCGCATCCGCATGGGGCGGGTGGTGCTGGGGCAGTTGCCGGCGGGGCAGTGGCGCTATCTGGCGCCGCACGAGCGGTTTTGAACCCTCTTGAAATCGTTTTTGAAGTCCCCAGCTACGCTGGGTTCTGTTTTTTGTTTCCTGCAATTTCACTGATATGAGCAAGCAAACCCATGCCTTCCAGGCCGAAGTGGCCCAACTCCTGCACCTGGTCACCCACTCGCTGTATTCCAACAAGGAAATCTTCCTGCGAGAGCTGATTTCCAACGCTTCGGACGCCTGCGACAAGCTGCGCTTTGAGGCGCTGAACAACGCCGCCCTGTACGAAGATGCGCCCGAGCTGCAAGTGCGCCTGGCGTATGACAAGAACGCCAGGACGCTCACCATCACCGACAACGGCATCGGCATGAGCGCGCAGGAAGCGATCGACCACCTGGGCACGATCGCCAAGAGCGGCACCAAGGATTTCATGAGCAAACTCAGCGGCGACCAGAAACAGGACGCGCAGCTGATTGGCCAGTTTGGCGTGGGCTTTTATTCGGGCTTCATCGTGGCCGACAAGATCACGGTCGAGTCGCGCCGCGCGGGCCTGAAACCCGAAGAAGGCGTGCGCTGGATCAGCGGCGGCACCGGCGACTTCGAGGTCGAAACCATCACCCGCACCGAGCGCGGCACCAGCGTGATCCTGCACCTGCGCGAGGACGCAGTGGACTACGCCAACGCCTGGAAGCTCAAGGACATTGTCGGCAAGTATTCCGACCACATCAGCCTGCCCATCCGCATGGAGAAGGAAGAGTGGAAGGACGGCGAGCTGATCGACCCCAACAATGAAGAAGGTGGTCGCCAACCCGGCGGCATGGTCAAGACCGGCGAGTGGGAAACGATCAACCAGGCGAGCGCCCTTTGGACCCGCCCCAAGAAAGACATCACCGACGAGCAGTACCAGGACTTCTACAAGCAGATCAGCCGCGACTTTGAAGATGCCCTGAGCTGGAGCCACAACCGCGTGGAAGGCAGTACCGAATACACCCAGCTGCTCTACATCCCGTCCAAGGCGCCGATGGACCTGTACAACCGCGACAAGAAGGCGGGCATCAAGCTCTACGTCAAGCGCGTGTTCATCATGGACGATGCCGAAGCTCTGATGCCCACCTACATGCGCTGGGTCAAGGGCGTGGTGGATTCCGCCGATCTGCCGCTCAACGTCAGCCGCGAGCTGCTGCAGGAAAGCCGCGACGTCAAGGCGATTCGCGAGGGCAACACCCGCCGCGTGCTGTCCATGCTTGAAGACCTGGCCAAGCACGACAAGGCGCCCGAGGCCAAGGATGGCGTGACGGACGCGACTACCAAAGGGGTCACGGATGTTTTGAGCGATGAGGACAAGGCCAAGATCGGCCAGTACACCAAGTTCTACGCCGAGTTCGGCGCGGTGCTCAAGGAGGGCCTGGGCGAAGACTTTGGCAACCAGGAACGCATCGCCAAGCTGCTGCGCTTTGCCTCGACCACCAGCGACACCCCGACGGTGAGCCTCGCCGACTACAAGGCCCGCATGAAGGAAGGCCAGGAGGCCATCTACTACATCACCGCCGACACGCTGGCCGCCGCCAAGAACAGCCCGCAGCTCGAAGTTTTCAAGAAAAAGGGCATCGAGGTGCTGCTCATGACCGACCGTGTGGACGAGTGGGCTCTGTCCTTCCTGCACGAATTTGACGGCACGCCGCTGCAGAGCGTGGCCAAGGGCGCGGTTGATCTGGGCAAGCTGCAGGACGAGGCCGAGAAGAAGGCCGAAGAAGAAGCCGCCGAAGCCTTCAAGCCGGTCCTCGCCAAGCTCAAGGAAGCCCTGAAAGACAAGGCCGAAGACGTGCGCGTGACCAGCCGTTTGGTCGATTCACCGGCCTGCCTGGTCGTCAAGGACGACGGCGGCATGAGCCTGCAGCTTGCACGCATGCTCAAGGCGGCGGGCCAGAAAGCGCCCGAGGTCAAGCCAGTGCTCGAAGTCAACCCCGAGCACAGCCTGGTGAAAAAGCTCGACGGCTCTGTGCACTTCCACGACCTGGCCCACATCCTGTTTGACCAGGCGCTGCTGGCTGAAGGCGGTTTGCCGGAAGACCCGGCGGCCTATGTGAAGCGGGTCAACGCGCTGCTGGCTTAAGCCTTTAACCCACCCACGACCATCACATCCCAGCAGGCACCCATGGTGTGGTAGTCCACCTTGCCTGCAGGGGACTTGGTGTCTTCGAGCTTGCGTCCATCATCACCCACGACGCGAAACCAGGCGCCGTGGGTGTGATCGATCAAATGCTGCCAGCTCCAGGCCCAGAGCTGGTGGTATTGCTCGCGAAAGGTCTCATCGCCCGTCACGCGCCACAGTCGCCAGGCACTGGCCAGTGATTCGGCCTGGACCCAGAAATACTTGTCGCGGTCGCAAGGCCAATGGTCCGGCGCAAAGCCATAGACCAAGCCGCCGTGCGCCTTGTCCCATCCATGCTGCCACGCGGCGTTTTGCAGCGCCACAGCGCGCTGGACATACCCAGTGTGGGGGGCCAGTTGGTGTGCGGTCAGCAACAGCTTGGCCCATTCGGTCTGGTGACCGGTCTGGAACCCCCAGGGCTTAAAGATGTCCCCGGGCTTGTCCTTGTTGTGGTCCCAGTCAATGGACCAGTCGCGATGGTAGTGCTCCCAGATCAACCCGTCCGCTTGGGCGGCAAGATCG
>JBEEOS010000097.1:0-8401 GCA_041191485.1 Pseudomonadota bacterium
CGTTCGCCACTCGCCACCAGACCGAAGTCCGTGCTGCCGTTCGACTTGCATGTGTAAAGCATTCCGCCAGCGTTCAATCTGAGCCAGGATCAAACTCTACAGTTCGATCTTGATTTTTACTCATAAAAACGGAATTGAAGTGAACTTCACTTCTATTCTCATGAGCGTTTGTTAGCTTTAAAAGCTAAGTTCTGAAGAACTTGGCAATCACCATCAAACGCCCACGCTTATCGGCTGTAATTTTTTAAAGAACCCAGACAACTTTCGTCATCTTCTTTTGCTGCCCCGCTGCGATCAGCGAAGCCTTGCATTGTAGCACGCTTTTTGCGCGCCCTTCGAAAAATTTTTTAATTTTTCGAAGCTGCCGATCGATTTGCATTTGACTTGCGTCCAGCTGCTTTGTGATCAGCGAAGCCCTCTATTATGGCACAGGTTTTGACACCTGACTCAAGTCGATCAAAAAAAATTTGCATCGCAATTTTGTTTGATCTTGAGGGTTTTCACTAGGAGCTTGCGCTCAGCGAAGCCTTGAATTATGACACAACTTTACGAGAGCAGGCAAGTTACGCCAAAAAAGTTTGAAGGTGCCAGGATAATCTAGGTATGTCATTGATCACCCTGCTCGACGTCAGCTTGGCCTATGGCCACGTAGCTCTGCTGGACCACGCCAGCTTTTCACTGGAAGAGCGCGAACGCGTAGGCCTGATTGGCCGCAACGGGACTGGCAAATCTTCTTTACTCAAAATTTTGAGTGAACAGGAACGTCCTGATGATGGCGTACTGCACATACAACAAGGGTTGCGGGTAGCTTATGTTCCACAGGAGCCTTTGCTGAACCCTGAACATTCTTTGTTTGAAGCCGTACAACAGGGTCTTGGGCCCGTGCTGAAACTGATCGACGATTACACGCACAGTCGCGGTGACCTACATGCCTTGCAAAGCCAGATCGAAGCGCTGGACGGCTGGACCTGGGAACAACGGGTCAATGAGACGCTTCAGCGCCTGCATTTGAACCCGCAGGCTCGGATCGCCACATTATCCGGAGGCAACCGCAAACGCGCCGCACTTGCTCAAGCCTTGGTCGCCCGGCCGGATGTGCTTTTGCTGGATGAGCCCACCAACCACTTGGACATGGACAGCATCGCATGGTTGGAGGATTTGCTGATCGCCTTCAAGGGCAGCGTTGTCACCATCAGCCATGACCGCGCTTTTCTGGACCGCATAGCCACGCGCATGGTCGAGCTCGACCGCGGTCATTTGACCTCATATCCCGGCAACTTCGCACAGTACCAAACCCTGAAAGAAGAGCAACTGGCCCAGGAAGCCGTGATCCATGCGAAAGCAGACAAACTGCTGGCGCAAGAAGAAGTCTGGATCCGTAAAGGCGTAGAAGCGCGTCGCACACGAGCTCAGGGCCGAATTAACCGGCTCGAGGCGCTGCGCGCTACCCGCGCCCAGCGTCGCGAGGCCATGGGCAGTGTGCGCCTGGAAGTGGCCAGCGGCGCACCCAGCGGAAAAATTGTCGCTGACCTGGAACACGTCAACAAGAGCTTCATGTCCGCCGATGGGGCGATACGCACCATCGTGCGCGATTTCAGTGCCACCATTTTGCGAGGCGACAAGATCGGGCTGATTGGCCCTAACGGCGCGGGCAAAACCACTTTGCTCAAACTGATCCTGGGCGAACTTGAGGCCGACAGCGGCAAGATCCGCCGCGGCACCAACCTGAGTGTGGCCTACTTTGACCAGATGCGCGAGCAAATCGACCTCGACGCCACGCTTGAGGACTTCATCAGTCCAGGCAGTGAGTGGATAGAGATCGGCAAGCGCCGCACCCATGTCAAAAGCTATTTGGGCGATTTTCTGTTTTCGCCTGCGCGCGCGAGCTCTCCCGTGCGTTCGCTTTCCGGAGGCGAGCGCAACCGTTTGTTGCTGGCTCGCCTGTTTGCACGGCCAGCGAATGTGCTGGTGCTGGACGAACCGACCAACGATCTGGACATTGACACCCTGGAGTTGCTGGAAGACTTGCTTCAGCAATATGAAGGCACTGTCTTCTTGGTCAGCCATGACCGCCGTTTTCTCGATAACGTGGTCACCAGCACGTTGGTGGCTGAAGGCGAAGGCGTATGGCGCGAGTACGAAGGCAGCGTGGAAGACTGGCTGACCCAATCAGCGCGAGCCCGCCCCACCCGCGAAACCATTCAGACTGAACAAACCGCCCACAAAGACATCGTCCCAGCAAACACCAGCGCACCCTCCGCCAGCCCTAAACGCAAACACAGCTACAAAGAGCAACGCGAACTCGACAGCCTGCCTGCCCAAATCGCAGCCCTGGAGTCAGAACAGACCTCGCTCGAACAAGCTCTGGCTGATGGCTCGCTTTACGCCAATGATCCGCCCCTGGCTGCTCAAAAAGCTTCTCGCCTGATGGAAGTCGAGGAAGAGTGGATGGTCGCCATGCAAAGGCTCGAAGCTTTGCAGGCAGTGTGAGCTGGCACACGGCAAAATGCCAACACCCGCTACAGTTAATACATGACCGCCGCCGAACTGTCTGCCCTGATGCTTTTGGCCACAGCCACAAGCTTTACCCCGGGGCCCAACACCACCTTATCCACCGCGTTGGCGGCTAACCGCGGCCTGCGTGGGGCCATGCACTTCGTTATGGCCGTACCAGTAGGCTGGGGGGCGCTGTTCACGCTGAGCTCTGCCGGGCTGGGTACCCTGGTCATGGCTGTGCCACCGCTGCGCTGGGCCATTGTGCTGGGCGGCGCAGGCTACCTGATATGGCTTGCGCGGCGGCTGTGGCGCAGCGGCCAGCTCGCCGAAGCCAACCCCAACCGACTGGATGTGAGCTTCATCCAGGGCGTATTGCTTCAATTCTTGAACATCAAGGCCTGGATGCTGGCTTTGTCCGTTGTGGCGGGCTGGATCGCGGGTCAACCCGACGCCACTGCCCGCTTTCTCCAGACCTTGCCTCTGATGCTGTTTTTTGCCTTCAGCAGCAACTTCACTTATGCGCTGATGGGCTCATTGCTGCGTCACTGGCTTGCACAAGGCCAACGTTTGCTGATCTTCAACCGTCTGATGGCTTGTGTGCTGATCATTACCGCCATCTGGATCGCGTCTGGCTTGTCCGCGTGAAAATGATCCTATCGCCCCAGTTGTCCTGAAAGAAAAACATGAGCTTCACCCTCGCACAGCGCGCCCACAAGATGAACCCTTCGGTGATCCGCGAGATCCTCAAGGTCACCGAACGGCCCGGCATCATCAGCTTTGCCGGCGGCCTGCCCTCGCCAGACACCTTTCCGATCGACGCCATGCGCGAAGCCAGCGAGCGCGTGCTCAGCCAGGACGGCCGCGCCGCCCTGCAGTACGCCGCCAGCGAAGGACTGCCCCAGCTGCGCGAATGGGTAGCGCAGGACCTGAAAAAGCAGGGCATGGCGGTCAGCCCCGACCAGGTGCTGATCACCACCGGCAGCCAGCAAGGCCTGGACCTGGTGGCCAAGGTGCTGATCGACGCGGGCAGCAAGATCCTGGTGGAAACGCCCACCTACCTGGGCGCGCTGCAGGCCTTCATGCCGATGGAGCCCGATGTGGTGAGCGTGGACAGCGACGATGAAGGCGTGGTCGCCGAGGACCTGCGCGCCAAGGCCCCCGAAGCCCGCTTCATCTACTTGTTGCCCAACTTCCAGAACCCGACCGGCCGCACCATGAGCGAGGCGCGCCGCGCCGCCGTGGCCCGAGTGGCGCAGGACACCGGCCTGCCGGTGATCGAAGACAACCCCTACGGAGATCTCTGGTTCGACCAGCCCCCCGGCGTCTCGCTGAGCGCGCGTCTGCCCGAGCAAAGCCTGTACCTGGGCTCGTTTTCCAAGATTCTGGCGCCGGGCCTGCGCCTGGGCTATGTGGTCGCGCCCAAGACGCTCTACCCCAAGCTGCTGCAGGCCAAGCAGGCCGCCGACCTGCACACGCCCAGCTTCAACCAGCGTGTGGTGGCCGAAGTGCTCAAGGACGGCTTCATCGATCGCCATGTGCCCACTATCCGTGCCCTCTACAAGCGCCAGTGCGAAGCCATGCTCGAAGCCCTGGACCGGGAAATGGCCAGTCTGGGCGTGAGCTGGAACCGCCCGGCCGGCGGCATGTTCCTGTGGGCGCAGCTGCCTGCGGGCATGGACGCCGTGCAGCTGCTGCCCAAGGCGGTGGACAAGGGCGTGGCCTTTGTGCCGGGCGCCGCGTTCTACGCCGCCCAGCCGGTGCAGGAAACCCTGCGTCTGTCGTTCGTGACCTCCACCGTGGACCAAATCCGCACCGGTGTGGCTGCGCTGGCGCAAACCATTCGCGCACACCAGACACGCTGACGACAGCACCCAGGCGACAGCGGACACCTAGCACCCGAGCGACAATCTTTCGTCATGGGAACGCTCTACCTTGTGCGCCACGGCCAGGCCTCTTTTGGTGAAGAGAATTACGACCGACTCAGTCCACTGGGCCACCTTCAATCGCAGCGTCTGGGCGCTTACCTGCGCCAGCGCCTGGAACGCGAAGGTGCACACATCGAAACCGTACTCATGGGCAGCTTGCGCCGCCACCGCGAGACATGGGAAGGCATTGCACAAGGCGCCCAGTGGTCACACGAAGCACTCGTCTGGCCCAGCCTGAACGAATACGACAGTCACGCGCTGATCGAAACCATTCACCCCAAGCCCCTGCCCAAACCCGACACCCCCGAGTTGTACCGCCAGCACTTCAGGCTGCTGCGTGATGGCCTGCATGCCTGGATGTCTGGTCAAACACAGCCCGCAGGAATGCCCAGCTACCTAGACTTCATGAGCGGCATTCAAGCCGCACTGGACCATGTCCGTCAGCATTGCTCAGGTCATGTATTGATTGTCTCCAGCGGTGGGCCCATCTCTACAGCAGTAGGCCGCATTCTTGGCGCAACACACCCGGCGGTCATTGACCTGAACATGCGCATCCGCAACACTGCGTTGACAGAATTCACCTTCAACCCGAAAAGGCACATGCTGCTGAGCTACAACACGGTGCCTCACCTGGAAAACGCTGAACACCAGAGCTGGATCACCTACGCCTGAACGGCGGCATCGCCCTTGGTAAAGCCGGCATCAAAACCGACGCGCCAGCTCGACACGCCCAGGCTGCCATCTACCGCAAGGTGTTTGCTGGCAGCTGTTCAACTTCATGCAACAAGCGCGCGAGCGATCGCCCGGCAGCCTGCACCAAGGCGGCGCCTTTGTCTGCTGTGGCCGCTGCTGCATTGCCAGCAGCGCCCTGCTCGTTGTAATCCTGCATTTGCCATGCAAGCTTGGCGCTTTTGCCATTTCCCAAAATAGCGTAGCGCGCCGCACGCTCTTGAGACGTGGAGTCAAAGTTTTTCGCCTGATCCATGCGCACGGCTTGGGGCCGCAAAGCCAGCATCATGGACGTTTCCACATCGCCCGCATGCACCCCAAAGCGATGCTCTTGCTCGCTGAACAGGGCATTGAGGTCGCGCCCGGCCTCATCGATCAAGGGTAAATTGAACCAGCTGACGCTGTAGACCAGCATGCCTAGCCGCGCACGCAGATCACGCGCCACCACATCCAGCAGACCCACTTGTCCGCCATGGCTGTTGAACAAGACCAGTTTTTTCACCCCAGTCGCCGCGACCGATTCGGCAATCTCCGTCCACAAACGAATGATGGTCTCGCTCTTGAGTGAAAGCGTGCCAGCAAACGCCGTGTGCTCAGGGCTATAGCCGACCACCTGCGCGGGCAAGAAAACGGCCCCACTGTCCGCGGACAGATGCGGCAAACACGCTTGCACAACCCCTTGCGCCAGATCGGCATCCACAGACAAGGGTAAATGGGGGCCATGCTGCTCTACCGCAGCCACGGGCAGTACCGCCACCAGACGCGAGACGTCGACGTCGGCAAAGTCAGTGGTGATCCAATCGGCCCAGAAACGGGAAGGCATGTTCATGATGCCTTGCATCTTACTGGAGAGCGCCCACCGATACGCCTACAAACCCTTGTTGTCCGCCGGACACCGGGGGCGGTGTACATTTCAAGCTGATTTGATTGAGCACTTTTTAATTCCAGATGAAGCTGAGCACGCTTTTCCCCCGCACCCTGAGCAACTTACTCTTCGGGCTCTTGACGGTCCTGAGCCTGAGCGCACAGGGACAGTCCTTGGTCACTCAGGCGATGAATGCCGCCCCCAGCCATGAAACCGAGCAGGTCCGTGCGAGCCTGAAAATCAATGCGCCGGACGGCATTGCGCCCGGCAAGACATTCTGGATCGGTGTGTTGCTGGAGCACCAACCCGAATGGCATACATATTGGCAAAACCCTGGAGATTCAGGCCTGGCCACCAAGATCGAGTGGAAGCTGCCCCCGGGCCTGAAAGTCGGCGAGCTGCAGTGGCCACTGCCCAAAAAGATTCCCGTGCCGCCCCTGGCCAACTATGGCTACGAAGGCGTGGTGCTGCTTGCTGCACCCGTACAAGTTGAAGCCGACTTTCAAGCTCAAGCGCCTGTGCCGCTGGCGGCCCATGTGGAGTGGCTGGCCTGTCGGCAGGAGTGCATTCCCCAGGAGGCCGACCTGCAGCTGAACTGGAACACGGCAAGCATCAACTCGCCCAACCGGTTTGATTGGGCTCGTCAACTCAGTCCTGCACCATCCGACGCACAGGTGCAAACGGAGGTGCTGCCCAATGGCAAGCAAGTGCGCATCACTGTGAATCAACTGCCCAAAGCCTGGCTGGGCCACAAACTGACCTTGCTGCCCATCACTGCGGGGGTCATTCAAAACGCTGCAGTCCAGGACAAAGACTGGACGCAGAAATGGCAAGGCGAACAATGGCAAGCCGTCTTGCCTGTCTCGGAAGATCGCGGTGAGAGCCCGACTCGCATGGCCTGGGTACTGGCCCACGGTGCGGACACAGCGCCGCAAGGACCCGCCCTCACCATGGAGGGCCCCGTCGTCGGCAAATGGCCGATCCTGCAAACTGCAGCCGTATCGCCCGAGCTGGAGCGTGCTCTGCGTGAAAACGCTGCTGGACAGACGCCAGCGTCCACGCCCGTTCCCACCACATGGCTGCTCGCACTGTTGGGCGCCTTTGTGGGCGGCATGATCCTCAACCTCATGCCCTGCGTGTTCCCGGTGCTGGCCATCAAGGTCATGGGCTTTGCCCGCCCCGCTGAGCACCCCGGCGCACACCTGCGCTCGGGCCTGGCTTACACGGCAGGTGTAGTACTGTCGTTTGTAGCCCTTGGGGGTCTGCTGCTGGCACTGCGCGCCACAGGCGAACAGCTGGGCTGGGGGTTTCAGCTGCAAAGCCCGCCTGTCATCATCGCACTGGCGGTGCTGTTTACCTTGCTGGCCCTGAACCTGGCCGGCGTCTTCGAGTTTGGCATGTTCCTGCCTGATCATCTGGCCAATCTGCAAAGCGCGCACGGCACCCTCAATGCCGCCTTGTCGGGCGTGCTGGCCGTGGCCATTGCCTCGCCCTGCACAGCGCCTTTCATGGGCGCCTCGCTGGGTCTGGCCATTGCCAGGCCCGCAGCACTGGCCCTGCCGATTTTTGCGGCCATGGGTCTGGGCATGGCGCTGCCCTATTTGCTGGCCAGCGTGTGGCCACGGCTGGTTCACGCATTGCCCCGTCCCGGCGCATGGATGGAAACCTTCCGCCAGGCCATGGCCTTCCCGATGTGGGCCACTGTCATCTGGCTGGTATGGGTGCTGGGGCAACAAACCAATATCGACACGGTGACCACCCTGTTGGTCCTGCTGCTGGGCGTAGGTCTCTTGATGTGGTCCTGGTCCAAGCCCAAACGAACCCGCATGCTCACCAGCGGACTAGCTGCATTGATGATTGGCGTGAGCGGCCAAGTGCTATGGAGCCAAGCACAACAGCCAGAACCCGTTGCGCAAACCAGTGCTTCACAAACGTCCGAGTGGCAGCCCTGGAGCCCTGCGGCTGTCCAAAGCGCTGTCGCCAACAAACAGCCTGTTTTTGTGGACTTCACAGCCGCTTGGTGCGTGACCTGTCAGTACAACAAGAAAATCACCTTGGCCAACCCCTCCCTGCTGTCGGACTTCAAAGCCCATCAGGTCTTGTTGTTGCGCGCTGACTGGACGCGCCGCGACAGCACCATCACCCGCGAACTCAACGCTCTGGGTCGCAGTGGCGTGCCCGTGTACGTGCTTTACGCCCCAGGCAAAGAGCCGCAGCTGTTTTCCGAATTACCTTCTGTGGAGGAGATTCGCACGGCCTTGAGCCTGCTTTGATCAAGCCAAGCCCGCTGCAAGCCTGCGACAATCGGGGGCATGAGCACATTTGCACCCCTTCAAAACGACACCTTCTTGCGCGCCTGCCTGCGGCAGGCCACCGACCACACCCC
>JBEEOS010000098.1:0-8071 GCA_041191485.1 Pseudomonadota bacterium
CGGACTGCAAAGGCTCAACATTTTGCTGGATGCCGCCCAGGACCTGCGCAGCGGTCGGTGTTATTTTCCAGTACAGACCCTACAAGCCTTGGGACTGACACCAGCACAACTGCAACAAGCGGTGGTGCAAGGCCATGCAGATGTCCTGGATCGACTCATCCCGCTGCAGACAGACTGGTTCACCCGCGTTGAACAATCCCTGCGCGACGGCCTGCGCTACAGCTGCGCTCTGGACAACTGGCGCTTGCGTCTGGCCAGCGCACTGCCAGCCTTGGTGGGGGCAGCCACTTTGCAATTGCTGCGCCAGCAGCCCACCAACAGTCTGACGCAGCGCCTGAAATGGCCGCGCACCGCATTACAAAAACACCTGCTGCTGCTCATCGTCCAAGGCGCCAGCCGAAAGGCCTTGCAACGTCACTTTGAACAGCTCCTGCAAGGACCGGGCCCAGCCCACAGTGCGACAATCGCCCCATGACTCCACAAGCGTACGTTCAGCAAAAAGCCACTGCCTCGGGCAGCAGTTTTTATTACGCCTTCCTGTTTTTGCCACCCGCCCAACGCGCCGCGATCACGGCTTTTTATGCCTTTTGCCGGGAAGTAGACGATGTGGTGGACGAGGTCTCGGACCCCAGCGTGGCCCAGGCCAAGCTGGCATGGTGGGAGCGCGAGGTGCACCAGGCCTTTGCAGGCCAGGCCAGCCACCCCGCCCTGCAAGCCTTGATGCCGCATGTGCAGGCCTTCTCCATCACGGCAGAGCACCTGCTGGCTGTGATCGAAGGTTGTCGCATGGACCTCAGCCAAAGCCGCTACCTGGACTATGCCGGTCTGCGCCACTATTGCCACCTGGTCGCGGGTGTGGTGGGCGAAGTGTCAGCGCGCATTTTTGGCCCAAAGGACCCTCGCGTGGATGCTTACGCCCACACCATGGGCCTGGCCTTTCAGCTCACCAACATCATTCGCGATGTGGGCGAAGACGCCCTGCGCGGTCGCATCTATCTTCCGATTGACGAGTTGCAGCGCTTTGACGTCAAGGCGCAAGACCTGCTGCAGCGCAAGCACAGCCCCGCTTTTGTGGCTTTGATGCAATTTCAGGCCCAGCGCGCGCACGCTTTATACGATCAAGCCCTGGCCGAGCTGCCCAGCGAACACCGTCGTCATCAAAAGCCAGGCTTGATGATGGCCAGCATCTACCGCACCTTGCTGCGCGAAATCGAGGCCAGCCACTTTGATGTGCTCAGGCAACGCATTGCACTGACACCCCTGCGAAAACTCTGGCTGGCCTGGAAAATGCAGGCCTTGGGCCGCTTCTGAAGGGTTGGCGATCAGCGCCCCAGCTTTCGGGCCGCATGGTGCGCCGGGCGGTTGACGCATCGGTGTAACCAGTCGCTGACGGCAGGATACGCCTGCATAAGCGCCTCGGCCGGGCGAATCCAGTTGACCACGCTGGCCACACACACATCCGCCACCGTAAAACGGTTCGCGGCCAGATGGGCTTGCCCCTTGCTCTTCTGGTCCAGCAAAGCCTGCTCCAGCACACGTAGCGGGGCCTTCAATCGCCCTTCTGCCGCATCGGCCAGCTCGGGCTTGCGTTGCTCGGCGGACATGCCCATGCGGTGCATGAGCACCGTCAGGGCATCGCGCTCAAGCTCGGTCACTGTCCAGAAACTCCAGCGCAAAGCCTGCGCTTGTTCCTGCGCATTGGCGGGACTGATGTCTGCGCCATCCGCGCGCCCATGCACCTGTGCCAGATACAGCGCACAGGCCATGCTCTCCCACACCACAACCTCGCCTTCAGGTCGCACATCCACCACAGCGGGAATGTGCCCATTGGGGTTGATGGCTAAAAACTCGGGCGTGCGGGTGGCGCCGCCAGCGTAAGGCATGTTGATGTGTTCAAAATCAAGCCCGAGCTCGGTGGCCGTCCACAGCGGACGAATAGCCCGCGAAGCGGCAATGCCATAAATACGAATGCTCATGAAACAGACTCCGGATCTTGCGGCCATTGTGTACACAGCTGCAGCAAATCGCGCACCTCAAGGTGTGCCGTCTTGTCACCTCCGTGCCATGTCAAATCGTTGCGGTTGACCCAAACTGCCTGCATGCCCACCTCCAGGGCGGCACACACATCCAGGTGCGCATCATCGCCCACATGCAGCACGGCATCCAGCGGCTGACCCAACACCTGAGCGGCATGCTCAAAAATCACACGATCAGGCTTGGCCACGCCCACATGCCGGGCAGCCACAGAGCCCACAAAATACTGGCCCAAGCCAATGCGATGCACATCCGCATTGCCATTGGACAAGGCCAGCACCGGCAAGCGCGCGCTCAAAAATGCCAAAGCAGTCACTGTGTCGTCGTACAAGCGCACTTGATGGCGGGCGTCAAAAAACACCTCAAAAGCGGGCTCTGCATGCGCCTGCGCTTCGCCGGCTTCTTGCAATAACTGCCGCAAGCTTTGCAGCCGCAAAAAGGAAAGGTCGTGCAAACGTTCGGGCCACTGTTGCTCGACAGCCAGCCGAACGCGCTGACGCACACCGGGCTGTTGGGCCAAAGCTGCGGCTGCAGGCGCGTGCTGTGCGAGCCAGTTCTGCAAAACCTGTTCGGCTTGCGCTATCGTGGGGGTAATCGGCCAGAGCGTGTCATCCAGATCAATGGTGATGGCTCTGATTTTTTGGAGGTCGATCATGATCGAAGAGAATAACGCATGACTTTCGCAAAAGAACCCCCCTACACCCACGGCACCCCCGCCCGAACCGCCATTGTTTTGTGCAACCTGGGCACACCCGAAGCGCCTACGGCGTCAGCGCTTCGCCGCTACCTGGGGCAGTTTTTGAGTGACTCGCGCGTGGTCGAAATCCCCAAACCCATCTGGTGGTTGATCCTGCACGGCATCATCTTGCGCGTGCGCCCAGCCAAGTCCGCCGCCAAATACGCCAGCATCTGGACCGAGCACGGCTCCCCCCTCAAAGTCCATACCGAACAACAAGCGCAATTGCTGCAGTCACAGCTCCAAGCACAAGGGCACGACGTCACGGTCCGCGCCGCCATGCGCTATGGCCAAAACGCGATTGATCAGACGCTGAACCAACTCAAAGCCGAGGGCGTGCAACGCATCCTGGTCTTGCCCGCCTATCCGCAGTACAGCGCCACCACCACAGCCAGTGTGTTTGACGAGGTGTACCGCTGGGGGCTCAAGCGCCGCCACCTGCCCGAACTGCGCTTCATCAACCACTATCATGACGATGCCGGCTACATCCGGAGCCTGGCCAGCCAAGTGCGCGAACATTGGCAAGCCCATGGCCAAGGCGAATGCCTGGTGATGAGCTTTCATGGCGTGCCCGAGCGCACCTTGCACTTGGGCGACCCTTACCATTGCGAGTGCATGAAAACCGCCCGCCTCCTGGCCCAGGCACTCGAGCTTTCGCCCGATGCTTATCGCATCACCTTCCAGTCGCGTTTTGGCAAAGCCAAATGGCTGGAACCAGCCACCGAACCGACCTTGGTGAAAATGGCCACATCGGGGGTGCGCAAGGTGGATGTGATTTGCCCTGGCTTTACCAGCGACTGCCTGGAAACCCTCGAAGAGATTCAACAAGAAGCCAAGGTGGCTTTTATCCAGGCCGGCGGAGAAGCGTTCCACTACATTCCCTGTCTGAACACCCGCGCTGATTGGATCGCCGCCATGGCAGACTTGAGCATCCGGCACCTGCAGGGTTGGCCCACGCAAACACCCCCAGACGAGCAAGAGCTGCGTACGCAAAAGCAGCTGGCTTTGTCAGCCGGCGCCAAGAATTAACACCAAAGAAAACTTAATTCAAAATTCCCATACGCCAATTGGCGTACAGACAAAGCGGGTTCTGACGCTACGCTATGGGGATGAATTTTGACGACTTCAAAGGCCATGTCTACCTGATCGATGATGACCCATCGATCAGCCGCAGCCTGGCTTTTGCACTGGGTCAATCCAACTACTCAGTCCAGACCTTCAGCGACCCCGTGGCGTTTCTTCGTGACTCCCTGCCCCTGTCCCCTGCGGTGATTTTGCTGGACATGTGCATGCCCAAAATGCATGGGGTGGAATTGCAAAAGCGATTGGTGCAAAGCGGACGGGAAACCCCCATCGTCTTCATTTCTGGCGAAAGCCAGCCCCAGGAAATCGTGACCGCCATGAAACAGGGCGCCATCGAATTCCTGCTCAAGCCCTTTGGCATGGCCACGTTACTCCAGGCTGTTGAAGATGGCCTGGCCCGCGACCGTGCGCACCACGCCAAATTGGTTCGCAGCCTTGAGATCAGTGCACGCTTTAAACGTTTGACCGACAAGGAGCGCGAAGTCTGCAGTTTGATGATTCGGGGTTACGGCAACAAGGAAATCAGCGAGCTCAAAGGCTCGGCTCCGGCCACGGTCAAACTCCACCGCGCACGCGTGCTCGACAAAATGGGTTTTGAGTCGTTGCCAGAACTGATCGAGATAGCCTTGGCAGATCAAGGCTTCATGCAGTTGCTGCAAGGTGGCGCCGAGCACGCCCAAAACCCTTTGGCTTGACCGCAACACTCTCTCGGTTGATCACTCTAAAGCAGCTCAATCCTGGAAAGCCGTGAACCACCCCGAAGGGAAACCCCGGGGTGTTTTTCATTCTGTACCGAAACAAAAAAGCCCAAGTAAATCGATTACTTGGGCTCTTGACTGGCGGAAACGGAGGGATTCGAACCCTCGATGAGGCTCTACACCCCATACTCCCTTAGCAGGGGAGCACCTTCGGCCACTCGGTCACGTTTCCTGAAGTGGATAGATTATACCTCAGGCCTGGTCGAGATCGAAGGCTTTGTGCAGGGCACGCACAGCCAATTCCATGTATTTTTCGTCGATCACCACCGAGGTTTTGATCTCGGAGGTCGAGATCATCTGAATGTTGATGCCCTCTTCGCTGAGCGAGCGGAACATCTTGCTGGCCACGCCGACGTGGCTGCGCATGCCAATGCCCACAATAGAGACTTTGCAGATCTTGGTGTCACCCACCACCTCGGTCGCGCCCAGCGCGGGCAACACTTTTTCCTTGAGCAGGTCCACGGTGCGGGCATAGTCGTTGCGGTGCACGGTGAAGCTGAAGTCGGTCTTGCCGTCTTTGGAGACGTTCTGGATGATCACGTCAACTTCGATGTTGGCATCCGCCACAGCGCCCAGGATCTGGTAAGCAATACCTGGCTTGTCGGGCACACCCAGCACGGAAATTTTGGCTTCGTCGCGGTTGAAGGCAATGCCGGAAACGATGGCTTGTTCCATTTGTTCGTCTTCCTCAAAAGTGATCAGGGTGCCCGACTGGGCTTCTTCGTTGATGTCGATGTCCCAGGGCGTGAAGCTGGAGAGCACGCGCATGGGGACTTTGTATTTGCCGGCAAATTCAACCGAGCGGATCTGCAGAACCTTGGAGCCCAGAGAAGCCATTTCCAGCATCTCTTCAAAGCTCACCTTGTTCAGGCGACGGGCTTCGGGCACCACACGCGGGTCGGTGGTGTAGACGCCGTCCACATCGGTGTAGATCAGGCATTCGTCAGCCTTCATGGCTGCGGCCACGGCCACGGCAGAGGTGTCGGACCCCCCGCGACCGAGCGTGGTGATGTTGCCGGCATCATCCACCCCTTGAAAGCCAGTGATGATGACCACCTTGCCTGCGGCCAGGTCGCCACGCACACGCTCGTCGTCGATCGACTCGATGCGGGCCTTGGTGTAGGCGTCATTGGTCTTGATGGCCACTTGCCAGCCGGCGTAGCTGACAGAAGGCATGCCTTCGGCCTGCAGGGCAATGGCCAGCAACGCAGACGAGGCCTGCTCGCCCGTAGAGGCCAGCATGTCGAGTTCGCGGTTGTAGGCGCTGTCGGCCTTCGATGGGGCCAGCTCTTTGGCCAGACCCAGCAGGCGGTTGGTTTCGCCGCTCATGGCGCTGGGCACGACCACCATCTGGTGACCGGCACGCGCCCATTTGGCCACGCGTTTGGCCACGTTGCGGATGCGCTCGGTCGAGCCCATCGAAGTGCCGCCGTATTTATGAACAATCAAAGCCATGGGTAAAAATCTTGAAAGGCCGCAAAACCGAAGATTTTATCAAGTGTCCGGATCGTTTTTGGCCTCGCCAGCCCACGCCAGGCGCTCACCCTCACGTACGACAAAACCACCACCTACGCGAATGGCCAGTCTGTGGCCTCGGGTCGTGCAGGCTTTGAGCTGCCGTTGCAGCTCTTGCAGCTGCGCGCTCGAGGCTTGCGTGCCATGTTCGGTGTAGAGCCAATGGCGCAACACAGCGCCCTGTCGTGGCACGCTCAAGGCTTGCAGACCGGCAATCGTGGGGGGCGAGCCCAGGGCCTGCAGGTCGGCCTGTGCCTGCGCCTGCAACAGGTCTTGCGCCTGGGCTGCATGGCGGGCACTGCGGGCAAAAGTATCCCGAAAAGACGGAAACACCTCTTGCAACACGGGCAGCAGGCGCTTGCGAATCCGGTTGCGGGTGTAGCGCTCGTCCTGGTTGCTCGGGTCCTCCACCCAGGCGAGTCCCTGCTCGAGCAGCCAGGCGCGCAGCTCAGCTCCTGGCACTTGCAAAAGCGGCCGATGCCAGCGCAAACCCTGTTTTTCCCAGTGCATCGGCATGGCCGCCAATCCTGGCAAACCGCTGCCGCGCGAGAGTGCCAGCAACAGGGTTTCGATCTGGTCATCGGCGTGCTGAGCCAAAGCGATGTCACGCACTTGCGGCCAGTGGGTCTGCACGGCACGGATCAAGGCGTCATAGCGCCCCTTGCGCGCTGCATCTTCAGGGCTTTGCCCGGGCAGGGGCCGCGCGTCAATGCCTTGCACCAAGAGGGGTACCTGCCACCTCTCGCAAAAGGCTTCACAATGTTTCTGGAAATCGTCAGCCGCAGGCTGCAGGCCGTGGTGCACATGCACCGCCCTCACCTGCCCGGGCCAGCGCTGCACGCATGCAGCCAGCAAGGCCGTGGAGTCCGCCCCTCCACTGAAAGCCACCACCAGCGGCAGGCCGGGCGAAAACGCCTGCAGGGCCTGGGCCAGGGATTGCGTCATGACTTGGCGCCCGCAGGCTTATTTGCCCGCCTTGGTGTCGTTGAAGCGGCCATAGCTCTGCAAGCGCTGGTAGCGGGTTTCCAGCAATTCTTTGGGCTTGAGGTCCACCACCTGGCGCAGCGCATCGCCCAATGCGCGCTTGAGAAAAGCGGCCATTTGCTCGTGGTTACGATGTGCGCCACCAACGGGTTCGGTGACGATTTTGTCGATCAGCCCCAAGGCCTTGAGGCGGTGCGCCGTGATGCCCAAGGCTTCCGCAGCCAATTCGGCCTTCTCTCCGGTTTTCCAAAGGATGGAAGCGCAGCCTTCGGGGCTGATGACCGAGTACACAGAGTACTGCAGCATCAACACCTGATCGGCCACCGAGATGGCCAGCGCGCCGCCCGAGCCCCCTTCACCAATGATGGTGGTGATGATGGGCACTTCAAGCTGCGCCATCTCGAAGATGTTGCGGCCAATGGCCTCGGACTGGCCGCGCTCTTCTGCGTCAATGCCGGGGTAGGCGCCGGGCGTATCGACAAAGGTGAAGACGGGCAATTTGAATTTTTCGGCGGTCTTCATCAGGCGTAGCGCCTTGCGATAGCCCTCGGGCTTGCTCATGCCGAAGTTGCGCATGGTGCGCTCTTTGGTATCACGCCCCTTTTGATGCCCCAGCACCATGCAAGGCATGCCATTGAATCGCGCCAGTCCACCCACAATCGACTGGTCATCCGCAAAGTGACGATCGCCATGCATCTCGACAAAGTCGGTGAACAGAGCGTTGACGTAGTCCAGCGTATAGGGGCGCTCGGGGTGACGCGAAATCTTGGTGACCTGCCAGGGGGTCAGGTCGCTGTAGATGTCTTTGGTCAGCTGCTGGCTTTTCTTGCTCAGCTGGTCAATTTCATCGGTGATGTCCACCGCCGACTCGCTTTGCACATAGCGCAGCTCTTCAATCTTGGCTTCGAGTTCGGCAATGGGTTGCTCGAAATCGAGAAACGTACGTTTGGCCAAGTTTTTC
>JBEEOS010000099.1:0-16166 GCA_041191485.1 Pseudomonadota bacterium
GCCGTCGAGGTTTCGTAACCCGGGTCGTAGTGTTTCTTCAGCAACTCGGCCACCACTTCGGCCGTTTGACCCGCGTGTGCACGAGCTTTCCAGTCCTCCACCACCGCACGGCCTTTCAGGTCTGCCAGGCGGTCCAGACGTTCGCCAAAGAGTGCCGGGTCCTGGACAAAATAGTCGTAGTCTTCCATCAACAGTTGAACGCGGTGAGGCACTGACAGCTCGAGCCGGATACATGGGCTTTGTCGCATGGCCTCCATCAGGCTGTCGGGCAAGGTGAGGTTGCCGACCTTTTTGCTTTCGGCCTCCACGTAAACCGGACGCTTGGGGTCAAACTGGCAAAGCGCATGCCAAAGCTGCGTTTCAAAGGCCTTTTGTGTCGGCTGCGGCTGGCCGGGAATGATGCCCAGTACCGAGGCACGGTGGCTGGCAATCGCCTCCAGGTCCAGGACTTGTGCGCCCTGGGCGGCCAGGGCCTGCAGCAAACGGGTTTTGCCCGAACCCGTGGGGCCGCAGAGCACACGCCACTTCAATGGCTCGACACGTTGGGGAATGTCTTGCACCAGGGCGGATCGAAAGGCTTTGTAGCCGCCCTCAATCAAAGTCACCTGAAAACCGATCTGCCCCAGGATGAGTGCCAGCGAGTTGCTGCGCTTGCCACCACGCCAGCAGTACACCAAGGGCTTCCAGCTTTTGGGCTTGTCCATGACATGGGCCAGGATGTGCCGTGAGATGTTGGCCGCCACCAGGGCCGCGCCAATTTTCTGGGCTTCAAAAGGGCTGACTTGCTTGTACAGCGTGCCCACCTGAACGCGTTCGGCATCATTGAGCGAAGGCCAGTTGTCCGCGCCCGGCAGGTGGTCCAGCGCATATTCGCCTTCGCTGCGTGCGTCCAGTATGGCGTCAAAAGTCTGCAGACGTTGCAGGGCGCTGGGCGCGTCGATCAGGTGGACACTCATTTCAACAATTTCTTCAGTTCAGGCCAGACATTGTCCAGCATGATCGATTGCGCCTGAACATTGGGGTGGATGCGGTCGCTCTGGAACAGGGCAAAAGGCTCTGGCGCATCGGCAATGCCTTTGAGCAAAAAAGGCACCCGCAAGGCTTTTGTCTGGCGAGCCACGTTGACAAACACCTGCTCGAACGCCTTCATGAGCACCGGTCCATAGTTGGGCGGCATCTGCATGCCCAGCAGCAGCACCGCAGCGCCTTGCGCTTGCGCCATACGCGTCATGGCCAGCAGGTTGTCTTGCGTCGCGTTCATGGGCAGGCCGCGCAGCGCGTCATTGGCGCCCAACTCGATGATCAGCACCTTGGGTCGGTGTTGTGCCAACAAGGCAGCAAGCCGGCTGCGTCCACCCGCAGTGGTGTCGCCACTGATGCTGGCGTTGACCACCGACCATGGCAAGGCGCTGTTCACAAGGCGTTGCTCCAGCAGCGTCACCCAGCCCGAGCCGCGGGGCAGGCCGTACTCGGCGCTGATGGAGTCTCCTACAACCAAAATGGAGCCCTTGCTGGCAGCTTGGCTGAGCAGGGGCGTAAAACCGCTGGCAGCCAAGGTCAGGGCGCAGGCGCTAAAGTGTCGACGTTGAAGCAGAAAGTCTGGCATGTCTGAATCCATTTTGTCCGTTCACCACCTTGGCAAGACCGTGCAGGACTCCAGCGGTGAGCTGGAGATTTTGCGCGATATTTCATTCGAGATCCCGCAGGGGCAAAGTTGTGCCATCGTGGGGGCCTCTGGCTCGGGCAAAAGCACCCTGCTGGCTTTGCTTGCGGGCCTGGACACACCCAGCCATGGAAACGTCCACCTGGCAGGCACAGACCTCTTTACCCTCAATGAAGATCAACGCGCCCAACTGCGCGCCCGACATGTCGGGTTTGTGTTCCAGAATTTTCAGCTCCTGCCGCACTACACCGCACTCGAAAATGTGATGATGCCCCTGGAGCTGGCGGGCCAGCGCGATGCCCGCGAGCGGGCCAGACAAATGCTGGAGCATGTGGGTCTGGGCCAGCGGCTTTCGCATCTGCCGCGCCTGCTCAGCGGCGGCGAACAACAACGCGTGGCGCTGGCAAGAGCGTTTGTCACGCGTCCACAACTCCTGCTGGCCGACGAACCGACTGGCAGCCTGGACCACGCCACGGGCCAGGCCGTGGCGGATTTGATGTTCAAACTCAATCAGGAAAACGGCACCACACTGGTGCTGGTGACCCACGACATGGGCCTGGCCCGCCGCTGCGACACGGTATTGACGCTACAAGCCGGGGCTTTGGTCAACAGAGACTGAGGCAGGGCGTCCCGCAGGCAGGATAATGCGGGGCTATGTCCACACACAAAGTTCTTTTCGGCTTTCACGCGGTTGGTGTCCGCATGAAGACCGCCCCCGACTCCATCGTGGAGGTCTATTTCGAAGCCAGCCGGCGTGATGCCCGCATGCGGCAGTTCATCGCCCGCGCCAAGGAGGCGGGGGTGCGTCTGATCGAAGCCGATGGTCTGCGCCTGTCCAAACTGGCAGGCAGCCATGGCCACCAGGGTGTGGCTGCGCTGGTGGAGCCGGTGGCCCAGGCCCGCTCGCTCGACGAGTTGCTGGACGATCTGCAAGGCCCGCCACTGTTGCTGGTGCTCGACGGCATCACCGACCCGCACAACCTGGGCGCCTGCCTGCGCGTGGCCGATGGGGCAGGGGCCCACGCCGTGATTGCCCCCAAGGACCACGCAGCCGGTATCAATGCCACCGTGGCCAAGGTGGCCAGCGGCGCGGCAGAAACCGTGCCGTATTTCATGGTCACCAACCTGGCGCGTACGCTCGGCGAGCTCAAGGAACGCAACATTTGGGTGATCGGCACCAGTGGCGACGCGCCCCGCACGCTCTACCAAACCGACCTGAAAGGCCCCACAGCCCTGGTGTTGGGTGCCGAAGGGCCGGGCATGCGCCAGTTGACACGCAAGACCTGCGATGAGCTGATCAGCATTCCCATGCAAGGCGCGCTCGAAAGTCTGAACGTCTCAGTGGCTTCGGGGGTGTGCCTCTATGAAGCCCTGCGTCAGCGCGGTCTGTAAACACATCATTGGTCAGGGAGTTTGCAAGATGAATAAAACGGTTTTAACCCTCCTTGCCGCAGCGGCTGTGACGGCGCTTGGTGGCTGTACCCAGGAACAGCAAAACAAGATCGGCCGAGGTATCCAGAACTGGACCGGCACCAATGGCGTGTTGGAGGTGTACGCGGGTGACAAGGTCGTTCGCCGCTTTTTGAAGGTGGACAAACTCAGCACTGCTTTGGGCACCGAAGACGGCAAGCCCCGTGCCTACCGCTACGGCTATGGCGTTCTCGACGAAAACCTGAACATGCAGGTGGACCCAGGCGAGAAGAAGGTTTATTTCGAGTTCAGCGACTATTCCAACATCGTCTTTTTTGAAAACCCCCACTCCAACTGACCATGAGCGACATTGCACAACGCCCCGAACTGCCTGACCACCTGAGCATTGATCCGCGCAGCCCCCACCATGTGGCCGCCATTTTTGAGCATGACATTGGCATCCTGTTCAATGACAAAGAGCGCTTTGATGTGGAGGAGTACTGCATCAGCGAAGGCTGGATCAAAGTGCCTGCAGGCAAGACGCTCGACCGCAAAGGCAACCCCTTGATGCTCAAGCTCAAAGGGCGCGTGTCGGCTTTCTACAAATAAGTCAGACCCAGCCGAAAGCGCCGAGCAAGGCGCCCAGGCCAATCAGCCACAACATGTGGATACGGGTGCGCCAGACCAGCAAGGTGGTCAGTAGCGTCAGCAGATACAGCGGCCAGTCCTTGGCAGGCTGGTCGTGACTGAGGGTCAGCAACCAGCCCGTGGCCATGAGCAAGGCAATCACGATGGGCGCCATCCCGGCCTTGAAGGCCTTGATGGCTCGCATCTCACGGTGTTGGTGCGCCCAGCGCGTGGCTGTGTAAGTCAGGATGGAGGAGGGCAGCATGATGCCCAGCAAGGCCACCGTTACACCCATCAGCCCCATCCCCAGCTGCAGACCCAGGCCTGCCCCGGTGCTGGCATTCAAGCCCACATTCCAGCCCATCAAGGCCACAAACAAAATATTGGGGCCGGGCGCTGCCTGCGCCAGGGCGATGGACGATGTGAACTGGCTGTCGCTGAGCCAGCCCACCTGACCGACCAGGTAGCGATGCATGTCTGGCGCAGTCGTGATGGCGCCGCCGACTGCCAGCAAAGACAAAGAGGCAAAGTGCTGAAACAGCTCCAGCCAATCTGCGACGGACAATTGCAAGACGGGGTTCATGCCTGCTCCTTGTCCACTTCATTGACCGCTTGGCGGGCCAGTTGAACGTAAGCCCAGATGCAGCCCACAGACCCGGAGGCCAGCAGCACCCAGGCCAAGGGCAGACGCAGCAGCCCCACGCCCGCAAAACTGGCCAAGGCCAGCCCAATGCACACGGGCATGCCCATGGGGTTGGACTTCAGGGCCGACATCAGCTTCAGACCCACGGCCGTGATCAAGCCGGCAGACACGGCACCCATGCCGCGCAAGGCGCCCTGTGCCCACGCGCTGTCCGAGACGCCACCAAAAGCCATGACCAAGAGCAGTACCACCACCAAGGGGGCCGTCAACATACCGGCAACGCCTGCCAGGGCGCCCGGCAAGCCAAAGTAGCGACCGCCAATCATGAGGGCGAGGTTGACCACATTGGGCCCGGGCATGATCTGGGCCACGGCCCAGTCTTCAATGAATTGTTCCCGCGTGAGCCAGCGCTTTTCTTCGACCAGCACCCGTTGCACCACGGCCAGAACGCCGCCAAAGCCCTGCAGGGCCAACAGGGAAAAAGACACAAAGAGATCGGTCTTGGACCGAGGGTGGTTGAGCGGTTCGTGATCGGACATGGCGAGGGCGATTATGCGTGAGCTGTCGCATCCAGCCAGACCAGCTGACCGCGCCCACTGTCGCCCAGGCGCTGCACAAGTGCAGGTGCGTCGGGCTCGGGCAAGGCAAAGTGCAGGGTCACCACACTTGCGTGCTCGACAGCTTGCAAATGGGCTTTGCTCGCCTCCAGCTCGCGGCGCACCATGCCCTCTAGCGCATAAGGCACGCTGCAGGCCAGTTGCGACTGTTTGATGAGCGGAATTTTGTCTGCCGTCAACAGGGCTTGGGCCACTGCATCCGTGTAGGCCCGTACCAGCCCACCGGCGCCGAGCTTGATGCCACCAAAGTAGCGCACCACCGTAGCCAGCACACCTTGCAAGTCCTGGTGGCGCAGCACGTCCAGCATGGGCCGCCCGGCGGTGCCGCCAGGCTCGCCATCGTCATTGGCGGCCGACTGTCCGCCGGCCAGCAACGCCCAGCACACATGCCGGGCGTCCGGGTGCTCGGCCTTGAGCTGGGCCACGCGAGCTTGCGCCTCTTCGCGCCCGGACACCGGTTCCACGCACGCGATGAAGCGGCTTTTCTTGACGATCAGCTCGTGGTGTGCGGGGGCAGACAGGGAAAACGGCATGGGCCAAGAATAACCGAGCAATGGACACGTGCAGCTACCATGCGTGCATGTCCAAGAAGCTATCTGTTGCCGCCCATCCATACCCTTATTGGGTGTGCCCATCGCTTGGTACACACGCGCTGGAGCTGCCCTTGAACCAGATCAGCACCTTGCTCGAAAAACTGGGCCTGTCGGACCGCCATGCCGTGGCCGAAGAAGTGTTGCATCTGCTGGGGCCGCTGGTGCCCCTGGCTCAGTGCACGATTTTTTCGTTTGAGGGCACAGGCCGACCGCGCACCGTGGCCGTGGGCGACCGCTCGCGCACACGTGAGCTGCCCGACATTTCTCAGGCCTATGTGCAGCGCTTTTACCGGCTCGATGGCGCCCAAAAGGCCATGCAGGCGCACGAGGCCACCGCCCGCAAAGCCACGCCGCAGCGCCCCCACATCGTGCTGCACCGCCAGGCGGCCAGCGATGTGCAGCACCCCGACTACCGCCAGATCTGCTACGAACTGCCGCAAGTGGCCGAGCGACTGGCCATCCTGTCGCTGCACGAAGGCCGACGCTGGATTTCGGTCAACCTGTACCGGGGCCGCGAGCATGGGCTGCTCAGCGACGGCGAGTTGCGCATTGTCGAAGCGCTGGCGCCCCTGATCGTGCAGGCCGTTCGTCTGCACCACGCAGGGCAGCAGCTGAGCGAAGACCTGATGGGCCTGATGCTGGACCGCCTGGCCCTGCGTGCGCCCGAGCTGACGCCACGCGATGAAGACGTGGTGCGTGCCTTGTTGCAGGGCTTGTCCACTGCCGAATTGGCCGAGCGCCTCGGCCTGACTCCGGCCAGCGCGCAGACCTACACCAAGCGCCTGTACCGCAAGCTGGGCCTGTCGGGGCACAAGGAGCTGGTGGGCTGGCTGCTAGCCCCGCATGCATGACGTCCTTTTTTGGGGACATCTCCCGGTGGCCTCCCGACTAAACTGCCGCTCAACCGGACAGAACGCGAGGAGACACCGTGCACAGCCCAGCCACCGAGCCGCGCCGCTCGATCTATTACGACTACAAAGTTCACCAGCCCTGGCTGGCTTCCAAAAACGCCACGCAACCGCGCCACCAGGTGGTGATTGCAGGGGGCGGCCCTGTGGGCCTGACCGCTGCGCTTGAACTCGCCCGACACGGCGTGCCCTGTGTGTTGCTGGAATCGGAACTGCAGGTCAGCGAAGGCAGCCGCGCCATCGTCTTCACCCGCCGCTCGATGGAAATCCTGCAGCAGGTGGGGGTGGCCGACCGTGTGACGCAGCACGGGCTGCCCTGGCGCTTTGGCAATTCCTTCTACCGGGGGCAGCGCGTCTTTCGCATGGAGGCGCCACACGACGACAACGACCGCTTCTGGCCCATGATCAACCTGCAGCAGCAGTACCTGGAGGAGTTTCTGGTCGACGCCTGCGAAGCGCACCCCCTGATCGAGCTGCGCTGGGGCAACCGCGTCACCGGCCTGGTGCAGCACGAGGGCCACGCCGAGGTCGAGGTGGACACCCCCGAAGGCCCGTACACGCTGCAAACCGAATGGCTGATCGCGTCCGACGGCGCGCGCTCGGGCATCCGCACGCTGCTGGATCTCAAGCTCGAAGGCGCATCTTATGAAGGCCGCTTCGTGATCGCCGACATCCGCATCGACCTGCCGCTCCCCACCGAGCGCCTGGCCTTCTTCGACCCCGAATGGAACCCACGCAACACGGTGCTGATGCACCGCGAACCGCTCAATATCTGGCGCGTGGACTACCAGCTGCCCGAAGGCGAAACGCCCGAACAGGCGCTCGAGCCCGAATCGCTCAAGGCCCGTATCAACGCTCAGCTGGAACTGATTGGCCACGGCGGCAAACCGTGGGAGATGGACTGGTGCTCGGTCTATTCGGCCCGCACCCTCACGCTGCCCGACTACCGCGCAGGGCGAACGCTGTTCATTGGCGACGCCGCGCACCTGCTGCCGATTTTTGGCGTTCGCGGGGCCAATACCGGCTTTCAGGATGCGCAGGCCCTGGGCTGGCGCCTGGGCCTGATCTGCAGCGGGCAAGCCCCCGAGAGCCTGCTGGCCAGCTACAGCGCAGAGCGCGTCGGCGCCGCCTGGGAAATCATTGACGAAGCGGGCAAAAGCACCCGCTTCATGACGCCGCCCAGCCGGGGCTTCAGGCTGCTGCTCGACGCGGTGCTCTCGCTTTCGCTCACCGAAGCCTTTGTTCGCCCGCTGTATCACTGGCGCACATCGCGCCCGCATGAATACACCCGATCCGCCCTCAACAGCGCGGGCGACGACAACTCGCTGTTCCAAAGCGGCCCGGCCCACGGCGCGCCACCGGCCAACGTGCGGCTGGGGGCTGACGACTACTTGCTTGACCACCTGGGCGGTGGTTTTGACCTGCTGGTCTTTGGGGCAGGGGATCGGGCAGGGGATCGGGCAGGGCGCCCAGGCCCCAGCAGGGGCAGATGCTTGCCTGCCCGACAACGAAGGCCGTGCCCGTGCCCGCTGGGGTGTGAAGACCGACGGCGCCGCCTACCTGCTGCGCCCCGACCAGCACGTCTGCGCCCGCTGGATGACGCTGGACGCCCACCGCCTGAACGCCGCCCTCCAACAAGCGACCACCGGAGTAACCGAATGACCACAAGCACCGGACTGACCATTGGCGGTCTTGAGACCGTTTACGACCAGCTCGCTACCGCCATCGACACCGTGGGCGCAGAAAAATCCGAGCTTTTCCTTGTCAAGCTGGCGCTGCTGGCCGCCCAACAGCTGGGCGACGAGGCGGCTTTTGGCGACCTGATCCAGCGCGCCCAGAAAGATCTGTAAGCGCTTGAGCCACCACAGCCGGTCTGGGCAGGGGTGCGCCGGCTGACGATTTCTGCGTACCCGCAGCATGAGGAAGCTGGTGCATCCCCTGTCCAGACCGGCCCCCAAAGAGGCTAAAAGGCCAATACCCGCTCACAACCCAAGCCCACTGCCAAACGCCTACACTACGGGGTTACCCCAAAGCCCCGTTCATGAACGCCTTCGTCGACGTCTCGTATTTCCCGCGCAACGCCAAACCGCTGACCAGTTACCGCAAATTCTGGGCAGCCCGCTTTGGCACGGCCCCGTTTTTGCCGATGAGCCGCGAAGAAATGACCCAACTGGGCTGGGACAGCTGCGACATCATTCTGGTGACCGGCGACGCCTATGTGGACCACCCCAGCTTTGGCATGGCCGTGATTGGCCGCATGCTGGAAAACCAGGGCTTTCGGGTCGGCATCATCGCCCAGCCTGACTGGCAAAGCGCCGAGCCTTTCAAGGCTCTAGGCAAGCCCAATCTGTTTTGGGGCGTGACCAGCGGGAACATGGATTCCATGATCAACCGCTACACGGCCGACCGCAAAATCCGCAGCGACGACGCCTATACCCCCGGCAACGTGGGCGGCAAACGGCCCGACCGCGCGGCCATCGTCTACAGCCAGCGTTGCCGCGAGGCCTACCCCGAAGTGCCCATCGTGCTGGGCGGCATCGAAGGCAGCCTGCGCCGCATCGCCCATTACGACTACTGGAGCGACAAGGTGCGCCGCTCCATCGTGGTGGACAGCAAGTGCGACCTGCTGCTCTATGGAAACGCCGAACGTGCCATCGTGGAAGTCGCCCACCGCCTGGCCGCGCGCGAGCCGGTGGCGCAGATCACCGATGTGCGCGGCACCGCCTTTGTGCGGCGCGACACCCCTGAAGGCTGGTTCGAGATCGACTCCACCGAGGTGGACACCCCCGGCCACGTGGAGGCCCACGTCAACCCCTACCTGATGGTCAGCGATCAGGCCAAGGCCCAGGGCCAGAGCTGCGCCCGCGAAGACGAAGCGCAGGCCGTGGCCAATGCGCAGAACACCGGGAACACCAAGCCCATTCAGTTCGTTCCGAATCCTGCGCTGCGCGGCAAAGGCGATTTCAAAGTCCCTCCGCGCGAGCGCACCGTGATCCGCCTGCCTGCCTACGAGCAGGTCAAGTCCGACGCGGTGCTGTACGCCCACGCCAACCGCGTGCTGCACCTGGAGACCAACCCCGGCAATGCCCGCGCCCTGGTGCAGGCGCACGGGGAGGGTACCACCGCGCGCGACGTATGGATCAACCCGCCACCCATCCCGCTCACCACGGCCGAGATGGACCATGTGTTCGACCTGCCGTATGCCCGCAGCCCGCACCCCAGCTACGCCGACGAGCAGGGCAGCCACGACGGCACCACCAAGATCCCCGCGTGGGAAATGATCCGCTTCTCGGTCAACATCATGCGCGGCTGCTTTGGTGGCTGCACCTTCTGCTCCATCACCGAGCACGAAGGCCGCATCATCCAGAGCCGGTCTGAAGAATCCATCATCCGCGAGGTGGAAGACATCCGCGACAAGGTCAAGGGCTTTACCGGCGTGGTGTCCGACCTGGGCGGCCCCACGGCCAATATGTACCGCCTGGGCTGCAAGAGCCCAGAGATTGAGGCCGCCTGCCGCAAGCCCAGCTGCGTGTACCCCGGCATCTGCCAGAACCTGACCACCGACCACGGCCCGCTGATCAAGATCTACCGCCGCGCCCGCGCGCTCAAGGGCATCAAGAAGATCCTCATTGGCTCCGGCCTGCGCTACGACCTGGCCGTGCAGTCGCCCGAGTATGTGAAAGAGCTGGTGCAGCACCACGTGGGCGGCTACCTGAAGATCGCGCCTGAGCACACCGAGCAGGGCCCGTTGTCCAAGATGATGAAGCCGGGCATTGGCAGCTACGACCGCTTCAAGACCCTGTTCGACAAGTACAGCGAAGAGGTGGGCAAGAAGCAGTTTTTGATTCCATACTTCATCGCCGCACACCCCGGCACCAGCGACGAAGACATGATGAACCTGGCCCTCTGGCTCAAGAAAAACGGCTTTCGGGCCGACCAGGTGCAAACCTTCTACCCCAGCCCCATGGCCACCGCCACGGCCATGTACCATACCCAGCGCAACCCGCTGCGCAAGATCACGCACGACAGCGAGAAGGTGGACATCGTCAAGGGCGAAAAGCGCCGCCGCCTGCACAAGGCCTTTTTGCGCTACCACGACCCCAACAATTGGCCGCTGCTGCGCGAAGCCCTCAAAGCCATGGGCCGCGCCGACCTGATCGGTAACGGCAAGCAGCATTTGATTCCTAGTTGGCAACCGCTGGCCGATGGCGGCTACCAAAGCCCGCGCCGCACCAACAGCACGCAGGCCCCCAGCAAAGGGCAGGGCGGTTCAACGGGCAAGAGCTTGGTCAAACCATCAGCTGGCCTCAAAAAGCCCGGTCAGGCTCCGCGCAAAGGAACACTGCTCACGCAGCACACGGGCCTGCCGCCGCGCAAAAAGGGCTGATCACTGCGCCTGCAGTGCTTCCAGCAATTCGGTTTCGATTTCCAGCTGCGCCTTGTTGTGCTGCAGCTCGGCGCCACTGACCAGGAAGGTGTCCTCCACCCGCTCGCCCAGGGTGCTGATCTTGGCCAGTTGCAGGTTGATGCCGTGTTTGGCCAGTACCCGGGCAATGCTGTAGAGCAGGCCCATGCGGTCGCTGGCCGAGACGGACAGCAACCAGTTCTGGGCTTTTTCGTCAGGTTTGAGCGAGACGCGTGGCGCCATGGGAAAGCTTTTGACCCGGCGCGAGAGGCGGCCTTTAACGGGCGCAGGCAAAGGCCCTTGTTCGATCAGTGTGCGGGTCAAACCGGTTTCAATCATGTTGACCAGTTCGCGGTAGTGCTCGCTCAATGTGGGCGTCACGACCTGAAAGGTGTCCAGCGCCCAGCCATTGCGGGCCGTGTGGATTTTGGCGTCCAGAATCGAGAAGCCAGCCTGGTCAAAGTGGCCGCAAATACGGGCGAACAAATCGGGCTGGTCGGGGGTAAAAACCAGAACCTGCAGCCCTTCACCCACGGGCGAAAGTCGCGCACGCACCGTGGTTTGGGGCTCTGCACCGCCCACTTTGGCAACCACACGCGACAACTGGCGGGTGTGCCATGCAATGTCAGCCGCATCGTGGCGCATGAAGTAGCTCACGTCCAGAATGTCCCACAGGGCCTTGTGTCCCTCGTGGGGCTGGGCTTGACGGGCCAGCTCCACCAGCGCGTCGCGCTTGCGTGACTCCACCAGCGCCAGGGCGTCGGGGGCGCGTCCGCCCAGCATGCGCAGGGTGAGCTTGTACAGGTCTTCGAGCAGCTTGCCTTTCCAGGCGTTCCACACCTTGGGGCTGGTGCCGCGAATGTCTGCCACTGTCAGCAGGTACAGCGCGGTCAGGTTGCGCTCGTTGCCCACGCGTTTGGCAAAACGCTCGATGACTTCGGGGTCGCCCAGGTCTTCCTTCTGGGCCACGTGGCTCATGGTCAGGTGTTCGCTGACCAGAAATTCGATCATGTGCGCATCGGCTTTTTCAATCTGGTGTTGCCGGCAGAAGGTGCGCACTTCCACAGCCCCCAGCTGGGAGTGGTCGCCGCCCCGGCCCTTGGCAATGTCGTGGAAAAGTGCCGCTGCATACAGCAACCAGGGCTTGTCCCAGTCGCCGGCCAGCTGGCTGCAAAACGGGTATTCGTGGGCGTGTTCGGCCATGAAAAACCGCCGCACATTGCGCAGCACCATCAGGATGTGCTGGTCCACCGTATAGGCATGAAACAGGTCGTGCTGCATCTGCCCGACGATGCGTCGAAACACCCACAAATAGCGCCCCAGCACCGAAGTCTGGTTCATCAAGCGCATGGCGTGGGTGATGCCCTGCGGCTGCTGCAGGATCTGGACAAACGTGGCACGGTTGACCGGGTCACGCCGGAACCGGGCGTCCATGATGTGGCGGGCGTTGTAGAGCGCGCGCAGTGTGCGAGCCGAAAACCCCTTAACGCCTGGTGTGGCCTGGTAGAGCAGGAAGGTTTCCAGAATGGCGTGCGGGTTACGCTCGTAGAGCTCGTCGTTGGCGACCTCCAGCAGGCCATCTTTTTCGAAAAACCGCTCATTGATGGGGCGAAAGCTGTTCAGGCCTTCACCGCGCTGGCGCTTGAGATGGTCTTCAATGCCTTGCAACAAAATCTGATTGAGCTGCATGACCGCTTTAGCCGCCCAGTAGTACTCGCGCATGAGCTTTTCGCTGGCGCGCAGTTTGAGCCTGCCTTCGGCCGTGGTTTCCACCTGCATGCCAAAGGACTCGGCCACCGCGGTTTGCAGGTCAAACACCAGACGGTCTTCACGCCGTCGAGCCACAAGGTGCAAGCGGCTGCGAATGCAGGTCAACAGCGCTTCGTTGCGACGCAGCTGGCGCGCCTCCAGCGCAGTGGCAATGCCACTGTGCACCAGATCGTTCCAGGTATGGCCCAGCCCCGCGGCTTTGGCCACCCACAAAATGATCTGCAAGTCGCGCAAGCCTCCGGGCGACTCCTTGCAGTTGGGCTCCAGGGCGTAAGGGGTGTCTTCGTATTTGGTGTGGCGCTGGCGCATCTCCAGCGTCTTGGCCGTGAAAAACGCCTGCGCGTCCATGGCCCGGGCATACGCCTGTTCAAAGTCTTGGGCCAGCTGGGGCAGCCCCGTGATGCGGCGCGACTCCAGCAGCGCGGTTTGCACCGTGATGTCGTTGTCCGATTCGGCCAGGCACTGCGACAGGGTACGCACGCTGGAGCCAATTTCCAGGCCCACGTCCCAGCAACTGCCAATGAAGGCTTCCAGCTGGGCCTGCAAGGCCGTGTCGGTGTCCAGCTCGGTGGTGTCAGGCAGCAGCACCAGCACATCCACATCCGAGTGAGGCAAGAGTTCGCCGCGACCGTAACCCCCCACGGCCATGAGGCAGCCTTTGCTGTCGTCCAGCCCGGCACGCTGCCACAAGGTCGTGAGCAGGACATCGGTCAAGCGGGTGAGCTTGGACAGGGTGCGCGAGACGGTGACCGAGCGCAGCTGGATCTGGCCCAGCTGGGTCAGCAAGGCCGCTTTGTCCGAGCGGTAGGTTTCCCGCAGGGCGGACAGGTCGGTCATCTGCAGCTCCGGTGTCTTAGCAAGCGGTGGTGGTCACAAAGGGGGGCAGGGGTGGGCTGCCTGCAGACAGGGTCAGCACATCAAAGCCGGTTTCGGTCACGGCCACTGTGTGCTCCCATTGGGCCGACAGCGAGCGGTCTTTGGTGACGATGGTCCAGCCATCGCCCAGCTCCTTGATGTCGCGTTTGCCCGCGTTGATCATGGGCTCGATGGTGAAGACCATGCCTGGCACCAGCTCAATGCCCGTGCCGGGCTTGCCGTAGTGCAAGACCTGAGGCTCTTCGTGAAAGCCCTGGCCAATGCCGTGGCCGCAAAACTCGCGCACCACAGAAAAACCGTGTCCCTCGGCAAACTTCTGAATCGCGTGGCCAATATCACCCAGCTTGGCGCCGGGTTTGACCTGCAGGATGCCTTTCCACATGGCTTCATACGTCAGGTAACACAGGCGCTTGGCCGCAATCGAGCCTTCGCCCACCACAAACATGCGGCTGGTGTCGCCGTGCCAGCCGTCCTTGATGGTGGTGATGTCCAGGTTGACGATGTCGCCTTTTTTCAGGATCTTGTCGCTGCTCGGAATGCCGTGGCACACCTGCTGGTTGATAGAGGTGCAGATCGATTTGGGGTAAGGCTTGTAGCCGCCGGGCGCATAGTTGAGCGGGGCCGGAATGCACTGCTGTACATCGACCATGTAGTCGTGGCACAGCTTGTCCAGCTCTTCAGTGCTGACGCCAGGCTTCACAAAGGGGGTGATGTAGTCCAGCACCTCGGAGGCCAGGCGGCAAGCCACGCGCATGGCTTCAATGTCTTGGGCGGTTTTGATGGTGATCGTCATGGGCACGAATTATCCCACCGGGCTGCCAGCCAGCGCTGGAGCAGGGTTGTCCCGGGTAAAATAGCCGGCGTGATCATGCCCCAGTCAGCGGCATGACGCGTTTGACGCTCCGTCCCTATCCCTACAAGGCCACCAAGTGACCGTACAGCACCATATTTTTGAAGGCGGCAACGCCATCAGCGACTTTCGTATTGCGCAACTTCTGCCGCGTCTGGCGCAGATTTCTCCCAATATTCAGGGCCTGAGCGCACGTTTTGTGCACCTCGTGTCCGCCAACACCCCCTTGCAAGGCGACCAGATTCAAACCCTGGCCGCCTTGCTCACTTATGGCGACCCGTATGCAGGCCCGACAGATGGCCCGGTCATTGTGGTCAGCCCACGTCTTGGCACCGTGTCGCCCTGGGCTTCCAAGGCCACTGACATCGCGCACAACTGCGGTTTGCCGATCCACCGCGTGGAGCGCATCACAGAATACCGCCTGGTGCTCAAGTCCGGCTTGCTGGGCGGTGCCAAGGCCCTGAGCGACGAGCAGCTGGGCCAGGTGGCCGCGCTGCTGCACGACCGCATGACCGAATCGGCCTTGCCCAAGCGTGAGGATGCGCTGGCCTTGTTCACCGCTTTGCAGGCCGCGCCCATGGAACATGTGGATGTGCTCGGCGGCGGTCGCTCCGCGCTGGAAGCCGCCAACAAAGCCTGGGGCCTGGCGCTGGCCGAAGACGAGATCGAGTACCTGGTCAATGCCTTCAATGGTTTGAAGCGCAACCCGACCGATGTGGAGCTGATGATGTTCGCGCAGGCCAACAGCGAGCACTGCCGCCACAAGATCTTCAACGCGCAGTTCACCATCGACGGGCAGGCGCAGCCGCACAGCCTGTTCGGCATGATCCGCAACACCGAAAAGTGCAGCCCGCAGCACATGAAGGTGGAAACCCACAACCACCCGACCGCGATTTCGCCTTTCCCCGGCGCATCCACCGGCGCGGGCGGTGAGATCCGTGACGAAGGCGCGACCGGTCGCGGCTCCAAGCCCAAGGCGGGTCTGGCCGGTTTCACCGTGTCCAAACTTTGGGGCGGCCTGAGCGACCAGCCGGGCGGCAAGCCTGAACACATGGCCAGCCCGCTGCAGATCATGACCGAAGGCCCGCTGGGTGGCGCGGCCTTCAACAACGAATTTGGCCGCCCGAACCTGGCGGGTTATTTCCGCGAATACGAGCAGGTGGTGGACGGCGTGCAGCGCGGTTACCACAAGCCCATCATGATCGCGGGCGGTTTGGGTCAGATCGACGCGACGCAGACCAAGAAGATCGAGTTCCCCGCTGGCACGCTGCTGATCCAGCTGGGCGGCCCGGGCATGCGCATCGGCATGGGCGGCGGCGCCGCCAGCTCCATGGCCAGCGGCACCAACGCGGCCGATCTGGACTTTGATTCGGTGCAGCGCGGCAACCCCGAAATCGAACGCCGTGCGCAAGAGGTCATCAACCACTGCTGGGCGCAGGGCGCCAACAACCCCATCCTCGCCATCCACGACGTGGGCGCGGGGGGGCTGTCCAACGCCTTTCCGGAGCTGACCAACGACGCCGGTCGCGGCGCCCGCTTTGACCTGCGTGCTGTCCAACTCGAAGAGTCCGGCCTGGCGCCCAAGGAAATCTGGTCCAACGAAAGCCAGGAACGCTATGTGATGGCGATTGCCCCTGAATCGCTGGAGCAGTTCAAGGCCTTCTGCGAACGCGAGCGCTGCCCGTTTGCCGTGATCGGCGTGGCTACCGAAGAGCGCCAACTCCGGTTGGTGGACGAAGGCAACGAAAGTCCAGTGGACATGCCCATGGACGTGCTGCTGGGCAAGCCGCCCAAGATGCACCGC
>JBEEOS010000100.1:0-7754 GCA_041191485.1 Pseudomonadota bacterium
CGTGCACTTCTGGGCCCTGATCTTCACCTACATGTGGGCCGGTCCTCACCACCTGCACTACACCGCCTTGCCCGACTGGACCCAGTCGATCGGCATGGTCTTCTCGCTGATCCTCTTGGCCCCCAGCTGGGGCGGCATGATCAACGGCATCATGACCCTGTCGGGTGCCTGGCACAAACTGCGTGATGACCCCATCCTGCGCTTCCTGATCGTGTCCCTGTCGTTCTACGGCATGTCCACCTTCGAAGGCCCGATGATGTCCATCAAGACCGTCAACGCCTTGAGCCACTACACCGACTGGACCGTGGGCCACGTGCACTCTGGCGCTCTGGGTTGGGTGGGTCTGGTGACCATGGGCTCCATGTACTACCTGATTCCGCGCCTGTTTGGCCAGAAGAAGATGTACAGCATCAAGGCCATTGAAATCCACTTCTGGACGGCCACCATCGGTATCGTTCTGTACATCGCTGCGATGTGGATTGCCGGTGTGATGCAAGGCCTGATGTGGCGTGCCATCAACACCGACGGCACCTTGACCTACACCTTTGTCGAATCGGTGAAAGCCTCGATGCCGTTCTTTGTCCTGCGTCTGCTGGGTGGTTTGCTCTACCTGGGCGGCATGTGCCTGATGCTGTGGAACGTCATCAAGACAGCCACCATGGGCCGCTCGACCGAAGTGCAGATTCCTGCTGTTACGGCACACGCCTGAGGAGAAAAATAACATGGCAAACAACCATCAAGCTGGCGGTATCTCTCACGAGAAAGTGGAGACCAACAACTTCCTGATGATCGTGCTGATCTTCATCGTGCTGCTCTTCGGTGGTCTGGTGGAAATCGTTCCGCTGTTCTTCCAGAAGTCCACCACACAGCCGATCGAGGGACTCAAGCCTTACACCGCCTTGCAGGTCGCCGGTCGTGACGTTTATGTGCGAGAAGGCTGCTACAACTGCCACTCGCAGATGATCCGCCCCTTCCGCGCCGAAACGCTGCGCTACGGTTCCTACTCGCTGGCAGGTGAGTTCGTGTATGACCACCCCTTCCAGTGGGGCTCCAAGCGTACTGGTCCTGACCTGGCTCGCGTGGGTGGCCGCTACAGCGACGAGTGGCATCGCATCCACTTGGTCAACCCGCGTGACGTGGTGCCCGAGTCCATCATGCCTGCCTACCCCTGGCTGGAAAAAAACACGGTGGACGCTTCGACCATCAGCGCGCACATGAAGGGTCTGCGTACCCTGGGTGCACCTTACAGCGATGAAGAAATCGCCAAGGCGCCTGAAGAGGTCAAAGGCAAAACCGAAATGGAAGCGGTCATCGCTTACCTGCAGGTTTTGGGTATCCATCGCAAGTGAAGTGACAGGGGAACCGTATGGACATCAATACCGCTCGCTCAATCGTGACTGTGCTGGCCTTCATTGCCTTTTTGGGCATTGTCTGGTGGGCCTGGTCTGGCCGCAACAAGGCCAGGTTTGACGAAGCCGCGCAGCACCTGCTGCGCAATGATGACTGAGCACGGTTTCCCATTCACGAATTCAAGGAATAAAAATGAGTGACTTCATCAGCAATTTCTGGTCTCTCTACGTGGCCGGGATCACCCTGGTCAGCATCATCGCCTGTCTCTTGCTCCTGTGGTTCTCGGGCAAAGCCAAGGCCATGACGGCCAACGACAACACCACAGGTCATGTCTGGGACGGCGATCTGCGCGAAATGAACAACCCTCTGCCGCGCTGGTGGGTGGGTTTGTTCCTGATCACCATCGTCTTTGCCCTGCTGTATTTGGCCATGTACCCCGGTGCTGGCTCATTCGGTGGCAAATTCGGCTGGTCCTCGCATGGCCAGTGGGATGCCGAGATGGCCAAGGGCAACGAGCAAGTAGCCCCGGTCTACGCCAAGTTTTCGGGCATGGCCGTTGAAGAAGTGGCCAAGGATCCTCAGGCCATGGCCATTGGTGACCGTCTGTTCATGAACAACTGTGCTCAGTGCCACGGTTCCGATGCACGCGGCAGCAAGGGCTTTCCCAACCTGGCCGATGGCGATTGGCTCTGGGGCGGTGCGCCCGAGACCATCAAGGAAACCCTGGTCAATGGTCGTCAGGGGATGATGCCTCCGATGGCCGCCGCCGTGGGCTCGCCTGACGACGTGCGTAATCTGGCGCACTATGTGTTGAGCCTGTCGGGTGCGCCCAATGACTCCGTCAAGGCGGCTCTGGGCAAGTCGAAGTTTGGTGCCTGCGCTGCATGTCACGGTGTCGATGGCAAAGGCATGCAGGCCATGGGGGCGCCCAACCTGGCTGACGATGTCTGGCTTCACGGTTACGGGGAGAATGCGATTGTTGAACGCATCAACAATGGCAAGCACGGCGTGATGCCGGCGTGGAAAGACAAGCTGACCGAAGGCCAGATCCATGTGCTCAGTGCTTATGTCTGGGGCTTGTCAAATATCAAGAACACTTCAGCCAAATAAGCGTACATTCTGAGGGCACCTTTCGAGGTGCCCTTTTTTTGTTATGTCAGGAAGAAAAACTTGGACTCACAAGCACACAACAAGGCCACGGAAAGTGCAGCTCAGACTGCGGATGACAGTACGCAAATGGTGTCTTTGTACGTTGCACAAAAGAAAATCTATCCGCGCAGTGTCCAGGGTCTTTTTGCCAAGTGGCGTTGGGGTTTGGTGATTCTCACGCAGATCATTTTTTATGGCTTGCCCTGGTTGGAGTGGGGCCAACGCCAGGCGGTGTTGTTTGATCTGGGGGCTCGTCGCTTTTACATTTTTGGCATCGTGCTGTATCCGCAGGACTTTATTTACCTGACGGGTCTGCTGGTGATTTCTGCGCTTTCCCTTTTCCTGTTTACAGCTGTGGCGGGCCGTTTATGGTGTGGTTTTGCGTGCCCGCAGACGGTGTACACCGAAATTTTTCTGTGGTTTGAGCACAAGTTTGAAGGCGATCGATCAGCCCGCATGCGTCTGGACCAGGCGCCCATGAGTCTGCAGAAGTTTGCCCGTAAAGCGGGCAAGCACTTTGCCTGGATTGCCTTTGCGCTGTGGACGGGTTTTACATTCGTGGGTTACTTTGCACCCATTCGGCAGTTGGGTGGTGATTTTCTGTTGGGGCAGGTGAGCGCATGGGGAACCTTCTGGGTCCTGTTTTATGCATTTGCCACTTACGGTAATGCAGGCTTCATGCGCGAGCAGGTTTGCAAGTACATGTGCCCTTACGCCCGCTTCCAGAGCGCCATGTTCGACAAGGACACGCTCATCGTGACCTATGACGAAGAGCGTGGCGAGCCTCGTGGGGCACGCTCCAAGAAGGCTGATCTGTCTACTTTGAATCTGGGCGCTTGTGTGGATTGCAGTCTGTGCGTGCAGGTGTGCCCCACAGGTATCGACATTCGCAAGGGCTTGCAGTACGAATGCATTGGCTGCGGTGCGTGTGCAGACGTTTGTGACACCGTCATGGACAAAATGGGTTATGCCCGTGGTCTCGTCAAGTATTCCACCCAAAACGCCATGGCCAACAAATGGGATGCCAAGCAGACGCTGCGTCGCGTGATGCGTCCACGTGTACTGGTGTACACAGGGATTTTGTGGCTCATCATCATTGCGGTTTTTGCATCCTTGCTGATGCGTGACCCCTTCAAGGTCGATGTGGTTCGAGACCGAGCTGCATTGGCCAGGATTGTTCAGGGCGGCAAGGTTGAGAATGTGTACCGCTTGCAGTTCATGAACGCAGCAGAAACTGCACTTGATTTCAAACTCTCTGTCGAGGGCATCAACGGTCTGCAAATTGTGACCGAGGAAAGTGTCAATGTGCCTGCCACTGAAGCCCGTTGGGCAACAGTGCGGCTGCAAATGCCTTACGATGCTGCGCCTGCGGGCACGCACGAGATCCATTTCAACATTCAGTCTCTGGATCCGCAAGGACAGGAAGTGGGGCATCTGAGTGAGAAGTCCATGTTCCTGGTGCCGCGCTAACTGTGAGAGGAAAAATCATGACGCAAGCAACAACAAAACCTTGGTGGCGATTCGGGCATGTCTGGCTGGTCATTCTGGGGCCAGTGGTCGTGATGATCGCCAGTTTTGTCACCTATTACCTGGCTGCCAAGGCGCAGGATCCCGTGATCAATACGCAGGCTTATGTTGCAGCGGAAGATGCACCTGCCTCGCGCAGCATCAGCGAAGCACCAGCCATGCAGGCTCGCAACCATGCGGCCACAGGCATAATGCCCGAAGCCAAAGACAAAAAACAAGATTGATTCAAAGTACCGTCGTCCAATCGAAACCATGAGGAGACAGCTATGTTGGGACAACGCGTGATGTGGGTAGCCTGGCCGGCTTTTTTGGTGGCTGGTTTGCTGGAAGTGCTGGTGTTTGGCCTGGTGGATCCGCAGGATCTGTCCTGGTTCGGGCATCCCCTTGCTGTCTCACGTGAGGCGGTTTACACCATCGGTTTTTTCCTGTTCTGGGGGTTGACAATTTTGTCCAGTGCTCTGACCACTATGCTCAGCATGTCGCCCTTTGAGGTCAACCGATGTCCAGTCCCTGAAAACGAGCGGCCAGCGGACTGCGCCAAGACAGCCTGCTGTCGCTGAAAAACAAAGAGCCCCATCGGGGCTCTTTGTTTTTGTAAGACTGGAACTCAGCAGTTGGGGAAATTCGACTGGTTATTCACCAGGTTTTGCAGCGATTGCGTGTCAAGAATACGTACATGGCGTTGCTTGACCTCCACAATGCCTTCTTCCACAAATTTGGAGAAGGTGCGGCTGACAGTTTCCAGCTTGAGGCCGAGGTAGCTGCCAATTTCTTCGCGTGTCATGCGCAGCACCAACTCTGATTGTGAAAAACCACGGGCATGCAGACGTTGCACGAGGTTAAGCAGGAAGGCGGCCACGCGCTCTTCGGCGCGCATGCTGCCCAGCAGGAGCATCACGCCGTGCTCGCGCACAATTTCGCGGCTCATGATCTTGTGCACATGGCTTTGCAAAGCTGTCACCTCGCGTGACAACTCTTCAATGCGATCGAAGGGCATCACGCAGACTTCAGCATCTTCCAGGGCAATGGCGTCGCAGGTGTGGCGGTCGTGCACGATGCCATCGAGGCCAATGATCTCGCCAGCCATCTGGAATCCGGTCACCTGATCGCGACCGTCTTCGGTGGCCAGAGCGGTCTTGAAAAACCCCGTGCGGATGGCGAACAAGGAGGTGAATTTGTCACCGTTGTTGAACAGCGTGTCACCGCGTTTGACCTTGCGGCGGATAGCCACGAGCTCATCGAGTTTGTTCAAGTCCTGATCGGACAGGCCAACAGGCATGCACAACTCGCGCAAGTTGCAGTTGGAGCAGGCGACTTTGATGCTTTGTTTATCCATGGATGTTGAAGGTGCTGTTTGCTCCGGATCAATGCTTAAGCTTAATACGTTTTCGCCCTGTGCATCAGGCGTAGCGCTTTATGGTGCATTTTGGACGTTGTGAAGGCCTTAAAGTTGATGTGCATCAAGGCTGAAAAGTCATTCTCAGGTCACATTACAGCTTCCATCTCTGATCAGACCGCTGCACAACCATGAGTGCCATCACCTCCGAATTGCTGACCCGTTTTGATGTGCCCGGGCCACGTTACACCTCTTATCCGACGGCAGACCGTTTTGTGGAGGCCTTTAACGAGGCAGATTATTTGCAGGCGCTAGATCAGCGCAGCATCAGCGCGGTATCTCGAGCACAGCCTCTGTCTTTGTATGTGCACATTCCGTTTTGCGAGTCCCTGTGCTACTACTGTGCCTGCAACAAGATCATCACCAAACACAAAGACAAGGCAGAAAGCTATTTGCGCTACCTGACGCGCGAGGTGGATTTGCACATGGCCCATTTGGGGCCAGGCCACAGCGTCAGTCAATTGCACCTGGGCGGTGGCACGCCGACCTTCCTGAGTGACGACGAGCTGCGCGAATTGATGCATATGCTCAAGCGCAACTTCAACTTTGTGCCTGGCGGCGAGTACTCGGTTGAGGTGGATCCACGCACAGTGGATGAAAAACGCTTAGCCGTGCTGGCTGAGCTTGGATTCAACCGCCTGAGTTTTGGTGTGCAGGATTTTGATCCTGCCGTACAAAAAGCTGTGCACCGCATTCAACCTGCAGAGCAAGTGTTTGCACTGGTGGAGGCCTCGCGCAAGCTGGGCTTCGAGTCTGTCAATGTGGACCTGATTTACGGCTTGCCGCAGCAAACCCCAGAGTCTTTTGACCGCACACTGGCGCAAGTCAATGAACTGCGTCCGGATCGCATTGCCCTGTATGCCTATGCGCACCTGCCAGAGCGATTCAAACCCCAGCGGCGTATTCATGGCGCCGAGCTGCCTTCGGGCAGCGCCAAGGTCTCCATGCTGGCGCGCTCGATCGAGGCATTTGAAGATGCTGGTTATGTCTATATCGGCATGGACCACTTTGCCTTACCCAACGACGCGCTGGCCGTGGCCAAGCGTCAGGGGCGCTTGCATCGCAATTTTCAGGGCTACAGCACCCAGCCGGATTGCGATTTGATTGCGCTTGGCGTCTCGGCCATCGGCCGCGTAGGTTCGACCTACAGCCAAAACGCCAAAACCATGGAGGAGTATTGCGACATGCTCGACCAGGGCCACTTGCCGGTGGTGCGTGGCTTGGCGTTGACGCGTGATGACATCATTCGCCGTAACGTCATCATGGCGATCATGTGCCAGGGCAGCTTGCTGTTTGAATCCATCAACGCTTCGTGTCTGATCGACTTCAAGCAATACTTTGCCAACGAACTCGACCAGCTCAAGACCATGCAAGAGCAGGGTTTGGTGGAGGTGACAGACCAGGGCATTCAGGTGACCTCCATGGGCTGGTTCTTTGTGCGCGGCGTGGCCATGGTGTTTGACCGGTACCTGCAGGCCGACCGTAACCGGACACGTTTTTCCAAGATCATCTAAGCTTGCGCCCGCAGCCTTCTTGAAGAGGGGCTGGAGGAATCATTCATGCAAAGTTCTTTGGCCATCACGGCCTTGGTGATGGGACTCGCCGGTGGGCCGCACTGTATTGCCATGTGTGGTGCCGCTTGTGCGGGTTTGGGACAGGCGGCGGGGCAGCGCCGGGCACAAGCCATGTGGGCCTTTCAGTTGGGGCGTGTGCTGGGCTACAGCACCTTGGGGGCTTTGGCCGCAGCAACAGTGCAGGGCCTGGGCTGGTTGACCACGCAGTCTGCAGCGCTTCGCCCGGTCTGGACGATGTTGCATGTCGCAGCGCTTTTAATGGGGCTTTTGCTGTTGGTGCAGGCTCGACAACCGCTGTGGCTGGATACGGCGGCCAGCCGCTTGTGGGCCAAGGTTCGTGCGTTCAATCAGCGTTGGGGAATGGCGGCCCCTGCCGTCGTGGGCGTGCTTTGGGCATTGATGCCGTGTGGCCTGTTGTATTCGGCTTTGATGGTGGCCGCCTTGTCCAATGAGGTCTGGAGCGGTGCGGCGGTGATGGCGCTGTTTGCACTGGGCTCGAGCGTCAGCTTGTGGGCTGGCCCGTGGCTGCTGCTGAGGCTGGGCAACTTGGGAGATGGTCGCTGGGGCATGCGCCTGGCGGGGCTGGCATTGGCGGGCTTGTCGGCCTGGGCCTTGTGGATGGGCCTGGTGCATGACCAAGCCCCTTGGTGCGTCACGCCAGTGTGAGCCTTCAGTGGCTCAGGCCTTTGTAGAGCATGTAAAACGCCAGCGCGTACAACAAGGCTGCAAACACGCGTTTGAGCTTTTTGACCGGCAAT
>JBEEOS010000101.1:0-7742 GCA_041191485.1 Pseudomonadota bacterium
TTGCTCGCTCCTGCCGATGCCGTGGTGATCAGCCGGGATGCCGAATCAGGCAGTACGGTGGTTGCCGGACAACCGGTGCTCCGACTGGCCAACCCCGCCAGCCTCTGGGTCAAGTTGCGGGTAGACCAGGCCCGGTCAACTGGGCTGGCTGTCGGCTTGCCAGCCCAAATTGTGTTGCGCTCACGGCCACAGCAGGTTCTGGCAGGCAAAGTGGATCGGGTCGAGTTGCAGGCGGACGCTGTGACAGAAGAGCGGATTGCTCAAGTGTCGTTCGAGCAGATTCCTGCGGCGCTTTCGATTGGCGAGATGGCTGAGGTCACTCTCCAGCTCCAGCCGACCGAGCAGGCGTTGGTGGTGCCGCAGGCCAGTGTACAGACCCATCAGGGCCGTACAGGCGTATGGCGTCTCAAAGACGGCGCACTCGATTTTGCACCTGTCCAATGGGGCGCAGCCAGCCTGGGCGGGCGCGTGCAGGCAATCAGTGGCCTGTCATCAGGCGATACTGTTGTGGTGTACAGCGAAAAACCGCTGTCCGCAGGGGCGCGCTTCAAGGTGGTCGATACGCTCGTGACAAAGGCCAAACCATGATCAGCCTGGCGGCGCGCGACATACAGCACAGCTGGGCCAAGTTCGTGCTCACGGGACTGGGCTTGGGTCTGCTCATCGGCGTGACGCTAACCATGGCCGGTGTGTTTCGCGGTATGGTGGACGATGCGCAGGCTTTGCTGAACAACAGCGGCGCCGACTTGTGGGTGGTCCAAAAAGACACTCAGGGACCGTATGCCGAAGCTTCCAACCTCAAAGACGATGTGGTGCGCAGCATTGCGGGTATGCCCGGTGTTGCTATGGCCGCCAACATCACTTACTTCACCATGCAGGTCAAAGCCGTGGGAGGCAAGGAAGCCCGAGCCATGGTGGTCGGCATTGAACCTGGTGCTGCTGGGTTACCCGGCCAACCCAGCCATTTGCTGGCAGGTCGGCACCTCACGCGCAGCCACTACGAAGCAGTGGCAGACATTAAGACAGGGCTGTCGCTGGGCGACAAGGTCGAGATACGGCGCCACACCTACGAAGTGGTGGGCTTGACGCGGCGCATGGTGTCCTCTGGTGGAGACCCGATGGTGTTCATTCCGCTCAAGGACGCTCAGGAAGCGCAATTCCTCAAAGACGACGACGCCATTGTGAACGATCGGGTGCGCACAGCGGCCAACCCCACGTTCAATCGGCCTGCGGTGCCTGGCCTGCTCGATGCCGTGCAAAACCTGCAAACCAGCAGTCGCAACGTCAATGCGGTGCTGGTGCGCGTGACCGAGGGCTGGTCAGCTGCGCAGGTGGCTGAGCCGATCCGGCGCTGGAAGCACTTGACCGTGTTCACCCGCGAGGACATGGAAGACATCCTGGTCGACAAACTGATTGCAACCTCGGCGAAGCAGATCGGCATGTTTCTGGCCATCCTGGCCGTGGTCAGTGCAGCGATTGTGGCCTTCATCATCTACACCATGACGTTAGGCAAGATTCGCGAAATTGCCGTTCTCAAGTTGATCGGCACCCGCAACCTGACCATTGCGTCCATGATCCTGCAACAGGCCCTGGGCCTCGGTGTGATCGGCTTTGTGGTGGGCAAAGTGGCCGCTACCCTTTGGGCACCAGTCTTTCCAAAGTTCGTTCTTTTGCATACGCAAGATGCCGTGTTGGGCTTTATCGCCACCATGCTCATTTGCACTCTGGCAAGTACCCTGGCCATCCGGATTGCCCTGCGCGTCGATCCTGCACAGGCCATCAGTTGAGGCGCGCCCCATGAACAGCACACCAGGCGGTATCCGCATCGAAAACCTGCGCAAGGTCTATGGCCATGGCGACACTGCCGTGGAAGCGCTCAAGAACGTCAACATGCAGGTCGCGCCGGGCGAGGTGGTGGGCTTGGTGGGGCCATCGGGCTCGGGCAAGAGTACCTTGCTCAAATGTCTCGGTGCGATCATTGAGCCCACGTCCGGGCGCATGACGCTAGGCGATGAAGTCATCTACGACAATGGCTGGAAGACGCCCGATCTGCGCGCCCTGCGCCGCGACCGGATCGGATTTGTGTTTCAAGCGCCCTATCTGATTCCGTTTCTGGACGTGACTGACAACGTGGCCCTGCTGCCCATGCTGGCAGGTGTGCCCAATGCAAATGCGCGGCAGCGCGCACTGGAATTGCTCGATGCCCTGGACGTGGCGCACCGCGCCAAGGCCGAGCCTGCACAACTCTCAGGCGGCGAGCAGCAACGGGTGTCGATTGCCCGTGCACTGGCCAACAAGCCACCGGTGATCCTGGCCGACGAACCTACGGCCCCGCTGGACAGCGAACGTGCACTGGGCGTGATGCGCATCCTCAACAACATGGCACGGCAGGCGCAGACGGCCATCATCGTCGTGACCCACGATGAGAAGATCATTCCGACTTTCAAGCGGATTTATCACATTCGTGATGGTCGAACGATAGAGGAGCAAGGTGAGGGAAGAGCACTGGATTAAGTTCGAAATCTCAATTGTTGACGCCCCCTTGATGACAATGGGCGACAGTTACCCAATGCGTTGAACATGAGGTTTGCCAGGCACTCAAAAGCGCTTGGTGTCAGGTGTCGGTCATAAAATGCATTCAAAGAGAATATTTGAGGCATCCTCCTCTAGAACTAGGACTTCAGAACGATGCGACTGACCCACTGGACCGACTACAGTTTGCGTGTGCTGATGTATTGCGCGCAATGCGAGGCGCAACAAAGCGTGGCGACCATCCAAGCGATTGCAGACCAACATGGCATTTCCAAGAGTCACCTGACCAAAATTGTCATGACGCTGGCCGCCGATGGCTACCTGCAAACCAGTCGGGGACGGGGCGGTGGCATTCGCCTGGGGCGGCCTGCTGCGCAGATTGTGCTGGGCGAGGTGGTGCGCAAGACCGAAACGGATTTTCAGATGGTTGAATGTTTTGGTGAAGGCCAAAGCCACTGTGCCTTGCTGCCAGCCTGCCACTTGAAAAACGTGTTGGCGCAAGCTCTGGAAGCTTTTTTTGCAACCCTAGATGGGATCACCCTGGCCGATTTGATGGACACCACACAAGCCCGAATGGCGACGCTGCAAACCCTGGCCTTCAAGCCCCAGGCGGCCAGGTCACGCAAGGTCGTCATGACATGAAGCACACAGCGTCCCTGTCGGCCAAACTGGTGCGCATTGGTGCCGGTTTGCTGGTGGTTGCCCTGATCTCGATTGGCCTGACCTTGTGGGTGACCTGGAAGCTCAGTGGCGGTGCGGCCGCCCTGAACGAGGCGGGGCGCATGCGCATGCAAACCTGGCGACTGACCAGCGAAGTGCAGGCGCAGTTGCCAGCAGCACACATTGAGGCCTTGACCCGCGAATTTGACAGCAGCATGCAGTTGCTCAAAAACGGCGATGCCAGCAGGCCGCTGTTTGTGCCTTGGGATGATCACGTCAGGCTGCGATATGGCGAGGTGGAGCGCCTGTGGCAAAACCAGAAAACCCGCTTCATGGCGCAACCGTCCATGGACCATGCCAGTCTGGTTCAGCATGCCAATACCTTTTTGACCTCGATTGATCGGTTTGTCTTGTCCATCGAAGGCCAGATGGCGGGCTTGACCGCGATCCTCAACCTGTTCCAGTTTGTGATGATGGCGCTGGCCATCGGCGGTGCCGTCATCATGCTCTACACGGGTTATATGTATGTGATCAACCCCTTGAGCAATCTGCGCGATGGTCTGCGCAAAATTGAGTCAGCACAGTTTGCCACCCGGGTCGATGTGGCCTCCAACGATGAGTTTGGCCAAGTGGCTTCGGGGTTCAATCGCATGGCGGCGACCCTCCAGTCCTTGTATGGCAACCTCGAAGCTCAGGTGGCAGCCAAGACGCAACGCATCGCTGCGCAAAAAGAACGGCTAGAGGGGCTTTACGGCGTGAGTGCTTTCCTGGCCCAAAGCAATGACTTGAACGAGTTGACGCAAGGCTTTGCACAGCACGTGCGCCTGCTCATGAAGGCAGATGCGATTGTCCTGCGATGGTCGGGCGAAGACGCCAGCAAATTGCTCCTGCTGGCATCGGACGCTTTTCCTCTGGCCATGCAGGAGGAAGAAAAATGCCTGATGGCAGGGGCTTGCGCCTGCGGCCAGCCCCAGAACGATGCCCGCACGCGGGTAATCCCCATCATGAACAGCGAGGTGGCCCCCTTGCAGCACTGCGCCCGCATAGGCTATGTGGGCATGACCTCGGTGCCCGTGCGCATGCACCACAAGGTGCTGGGTGAGATCAACCTGTTCTACAAAAGCCAGGTCAGCCTGCCTGCCGAAGAGCTGGAGCTGATGGACACCCTGGCCAGCCACCTGGCCACGGCGGTGGAGGGTTTGCGTGCTGCGGCCTTGGACCGGGAGGCCGCCATCTCGGGTGAGCGTGCTTTGCTGGCCCGGGAGCTGCACGACTCGATCGCGCAGTCGTTGGCGTTTCTCAAGATTCAGGTGCAGCTGTTGCGCAACGCCATGGCCAAAAACGATACCGAAAAAACAGCACTGGCCCTGGGTGAACTTGACAGTGGCCTGAAGGAAAGCATTGCCGATGTGCGCGAGTTGCTGTTGCACTTTCGCACCCGCACCCAGGCCGATGACATTGACCGAGCGGTGCAGGAGACTCTCCAGAAATTTCAGCACCAGACCGGTCTGCAGGTCAGTCGCAAGGTGATAGGTGAGGGTCTGCCTTTGCCGCAGGATGTTCAGATTCACGTTTTGCATGTCTTGCAGGAGGCGCTGTCCAATGTCCGCAAACACGCGGGTGCGCGTGGCGTCGAGATCGAAATCCACAAGGGCGACTCCTGGCGCTTTGTGGTGCGCGACGACGGGGCCGGTTTTGACGAAGGTGTCCAGCGCAGCGAACTGCAGGTGGGTCTGAAGATCATGCGCGAACGCGCCGACCAGATCGGAGCCTCGGTCACGGTGGACTCCGCTGTGGGCCAAGGCACCGCCGTTACCCTTAGGGTGCCTACCGCCCAATCTCCCAAAACCCAACCGAGCGGGGAGATGTCCCCCACTTTGCACGCATGACCGAACCGATTGCACTTCTGGTGGTCGACGACCACACCTTGTTTCGCCGTGGCCTCATTGCCTTGCTCTCGCAAGACGAGCGTTTTCGGGTGGTAGGCGAGGCTGGTGATGTGGGCGAAGCCCTGCGCGTACTGGCCAAAATCCAGCCAGACCTGCTCTTGCTGGACAACCATTTGCCGGGCGTGAAAGGGGTGGATGCCATCGGGGCGCTCAAGCAAGCCTCGCCCGATTTGCACATCCTGATGCTCACCGTGAGCGAAGATGAGGACGACCTGTCCAAAGCCCTGCAAAACGGGGCCGACGGGTATTTGCTGAAAACCGCGGAGTCAGACCAGCTGTGTGAAGCCCTGGTCAAAGTGCATGAGGGGCATTCGGTCATCAGCCCGGCCATGCTCAACAAGCTGGTGTCGGGTCTGCGCCAACCCGCAGGTGCCAGCCAGCCGCCAAATGAGCGGATTCAAGCCGCCACAGCCCATCCCTTGCAGGAACTGGACAAACTCTCGCCCCGCGAAAAAGACATCTTTTTGCTGATCGCCAAGAGCCTGAGCAACAAGCAAATTGCGCGCGAGCTGGACATTGCCGAGACCACGGTAAAGATCCATGTTCAACATATTTTCAAAAAAATGAATCTGACATCACGGGTGCAAATTGCCATTTTTGCTGCAAGTAACGGCATGAGTTGATAAATATCAAATTTGATAGTTCTATGGGAGGGTGAAGGCAGGTTCTTCATCCTCCTTTTGCTTTGGGGGTAGATACCTTCAGACGGATACCCAAGGCTGCGCCAAAAAACCACACTCGGTGCATGAGTTTGGAGAATAAAAATGGCGAATGAATTGATCCAGCAGCGCAAAGCCTGGTCGGTGCTGATTGTCAGCACCCTGGCGTTCACGGTCTGTTTCATGGTGTGGATGATGTTTGGCGTGATCGGGGTGCCGATCAAGAAAATGCTGAACCTCAACGCCACCGAGTTTGGCCTGTTGATGGCCATGCCGGTGCTGACCGGCTCATTGGTTCGGGTGCCATTGGGCATCTGGACCGACCGCTACGGCGGGCGCATCGTCATGGCGGTGCTGATGGCGCTCACGGTGCCGGCCATCTGGCTCATGTCTTACGCCACCGCTTACTGGCATTTTCTGGTGATTGGCCTGTTTGTGGGTCTGGCGGGCGGCTCGTTTTCGGTGGGCACACCGTATGTGGCCCGCTGGTTTCCCAAAAACAAGCAGGGCATGGCCATGGGGGTTTATGGCGCGGGCAACTCGGGCTCGGCGGTCAACAAATTTGTGGCCCCGGTGATTCTGGTCGCCTTTGGCTGGGCGGCCGTGCCGCAGGTGTATGCGGCCATCATGGCGGGCACGGTGGTGCTGTTCTGGCTGTTCAGCCACAGCGATCCGGCACACCTGGTGCCCAGCCAAGTGTCGTTCATGGACCAGCTCAAAACCCTGAAAGACCCCCGCGTGCTCAAGTACTGCCAGTACTACAGCATCGTGTTTGGCGGCTATGTGGCGCTGGCACTGTGGATGGTGCAGTACTACATCGGCGAATACGGCCTGGACATCCGCGTGGCGGCTTTGCTGGCTGCGTGCTTTTCGCTGCCCGGCGGCGTGTTGCGCGCCGTGGGTGGGGTGTTGAGTGACAAATACGGCGCGCACAGCGTCACCTGGTGGGTGCTGTGGGTCAGCTGGATCTGCCTGTTCTTGCTGTCCTATCCGCAAACCGAATTCACGATTGCCACCGTCACCGGGCCACAGACCTTTGTGATTGGCCTGAACGTGTATGTGTTCACCTGCCTGATGTTCATCCTGGGCATTGCCTGGGCCTTTGGCAAGGCCAGTGTCTTCAAGTACATCGCCAACGATTACCCCGAAAACATCGGTGCCATCAGCGGCATGGTGGGTTTGGCCGGAGGGCTGGGCGGTTTTGTGCTGCCCATCCTGTTTGGCGCGCTGGTCGATCTTACCGGTGTGCGCAGCAGTGCCTTCATGTTGATGTACGGCGTGGTCTGGGTCTCGCTCATCTGGATGTACTGGACCGAGGTGCGCAAAACCGACTTTATGGGCCAAGCCCCAGCCGACATCACGCAACCAGGCCTGCGCGTCTGAACCCTGCATAAGGAACAACAAAATGAATACCGCATCCAAGCCAACGGCCAACAGCGCGGCCGACATCAGCGACTGGCGTCCAGAAGACGAGCAGTTCTGGGAAAGCACCGGCAAGCGCATCGCTTACCGCAACCTCTGGATCTCGGTGCCAGCGCTGTTGTGCGGCTTCGCCATCTGGGGCATGTGGGGCATCATCACGGTGCAGATGCTGAATCTGGGCTTTCCGTTCAGCCAGGCCGAGTTGTTCAGCCTGACGGCCATCTCGGGCCTGGCGGGCGCGACCATGCGCATCCCGGCGTCTTTCCTCATTCGCCTGTCCGGCGGGCGCAACACGATTTTTCTGACCACCGCCATGCTGCTGGCCCCGGCCATGGGCACGGGCATCGCCTTGCAACACCCCGAGTGGCCTTTGTGGGTGTTCCAGCTCATGGCGCTGTGGTCGGGTGTGGGCGGCGGCAACTTCGCCAGCTCCATGTCCAACATCGGCACCTTTTTCCCCAAGCGCCTGCAGGGCACGGCCCTGGGCCTGAACGCGGGCCTGGGCAATTTTGGCGTGACG
>JBEEOS010000102.1:0-9831 GCA_041191485.1 Pseudomonadota bacterium
CCTGATCGCGACTGCCAAAAAGCAAAAGGCCGACCTGATCGTCATGGCCTCGCATGGCCGCAAGGGCATCAAACGCTTGCTGCTGGGCAGCGAGACCCAACAGGTTCTGACTCACTCGCACATTCCCGTGCTCGTTCTGCGCTAACTCTGGCGCGCTCGCCGCTCACACAAAACGTGGCGGGCGTTTTTCCAGAAAGGCCATGATGCCTTCGCGGTGCTCATCGTGTGCTGCGTAGTCGTAGGCCTGAGCCAACACCGCCTCACTCAAACCCTGCGTAGCCAAGGCTCGCAGGGTTTGTTTGTTCAGGCGTGCGGAAAGTGTGGACAAGCCAAGCACTTGCTGCACCATTTTTTCTACCACTTCTAAATACACCTCTGGCGCTACCACTTCACACAGGTAGCCATTGCCAAGCAGCTGTTCGGCTTTGAAAATCTTCGCCCCCAGCAGCATGGCGCGTGCAAAGCCATCGCCAAGAGCACCCGCCACCAAGACAGCTTCACGCGGTGCCATGGGAAAACCCAGCTTGCCTATGGGCGCACCGAAACGGGCGTCCTGAGTCGCAATGCGCAAATCGCAGCAACTGGCCATCTCGACTCCTGCACCCATGCAATTGCCCCGGATGGCGGCGATCACGGGCACATCACAATCCAGAATGGCTTGCAAACCACCCCAGACCTCGTCCTCATGGAAGACGCGCAGTTGTTCAGCGTCGTGTCGGAAGGCTGGGTACTCGGAAATATCCCCGCCAGCACAGAAGTGATCGCCCTGTCCTTGCAGCACCACGCAGCGCACATCTGCTGATGCACACAGTTCAGTGAACACGCGCTTGAGGTCACGCCACATCTGGCGCGTCATGGCGTTAAATCGGGCTGGACGATCTATGACCACCCGTGCCACCGCGCCTTCCAGCGACCAGTGCACCGAAGACTTCTCAGACATAACGTGCCTGGCCAGAGCGCCCAGCCCACCACCACAGAATCACGCCACCCAACATCATGGGTACGCACAACCATTGGCCCATGCTCAGCCCCATCGAGAGCAGGCCCAAAAATGCATCGGGCTCCCGGAAATACTCAGCCACAAAGCGCAGCAGACCATACCCGCCCAGGAACAAGGCTGCCACCTGCCCCGTCTCGCGTGGCTTGCGGGCATACAACCACAAGACCACGAACAGCAAACACCCTTCCAGCAGGAACTGGTAAATCTGCGAAGGATGGCGCGGCACCTCGCCTGCCCCCCGAAACACCATGGCCCACGGCAGGTCTGCAGGGGCAGCTCGCCCCCACAGTTCACCATTGATGAAATTGCCCAAGCGGCCTGCGGCCAGGCCAGTGGGCACGCAAGGGGCGACAAAATCCATCACCTGCAAAAACGGGCGCTTACGACTGTGCGCAAACCACACCATGGCCGCAATCACACCCAGCATGCCGCCATGAAAACTCATGCCCCCTTGCCAGACCGCGAACACTTCCAGGGGATGGCTGGCGTAGTAGTCGGGTTTGTAAAACAGACAGTAGCCAATGCGTCCGCCAAGAATGACCCCCATGACGCCCAGAAAAAGAATGTCTTCCACATCCTGCGGTTTCCAGGCTGACAGGTTCACAAAGGGTTGGTGCTTCAAGCGACGACGGGCCAGCAGCACAAACAGGGCAAAGGCGGCCAGATACGTCAAACCGTACCAGTGCACCGAAATCGGGCCTAACTGCAGCGCAACGGGGTCAAATTGGGGTTGGGTCAACATGCCATTACAAGAAAAAAGGCCCCTTTCGGGGCCCGTATGTCTGAGCCTTAGCCTTCCAGACGCGAAAGATCGCGCACGGCACCTTTGTCCGCCGAGGTGGCCAGCAAAGCGTAGGCCTTGAGCGCAGCAGAAACCTTGCGCGGACGTGGCTGCGCAGGCTTCCAGCCCAGCTTGTCCTGCTCTGCGCGGCGCTTGGCCAGCTCTTCATCGCTCACCAGCACATCAATGCTGCGGTTGGGGATGTCGATGCGGATGCGGTCGCCGTTACGCACCAGACCGATGTTGCCGCCCGCTGCCGCTTCGGGCGAGCAGTGGCCGATGGACAGGCCCGAGGTGCCGCCCGAGAAGCGGCCATCGGTCAGCAAGGCGCAGGCTTTGCCCAGGCCCTTGGACTTGATGTAGCTGGTCGGGTAGAGCATTTCCTGCATGCCGGGGCCGCCTTTGGGGCCCTCGTATCGCACGACCACGATGTCACCGGCCTTGACCTTGTCGCCCAGGATGTTTTCCACGGCTTCATCCTGGCTCTCGACCACATGCGCCGGGCCTTCAAACACCAGCAGGCTGTCATCCACACCGGCGGTCTTGACCACGCAACCGTCCAGCGCGATGTTGCCACGCAACACCGCCAGACCGCCTTCCTTGTTGAAGGCGTGCTCGATGGAGCGGATGCAGCCTTCGGCACGGTCCGTGTCCAGGCTCGGCCAGCGGGTGTTCTGGCTGAACGCCACTTGCGTCGGAATGCCTGCGGGGCCTGCCATGTAGAAGTGCTTGACCTCGTCCGACGGGTTGCGGGCGATGTCCCACTTGTCCAGTGCCTCCTTCATCGTTTTGGCGTGCACAGTGGGCACATCGGTGTGCAAGCGGCCTGCGCGGTCCAGCTCACCCAGGATGCCCATGATGCCGCCAGCACGATGGACGTCTTCGATGTGGTACTTGTTGGTGTTGGGGGCGACCTTGCACAACTGAGGCACGATTTTCGACATGCGGTCGATGTCGGCCATGGTGAAGTCGATCTCGGCTTCCTGCGCAATCGCCAGCAGGTGCAAGATGGTGTTGGTGGAGCCGCCCATGGCGATGTCCAGCGCAATCGCGTTTTCAAAAGCCTTGAAGCCCATCGAACGGGGCAGCAAGCTCTCGTCGCCCTGTTCGTAATAGCGCTTGGCCATGTCCACGATCGTGCGACCGGCTTGCTTGAACAATTGCTCGCGGTCGGCGTGCGTAGCGACCACGGTGCCGTTGCCGGGCAAAGCCAGACCCAACGCTTCGGCAAGGCAGTTCATCGAGTTGGCGGTGAACATGCCCGAGCAGGAACCGCAAGTGGGGCAAGCCGAACGCTCGATTTCGGCCAGGTCGGCATCGCTCACCTTGGCGTCAGCGGCCATCACCATGGCGTCGATCAGGTCCAGCTTTTTGATTTCAATGGTTTTGGTTTCGGGGTTGGCCAGACGCACCTTGCCCGCTTCCATGGGGCCGCCAGAGACAAAAATCACCGGGATGTTCAGGCGCATGGCAGCCATCAGCATGCCGGGCGTGATCTTGTCGCAGTTGGAGATGCAAACGATGGCGTCTGCACAATGCGCATTGACCATGTACTCGACAGAGTCGGCAATGATGTCGCGGCTGGGCAGCGAATACAGCATGCCGTCGTGCCCCATGGCAATGCCATCGTCCACTGCAATGGTGTTGAATTCCTTGGCCACACCACCGGCGGCTTCGATCTCCCGCGCGACCAGCTGACCCAGGTCCTTGAGGTGCACGTGACCCGGCACAAACTGGGTGAAGGAGTTGGCGATGGCGATGATCGGCTTTTGAAAGTCATCGTCCTTCATGCCTGTGGCGCGCCACAGGGAGCGGGCGCCCGCCATGTTGCGGCCAGCGGTAGATGTTTTGGAACGGTAAGCGGGCATGTGTGAGCTCCACGAAAGTCTTGAGGCAATGGTTGTCTATTATTCCAGACACACGGACGACAAAAAGCCCGCACGTGGCGGGCCTGGCACAAAAGTGACGGCTGAAAAAGCCGATTTACAGACCAATAGCGGCAATACCAGCCTTGGCGATTTGCGCGTCTTCGTTGGATTTGACACCGCTGACGCCCACAGCGCCCAAACACTCGCCATCTTTCATGATCGGTACACCACCTTCGAGCATGCCGGCAATCGCTGGCGCCGACAGGAAGGAGGTGCGACCACCGTTGATCACGTCTTCATACACCTTGCTCTCACGGCGACCGAGTGCAGCCGTGTGCGCTTTGGCGGGTGCGATGTGCGAAGAAATAGCGGGCGCGCCATCCAGGCGCTGGAAATGCAGCAGGTGACCACCAGCATCGACCACGGCAATGCTCACAGCCCAGTTGTTGCGCAGGGCTTCAGCCTCAGCAGCTGCGGCAATCGCTTTGACATCGGACAATTCAAGAACAGATTGGGTTTTCATGTGAATTCAGAAGTTGGCAAACAAGGGCCACAGCATACACGCGCAAAGACCCAGGATTGCCCTACCTGAGTGCAAAACTGAATGACCCAATAGCCCCATGCAATCTCGGTATTAACGCCCCAATGGCGAGAGACCTAGAATGAAGTCTGGTTTTTTACACAAGGAGTTGATCCGCATGAGCCGAATCACGACATCTTCCCCCTGGGGCCACAGCACAAGCCTGGCCTCGCGCAATCAGGTGCTGCGCAACACCTATTGGCTATTGGCCCTGAGCCTGCTGCCTACGGTTGCTGGTGCATGGCTGGGTTTGGCCACGGGTATCACCTACTCTTTGACGGGTGGCGTGGGCCTGATCGTGTTCTTGGGCGGCGCCTTTGGCTTCATGTACGCCATTGAACGGACCAAGAACTCTGCCAAGGGCGTGGCCGTCTTGCTGGCTTTCACCTTCTTCATGGGGCTGATGCTCTCGCGCATGTTGGCCATGGTGCTGGGCTTCAAGAACGGCTCCGAGCTGATCATGACGGCTTTCGCCGGTACTGCTGGTGTGTTTTTCGTGATGGCCACATTGGCCAGCACCATCAAACGCGATCTCTCCGGGATGGGCAAGTGGCTGTTTGTCGGCGCCTTGGTCCTGATGGTGGGCAGCATCGTCAACGTGTTTGTGGGCTCCAGCGTGGGCATGATGGCGATCTCGACCCTGGCCATCGGCATTTTCAGCGCCTACATGCTGTTCGATCTCAAGCAGATCGTGGATGGCGGCGAAACCAACTACATCAGTGCCACCCTGGCCTTGTATCTGGACGTTTTCAACGTGTTCCAGAGCCTGCTGGCCCTGCTGGGCATCATGGGCGGCGAGCGCGAATAAGCGCTCTTGTTGTCAGACAAAAGGGCTCCCTCGGGAGCCCTTTTTCATAGGCTTCGCCAGCCTCAAGCCAGCTCAAAAACAGCCATGCTTTCTACGTGCGCCGTATGGGCAAACATATTGACCACACCCGCCGACACGCAGCGGTACCCCGCCTGATGCACCAGCAGGCCTGCATCACGGGCCAGCGTGGCCGGGTTGCAACTCACATAAACAATGCGCTGGGGGGGCATCCAGCCTTCGCGTAACTCGGGCTGCTGATGCAGCTCGGCCAAGGCCTTGGCCAGAGCAAACGCCCCTTCGCGCGGAGGATCCACCAGCCACTTGTCCGCCGCACCATCGGCCACCAGCATTTGCGGCGTCATCTCGAACAGATTGCGGGCCACAAAGGTGGTGGGCGCCAGGGGCTGATGACGGCCTTTCTGGTTGAACGCGTAGTTCTGGTGTGAACGCTGCACCAGAGCGTCCGAGCCCTCGATGCCCAGCACCTCCCCCGCCTGGCTGGCCAATGGAAGCGTGAAGTTGCCCAAACCACAGAACCAGTCGATCACGCGGTCTGTCTTTTCGGCCTTGAGCAGACGCAAGGCACGGCTGACCAACACGCGGTTGATGAACGGATTGACCTGGGTAAAGTCGGTCGGCTTGAAGGGCATGGTGATGCCGAAATCCGGCAGGCCATAGGACAGTTGCTGCGCCTCGTCCAGAAGGTGCACCGTGTCCGGCCCCTTGGGCTGCAGCCACCACTGCACACCATGGGCGATGGCAAAGTCACGCAGCTTTTGCTGATCGTCCTGCGACAGCGGCTCCAGGTGGCGCAGCACCAGCGCCGTGACGTCGTCGCCACAGGCCAATTCGATCTGCGGGCAGGTTTCACGCGCCTGCAAACTGCCGATCAGATCGCGCAAGGGCATGAGCATCGCGCTAACATGTGGCGGCAATATCGGGCAAACCTGCATGTCGGCGATGTAGCGGCTCTTGCGCTCGTGAAAGCCGATCAGCACTTCGCCTTTTTTCTGCACATAGCGCACCGACAGGCGGGCACGATAGCGGTAGCCCCAGGCCGGGCCCTGGATCGGGCGCAGCAGCGATTCGGCCTTGACCTTGGCCAGGTGCCAAAGGTTGTCTTCGAGCACGCGCTGCTTGATGGCGACCTGGGCGGCAGCGTCCAGGTGCTGCATCTTGCAGCCACCGCAAGCGCCTTGGTGCAGGCCAAAGTGTGGGCATCCTGGCTCGACGCGTAACGAGGACTCGTGGTGAATCTCTGTGACAGTCCCCTGCTCCCAGTTGTTTTTCTTGCGGCTGACCTTGACCTCGACCAGCTCGCCCGGCAAGGCACCATCGATGAATACCACTTTGCCATCGGGCCTGCGGGCAATGCCCTGGGCATCCATGTCCAGCGAACGCACGCGCAGCCAGCCCTCTGGCAGCTGCTCATGCTCGTTCAATTCTTCTTGGGCGAGTCCTTCCAGGACATCAGGGGTGTTTTGACTCAATGCTTCACTCATGTCCCGATTGTCTCAGGCTCCGAGGGCTGGCAAGACACAGCCCGAAAATTCAAGGGACCCGTCAGCGTGCAGGCAAGACGCGCATGGGGTCCACAGGCTTGCCAAGTCGACGCACTTCAAAGTGAAGCTTGACACGATCAGCATCGGTGTTGCCCATTTCGGCAATTCTTTCGCCCTTTTTGACGCGCTGATCTTCCTTGACCAGCAGCGCTTTGTTGTGGGCATATGCCGTGAGGTAGGTGTTGTTGTGCTTGAGGATGATCAGATTGCCGTACCCGCGCAAACCCGCACCGGCATAGACCACCTGACCGTCTGCTGCTGCGAGCACCGGGTCGCCGAGCTTGCCTGTAATGTCCAGGCCCTTGTTTTTGGCTTCGTCAAACCCGGCAGCCACAGAACCACTCGCGGGCCAGATAAAGCCCAGTCCTTCGTCGTTGAGCGCAGCGGGCATGCTCTTGGATGCTGCGGCCTGCTTGTTGTCTTCGGGTGCCACAGGGGAAGCTGCAGAATGTGATGCAATCGGCTGCACCACAACCCCGGTACTCTCGGTTACAGCCCCCGGCTGGGCCACACGCAGAACCTGGCCAACCTCGATCACATCTGGATTGGACAAATTGTTCCAGCGCATCAAATCGCGCCAGGTTTGACCGTGATCCAAAGCAATGCGATGCAGGGTGTCACCCGGCTTGACTGTGTAGTAACCGGGTTTGCCTGCATTTTCTGCCCCTGGCATAGATGCAGAGGGGGCGGCGGCCACAGACTTGCCTGCACCCGAACGACTGCTGCTGCGATCTTCCACCGGTGCAGGCACGCGAGTACTGGTACATGCAGAAACAAGGACCAGTGCCAGAGCACTGGCACCCAGACGAAACGCATTTGGAGAAATCAACTTCATAGGCCAATGATAACTTTCAGGCTACTCCCGATTTTAGAGGCACAAAATGAACCGCCTCCAAAACCTCTTTTTTAAATCTCCTCCTGCTGCTGAAATGATGCCTGCGTAGGGGGCCCCTTTTTCAAAACCGATCATGCCATCGCCAAAAATCAGGTGCACATTGGGCAAGCGCAGCGTACGCAGGTTTTCCTTTGCCTTGTCATGCAAGCCGCGCAAGCGCTCAATGGAGTAAACCTCCGTTGCCACCAGACTCAACACAGCAGCCTGGTAACCACAACCAGTGCCGATTTCAAGTACACGCCCCAGCTTGCCCGCTCGCCCGGCACGCAACAATTCGATCATCCGGGCGACCACATTGGGCTTGGAGATGGTTTGCCCCAAGCCGATCGGCAGACTCGTGTCTTCGTAGGCTTGGTTGACCAGGGCGCTCTCAACAAACTGATGGCGCGGAACCTGGTTCATGGCCGACAACACAGCCTCGTCGGCAACACCTTGCAGACGGAGTTTTTCCACCATACGTGAACGCACGGCTTGCGAATCCAGCCCCAAACCCGATGCCACCGGGCCTGCAGTGGATCTGCCCACGCCAACACCGGGTTTGCTCACCGGCATGGCTTGAGCAGCAGTTCGCGACACCGAAAGGCGGTTTGTGGGCAAACTCGGACGGTCGAGTTGAACGGGAAAACCGGGGCGCTTGTTCATGCCCCTCCCTTAGGGGACAAACGAGCCATGGTTTGAGCCCAGTTACCCAGGCGATCGTGATCCGTCAGATCAACAAGCAAGGGAGTGATGCTGACATGCCCGTGCTCGGTGGCATGAAAGTCTGTGCCCTCTCCGGCATCCATGGCTGGGCCGGCGCTGCCAATCCAGTACATGGTCTCGCCACGCGGACTGACTTGCGTGATCACCGGCTCGGCCGCATGTCTGCGCCCCAGTCGGCACAGCCGATTGCTGCCCAGCTCGGCATCGGCCCTGTTGGGAATGTTGATGTTCAAGAGCCAGGGCGATGTTTCCACCAGGCCTTGACCATGCATCTGCGCAATGATGTCGCTGGCCCGGCGCGCCGTAGCATCCAGATGCGCCCAGCCCTTGTCGACTTGCGAAAAGGCAATGGCCGGAATGCCAAAAAGATAGCCCTCCATGGCCGCACCCACGGTCCCGGAGTACAGGGTGTCGTCCCCCATGTTGGCACCGTTATTGATACCGGAAACCACCAGGTCTGGCCGGTCGCCCAACAATCCTGTCAAAGCAATGTGCACACAGTCAGCGGGCGTGCCATTGACAAAGCGAAAGCCATTGTCTGCACGATGCACATATAAAGGAGCATTGAGCGTGAGCGCGTTGGACTTGGCGCTGTTGTTGTGCTCAGGCGCCACCACCTCAACATCTGCAAATGTGCTTAGCTGTTCATGCAAGGCGACCAGGCCCTCGGCACGGTAACCATCGTCATTGGACAGGAGGATTTTGAGACGTCGATCAGACATGGCAGCCATTGTAGGTGCAGCATGGCGCACGAAGATCTTCCGCGCCGCAATCGCCCAAGAAAAAAGCCCCTTTGCAACAGCAAAGGGGCTTTCATGTCTGGGGTGGCTAATGGGACTCGAACCCACGACAACCAGAATCACAATCTGGGACTCTACCAACTGAGCTATAGCCACCGTAAAAGCAAGATTATAGCGTCTCCAAGCCTTGCTTTAACGCTTCAATCAAGATATTCATTTGGGCATGGTGGCCGTGACTTTGACCTTCAGGCGTTTTTTGAGTTCATCCAAATAAACCTGGCCCTGAGCCTGCCCCCACAGGGCTTCAAACTCCTGTCGGCTTTGCTCGGTTTGTGCGGGCAGCGCTTCACGCGGCAGCACCTTGTTCACGCGAACCACCGCGTAGCCTTGATCGCCCAGGTCCACGCCTGTGACTTGCGGCAGTTTGGAGGGATCGACACGCAAGGCGGCCACCACGGCAGCCTCGGGTATCCCTGCTGCTTTCTGGCGTGACACCACGATAGCAGCTCCCAATTGCGCCTGTTCGGGATGCTGCTGCCAGGCCTTGAGTTGAGTTTGCGCCTGCGCACGAGCCATTTGCACGGCAGCAGACTGCACGTATTGTGCCCGCACCTGGGCCTGCACCAGTGCAAAGTCCTGCACCTTGGCTGGGTGATAGCTCACCACGCGTGCCGCCACCAGCGTATTGGGCGCCACCTCCACCGCCTCGGTGTTGCGGTGCTTGTTGAGCGATTCCTCGGTGAACAAGGCCTGCAGCAATTTGGAATTGTTCAAGGGGCCTTTGGTGCCTTGTTCGGGTTGACGCGACACAGCATTGGCTTTTTGTACGTCGAGCTTGAGTTTTTGGGCCACAGGCGCCAGGCTGTCGGACTGCTCGTAAACCGTGTTGGAGAAC
>JBEEOS010000103.1:0-7464 GCA_041191485.1 Pseudomonadota bacterium
GGCCTGCGACATGATCGTGGCGGCGCGCAACAGCGTGTTTGTGATGGCCTACAGCGGCATTGCGCTCTCGCCCGATGGCGGCGGCAGCTGGAGCCTGTCGCGCGCACTGCCCCGGCAACTGGCCACCGAGTTGCTCATGCTGGGTGAGCGCATCGGCGCCGAGCGACTGCATGCCTTGGGAGTGGTCAACCGCTTGTGCGAGGCCTCGGACGCCCTGGCCACCGCTTTGGACGTGGCCGAAGGCCTCAATGCCCGCGCCCCCAACAGCATGGCCAGCATCAAGGAGTTGTTGCTTGAAGCCGATGGCAGCACCTTGAGCGAACAACTCAAACGCGAACGCGACCACTTTGTGCGCAATCTGCACCATACCAACGCAGGCATGGGCATCAGCGCTTTTTTGAACAAGCAAAAACCGCAATACCAGTGAAGCACCAGGTCCCCGAGGCGACAGCCTGAGACCGTTTCAGTCACCCACAGGACAGACCATGGACGAACCGATTCTGACAATGGAAGAACGAGAGGCGATCAACACCGGTCGCTGGTTTTCTTCACTGTCGCCGACCCTTCGACACGACATACTGCGATGCGCTTACGTCAAACGTTACCGCGACGGCGACATGATCGCCGCACGCGGAGACCCACCCGAGGTGTGGCTTGCCTGCGCCAAGGGTGCGGTGCGCGTGAGCTCGACCTCGGTGTCGGGCAAACAGATCACCTTGACCTATGTGGAGCCCGGCATCTGGTTTGGCGATGTGGCCATCTTCGACGGCGACCAGCGCACCCACGACTGCTACGCCCATGGCGAGACCACCACGCTCAATGTGGCCAAGGCCGATTTCCGCAAGATCCTGTCGCAGCACTCGGAGTTTTACGAAGCCCTGCTGCGCCTGCAGTCGCGTCGTATCCGCCAGCTCTACGGTCTGGTGGAAGACCTCAACACCCTGCCCCTGCGCGCGCGCCTGGCCAAACAGCTCAACCACTTGGTACGCAGCTATGGTGTGCCTTGCCTGAGCCGGCCCGATGCTGTGCGCATCAGCCTGCAACTGGCACAGGAAGAACTGGCCCAGTTGCTCGGCGCCTCACGCCAGCGTGTCAACCAGGAGCTCAAGCAAATGGAGCGCGAAGCGCTGATCAGCATCGAAGCTGGAGGCCTGCTGGTCCTGGATCGAACAGGCCTGGTGGCTGTGGTCAACAGCGAAAACTGATCCCCCTCACCGCCGGAGTTGCCCATGCATGAACAAAATGCTTTCGTGGGTACCCGGCCCGTCAGTGCAGCGCATGCCTTCGACACAGCTGCCCTGGAGCGCTGGCTGCATGTCCATCTGGCGGACTATGCTGGCCCTTTGCAAGTGCAGCTTTTCAGTGGCGGCCAGTCCAACCCCACTTACAAGCTCATCACCCCCTCGCGCGCCTATGTGATGCGCGCCAAACCTGGCCCTGCCGCCAAGCTCCTGCCCTCGGCCCATGCGATTGAACGCGAGTTTGCCGTCATGCGCGGTCTGCAGGGCACGCCCATGCCCGTGGCGAAAATGCACACGCTGTGCGAAGACGAATCCGTGATTGGCCGGGCTTTCTACATCATGGAGTTTGTCGAAGGCCGCGTCCTGTGGGAGCAGTCCTTGCCCGGGATGAGCCGCTCCCAGCGCGCAGGAATTTATGACGAAATGAACCGCGTCATGGCCACGCTGCACAAGGTGGACTACGCGGCACAAGGTCTGGCCAGCTACGGCAAGCCCGGCAACTACATTGAGCGACAAATTGCCCGCTGGAGCCGGCAGTACCAGGCCTCGATCACCACCCCCATCCCCGAGATGGATCGCCTCATGGACTGGCTGCCGCGCGCCCTGCCCGACAGCGCCAAGGACAACAGCCTGACCAGCATCGTGCACGGCGACTACCGGCTCGACAACCTCATCTTCCACCCCGAGGAGCCGCGCGTGCTGGCCGTTCTGGACTGGGAGCTGTCCACCCTCGGCCACCCCCTGGCCGACTTCAGCTACCACTGCATGGCCTGGCACATCCGGCCCGGCACCTTCCGTGGCATCGGCGGGCTGGACCTGGTCGATCTGGGCATCCCCTCAGAGCAAGACTACATCGCCCGCTATTGCCAGCGCACCGGTTTTGCCAGCCCCGCCGAGCTGGCCCGCGACTGGCCCTTTTACCTGGCCTACAACCTCTTCCGAATGGCCGCCATCCTGCAAGGCATTGCCAAGCGCCACGAAGACGGCACCGCCTCCAGCGACCAGGCCAAGGCCTCGGGTGCCAGCGCCCGTCCGATGGCCGAGCTGGCCTGGGCCTTTGCACAACAACACGGCGCCATTTAAGCGGTCACCACAAGGAGCACACCATGAACTTTGACTACAGCCCCCGCGTGCAGGAACTGCGCGCACGCTTGCTGGCCTTCATGGACCAACACATCTACCCCAACGAACAACGCTTCTTTGACGAAATTGCCGCCAACCGTGCCCATGGCAATGCCTGGGTTCCTACCGAGCTCATCGAAGAACTCAAACCCCTGGCCCGCCAGGCGGGTTTGTGGAACCTGTTCCTGCCGCACAGCCAGCGTGCACCCGAAGGCCTGTCGAACCTGGAATACGCGCCCCTGTGCGAAATCATGGGTCGCGTGCCTTGGGCGCCCGAAGTGTTCAACTGCAATGCGCCGGACACGGGCAACATGGAAACTTTCGAGCGCTATGCCAGTGAGGAACTCAAGGACCGCTGGCTCGAACCCCTGCTGCGCGGCGAGATTCGCTCGGCCTTTCTCATGACCGAGCCCGAAGTGGCCTCTTCGGACGCAACCAACATCCAGTGCGCCATCGTGCGTGACGGCGACCACTACGTCATCAATGGCCGCAAATGGTGGTCCTCCGGCGCGGGCGATCCGCGCTGCGCGGTGTACATCGTCATGGGCAAGACCGACCCCGAAGCTGCACGCCATGCACAGCAATCCATGATCGTAGTGCCGGCCAACACCCCAGGCATCACGGTGGTGCGCCCCTTGAGCGTGTTTGGCTACGACGATGCGCCACACGGCCACATGGAGGTGTTGCTGGAGAACGTACGCGTGCCTGCCAACCACATCTTGCTGGGCGAGGGCCGTGGCTTTGAAATTGCCCAAGGCCGCCTGGGCCCTGGCCGCATTCACCACTGCATGCGCTCCATCGGTGCTGCAGAGCGCGCACTGGAACTGATGTGCAAGCGCCTGAACACGCGTGTGGCTTTTGGCCGCGAGATTGCACGCCATGGCGTCTGGCAAGAGCGCATCGCCGAGGCCCGCTGCATGATCGAGCAAGCCCGCCTGCTCACCCTCAAGGCCGCCTGGATGATGGACACCGTGGGCAACAAAGGCGCACGAGCCGAAATTGCCATGATCAAAATCGTGGCGCCTGTCATGGCCGGACAAATCATTGACTGGGCCATCCAGGCGCATGGCGCTGCCGGCGTTTCGCAAGACTTTCCGCTGGCCTATTCCTGGGCCAACCAGCGTACACTGCGCCTGGCCGATGGCCCGGACGAAGTCCACCGCAACGCCCTGGCCAAACTGGAGCTGGCCAAACACCTGCTCCAACCTGTTGAAACCGAGATGCCTGTGACACGAGGCTGCTGAAAGAACACACCATGATCGACCTGTATTCCTGGCCCACGCCCAATGGCCACAAAGTGCACATCATGCTCGAAGAGTGCCGTCTGCCCTACCGCGTGCACCCCATCAACATCGGCACCGGCGACCAGTTTCAGCCCGACTTTTTGAAGATCAGCCCCAACAACAAAATTCCCGCCATCGTCGACAGCGAAGGGCCTGACGGCAAACCCATTTCCCTGTTCGAGTCAGGCGCCATCCTCACCTACCTGGCCGCCAAGACCGGCAAATTCATGCCCAAGAGCGACCGCGCCAAATATGAAGTCCTGCAATGGCTCATGTTCCAGATGGGCGGCGTCGGCCCCATGCTGGGCCAGGCGCACCACTTTCGCATCTACGCCCCCGAAAAAATCGGCTACGCCATCGATCGCTACACCAACGAAGCCAAACGCGTCTATGGCGTCATGAACAAGCGGCTGGAGTCCAGCCCCTGGATCGGCGGCAAAAGCTACAGCATTGCCGATATCGCCATCTACCCCTGGCTGCGTAGCTGGCAAAACCAGGGCATCGACTGGGCCGATTACCCGGCCCTCAAGGCCTGGTATGACCGCATCAGCGAGCGCCCGGGGGTCAAACGCGGCGTGCAGGTGCTGGCCGATGCCCGAAAACCCCTGACCGATGACAAGGCCCGCCACCACTTGTTTGGGGCTGGACAACATCAACAACGCTGACCCGGCCGTTTTTGCCCCGATTAGCGGGTAGAATCACGGCTGTCGGAGCGTAGCGCAGCCTGGTAGCGCATCTGCTTTGGGAGCAGAGGGTCGCGAGTTCGAATCCCGCCGCTCCGACCATTTCCAGACATCAAAGGCCCTTTCAGGGCCTTTTGTGTCTTTGGTTCGTGTTTCTGATCTGTCCGTAGCTCAGTTGGATAGAGCAACAGCCTTCTAAGCTGTGGGTCGCAGGTTCGATTCCTGCCGGACAGGCCATCTGCACCTTCAGAGCACCAGCCACGCCAACACAGCACCACCGCAAGCGAGCACATTGGCGGCCGCCACACGCCAGCCGATGCGCCATCCTCCAGCACTCCAGGCCAAAAAAGACTTGGTCGCACTGTTGCTCAAGCTGGCAAGGCCTATGCCCACACCAGCGGTGAGCAAGGCGATATCGCCACTGTGATGCATTCTGGACAGGGAAATCACAATGGCATCCACATCGGCCAGGCCGGAGACCGCCGAGAGCATGTAGATCCCACCGGCCCCCAGCCATTGCCTGGCCGCAGGCACCAGGACCGCGACAACGGCAAGAAAGGCAGCAAAGCCCAAAGCCGTTCCAAGGTTGAATGGGGTCATTGGGGGCACCACAACGCCACGCGCACCCACATCTCCAGATCGCTGCCATTGCCACAGTGCCCACACCAGCAGCACCAGACCAGCCACCCCCAAAGGTTTGCCCAAAGTCAGCACGGCACTTGGCGAAACAACACCGAGCAACACCACCATTCGCAAAAACATGACCCCGCACGCGGCCTGAATGCCGGCGCTGCAAGCCTGCCAGGCCGCAGGTTGCTCTTTGGCAAAGCGCCCCAAAGCAAGGGTGGTTGCCGTTGACGAGGCCAGACCGCCCAACAAGCCCGTCCACAAAATCCCTCGTCGAGAGCCGGACAGGCGCATCGCGAAATGCCCCGTCAAGGACAGGCCGGAAATCAGAATCACTGCCCACCACAGCTTGTAGGGGTTGAGGGCCTGGTAAGGCCCCATGCCTACATCAGGCAAATAAGGCAACACCACCACCGACAGCACCAGCAACTGCAGCGATGCGCTGAGCTCGCTCTCCTGAATCAGACGCAGCCAACCGTGCAAGGTCGGCTTGAGGTTCAACAACACCGCCGTGACCACAGCAGCAGCCAAAGCCAGCGCGACGTGCCCCAAAACACAAAACGCGCCCAAAGCCAAGGTCAACAACATAGCCAAGGCCGTTGTGGCACTGAGCTTGCCTGACTGTTCTGCAGTTCGGAAATAGGCCACCCCCATCAACAGCGACAGGCCCAACTCGGCTGCCACCAGCGGCCAGACGCCCATGGCAGGTTGCAGCAAACCCATCACGCCCCCCAACAAGCCTGTCAGGGCAAAGGTTCTCAGCCCTGCAACACGCGAGCCATCGTGCGCTTCTCGTTCACTCCAGCCACGCTCCAGGCCAATGAGCAAGCCGACAGCCAACGCCGCCATCAGGCGCTCGACATCGGTGGGCAAAGAAAAACCATTCATGACACTCATGGTACTGCCTCCTCAGCTTATCTTCATGGCTGTCGCTACAAAAGCGGCCGCAACTCTCTGGCAGCTTCCAGCAACAAGGGCAACCACTTGCGCTGCACAGCCGCATCGCTCAATTGCTCGGCAGTGCCGACCACATTGAGCGCCGCCAGCGTCTGCCCCTGCATATTGCGCAGCGGCACCGCCAGCGCATGAATCCCCAACTCATGCGCCTGCCGGGCCAGACAAAAATCGTCCTTGCGCACCTGATCGACCAACTTGCGAAATGCCCCCAAGCCCACTTCGGTTTCGGGGGTGATGCGTGCCAGCTCGCGTCCCTTGAGCCATTGCGCAAACGCATCCTTGGGCAAATTGGCCAGCAAAACGCGTCCCGTGGAAGTGGCGTGCGCAGGCAAGCGAGCGCCCAGATGCAAACCATGGGCCACATGGCGAACCGGCTCCAGCGCGCCTGCGCTGCGCGCCACGATGACGCCGTCACCACCATCGAGCACCACCGCCGAAAACGAAGCCTCGGTTTGCGCGGCCAACCGGTTCAGGGTGGGCTGCAGCGTACGCGGCAAGCGCGAAGTGGCCATATAGCTGCCCGCAAACCGCAGCACACGTGCGGACAGCCAGTAATGCGAGCCATCGCTCTCCAGATAGCCCAGCTCGGCCAGTGTCAGCAAATGTCGCCTCGCGGCCGCTCGGGTGATGCCGGTGCGCTGCGCGGCCAAGGTCGCGTTCAGGCGCTGGCGCTCGGTATCGAACGCTTCCAGCACCGCAAGGCCCTTGGCCAGGCCCTCGATGTAGTCCGCTTTGGCTATCGTCATATCTGGTTTGAGCCCCATCAATTTGCGCGATTATCGCGCAATCAAGCCAATCATCGCACATTACCTTCAACCGTGCCCCACAGGCCTGCTGCCCTTTGCCTAAGCTTGAGACATTGTTCTGAACGCCCAACGAAGGAGACACCTCATGACCAAATCCACCCGTACCCAGGTCGCCATCATCGGTGCCGGACCCTCCGGCCTGCTGTTGGGTCAACTGCTGTACAAAGCGGGCATCGACGCCATCATCCTCGAGCGCCAGACAGGCGACTACGTGCTCTCGCGCATCCGTGCTGGCGTGCTCGAGCAAGTGTGCATTGATCTGCTCGACGAAGCCGGCGTGGGCCAACGCATGCACAAGGAAGGCCTGATCCACAGCGGCTTTGACCTGCTGTTCAACGGCGAGCGCCACCGCATCGACATGAACAAGCTCACCGGCGGCAAAAACGTCATGGTGTACGGCCAGACCGAGGTCACCCGTGACCTCATGGAAATCCGCACCGAGCTGGGCCTGCCCACGGTTTACGAAGCGGCCAATGTGCAGGTGTTCGACTTTGAAACTGCCAAACCGCGCGTCACCTACGAAAAAGACGGTGTGACCCACAGCATTGAATGTGACTTCATTGCCGGTTGCGATGGCTTTCATGGCGTCTGCCGCGCCAGCGCGCCCAAGGACAAGATCCGCGAATACGAAAAGGTCTACCCCTTCGGCTGGCTGGGCCTGCTGTCAGACACGCCCCCCGTGCACCACGAACTCATTTACGCCAACAGCTCGCGCGGCTTTGCCCTGTGCTCGCAGCGCAGCAAA
>JBEEOS010000104.1:0-7318 GCA_041191485.1 Pseudomonadota bacterium
AATGCCCAGATCGCTTCGCTGCGCGAAGGTTGCTTTACCGATCTGGTCCGCCAGTACGTGCCCGAAGAGTCCGTGGAAGAGCAGTGGGACCTGGCCGCCTTGGAGAAGGTGCTGGCCGAAGAGTGGCAAGTGCCAGTGCAGTTGCAGGCGCGCTTGAGCGCCTCGGACAACCTGACCGATGACGACATTCTCGAACAGGTCAACCAGGCTGCAGATGCACAGTTCCAGGCCAAGCTTGATGCGGTGGGTGATGCCAACTTCACCTCGTTTGAAAAAATGGTGCTGTTGCAAAGCATTGATACCCACTGGCGCGAACACCTGAGCGCGCTGGACTATCTGCGACAAGGCATTCACCTGCGTGGCTACGCACAAAAGCAGCCCAAGCAGGAATACAAGCGAGAAGCCTTCGAGCTGTTTGGTCAGTTGCTGGATTCCGTGCGCAACGAAGTCACACGTATTTTGATGACGGTGCGCATCGAGTCCCCAGAGCAAATCGACCAGGCAGCGCACGCCATCGAAGAGCGCGCCGAACACATTGCCAATGTGACTTACACGGCGCCCGACGAAACAGGACAAGCCCAGGTCACGGCAGCCGACGATGCTCAAAAGGCTGACTGGGGCCATGTGGGGCGTAACGACCCCTGCCCCTGCGGCAGCGGCAAAAAGTTCAAACACTGCCATGGCAAGCTCAGCTAAAGCCTGGCACTCGACACAACGGGCTTCGGCCCGTTTTTCTTCGTTCATTGACTGAAAGACCCGCATGGCTGTTCATCTTTCTGCCCCCAACCCGCAAGACATTCATGCCGTCGCGGGCGTGCGCATTGGCATCACCGAGGCCGGTGTTCGCAAAGCCAATCGCAAGGACCTGACGGTGTTTTTGCTGGATGAAGGCACCAGCGTGGCCGGTGTGTTCACCAAGAACCGTTTTTGTGCCGCGCCGGTGCAGGTGTGTCGCGAGCATCTGGCCGCGGGTCAGGGTGTGCGCGCTATCGTCGTCAACACCGGCAATGCCAACGCCGGTACGGGCGCTTCGGGCCTGGCCCATGCCCGTCAGACCAGTGAGGCCATGGCCAGGCTGCTGGGCTGCAGCGCGCAGCAGGTGTTGCCGTTTTCAACCGGCGTGATCATGGAGCCCCTGCCGGTGGACAAAATCATCGCGGGCATGCCCAAAGCCATTGAAGCGGTCAAAGCCGATCAATGGGCGATGGCTGCAGAAGGCATCATGACCACCGACACGGTGCCCAAGGCCGCCAGTGTCAAAGTGCAGATCGATGGCGTCACCGTCACAGTGACCGGCATCAGCAAGGGCGCGGGCATGATCCGCCCCAACATGGCCACCATGCTGGGTTTTCTGGCGACCGATGCCGCGGTGGCTCCCGAGCTGATGAGTGGACTGGCCAAGACCCTGGCTGACGGTTCGTTCAACTGCGTTACGGTCGATGGCGACACCTCCACCAACGACTCTTTTGTGGTCATGGCCACACACAAGGCTGCACATGTCCCCATCACCTCGTGGGACAGTGCCCAAGGCAAGGCCTTGATGGATGCCATGCTGCAAGTGGCCCGCCAGCTGGCGCATGCGATTGTGCGTGACGGCGAGGGTGCCACCAAGTTCATCACCATTGCCGTCGAAGGCGGTCGCACCGCGCAAGAGTGCGCGCAAGTGGCCTACGCGATTGCGCACTCGCCGCTGGTGAAAACCGCGTTCTATGCCAGCGACCCGAACCTGGGCCGCATTCTGGCGGCTGTGGGCTACGCCGGCATCGAGGACCTGGATCAAGGGCTGATCGAGCTGCACCTGGATGATGTCCATGTGGCCACGATGGGTGGCCGTCATCAACAGTACAAGGAAGAAGATGGACAGCGCGTCATGAAACAGTCCGAAATTACTGTGCGCGTGGGGCTGGGCCGTGGCCAGGCCGTCCACACGGTCTGGACTTGTGACCTCAGTCACGACTACGTGACCATCAACGCTGATTACCGCTCATGAGCACCGCGCTCGAACAATTGCTGGACAAGGTCAGCCAGCTGGTTGACCGCATTGAAGCGGTGTTGCCCCAACCCTTGTCGGCCCCGGACTGGACCCAGGCCGTGGCCTGGCGCTATCGCAAGCGCTCCAGTGGCCATGGTGTGCTTGAACCTGTGCGCCATGTGTCCGGCTTGACGCTCGATGAGCTCAAGGAAATTGACGACCAGAAAAAGAAGATGCAGCGCAACATCGAGCAATTTGTGCAGGGCCGTCCGGCCAACAATGTGCTGCTCACCGGTGCGCGCGGTACCGGAAAATCGTCGCTTATCAAGGCCAGTTTGAACCAGTTCGCTGCGCAGGGCCTGCGCCTCATTGAGGTGGACAAGGAGGACCTGACAGATCTGCCCGACATCATTGAGGTGGTGGCCAACCGCCCCGAAAAGTTCATGGTCTATTGCGATGACCTGAGCTTTGAGGATGGAGAGCCGGGCTACAAGGCACTCAAATCCATTCTGGACGGTTCGGTGGCTGCATCCACCCCGAATGTGCTGGTGTGCGCCACCAGCAACCGTCGCCACCTGTTGCCCGAGTACATGAGCGAGAACCTCACTTACAAGCACACACCCGATGGCGAGGTGCACCCGGGTGAAGGCGTTGAGGAAAAAATCTCCTTGTCCGAGCGCTTTGGCCTGTGGATCAGCTTCTACCCCTTCTCGCAGGACGAATACCTGACGATCGCCGCGCAGTGGCTGGGCGCTTTGGGGGCCACACCTGCACAGATTGAGGAGGCGCGTCCTGCGGCCTTGTTATGGGCGCTGGAGCGTGGCTCGCGCAGTGGCCGCGTGGCCTACCAGTTTGCGCGTGACTTCATGGGACGTGTGGCCTGATATGGGGCACACGTTGGTGGCTGACGGTGACCGAGCGCGCCAGGACCTGGGCAGCAGCAGCGCCGAGCGCAAAGTCACCGAGGTGGCTGTGGGCGTACTGCTGAAGGCCGATGGCTCTTTTTTGCTGACCTCGCGTCCGGCGGGCAAGGTGTACGAGGGTTACTGGGAGTTCCCCGGCGGCAAGCTTGAAGCCGGTGAAACGGTAGAGCAGGCCTTGCGCCGGGAGCTGCTGGAGGAACTGGGCATCACCATCGGCCCAGTTGAGCTCTGGAAGACCCAGATGGTCGACTACCCGCACGCTTTGGTGCGCTTGCATTTTTGCAAAGTGCGGCAGTGGGCGGGCGAGTTGCAGATGCGTGAAGCGCAGTCGTATGCATGGCTGCAATTGCCGGTTGAGGTGGCGCCAGTCTTGCCCGGCACGGTGCCTGTGTTGGCCTGGTTGGCCGATGAGCGAGGCTTTCAAGCCGCGACCCACGGCTGAATTACTGCATCAGTCTGGGGTCGCCAAACTCACCGTCCGGTGGGGTGTCTTCCGGCAGTCTGAACGATTCGCTGGCCCAGGCGCCAAAGTCAATGCCTTTGCAGCGCGCGCAGCAAAACGGGCGATAGGGGTTACGCGTGCTGTAGAGGCTGTCGCCGCCACAAGCAGGGCAGGTGACGACTCGTTCAGCAGGAGATGGCGAATGCTGGGCGCTCATGCGCACAGAGACATTTCAAAGGGGACGTCTTCGGCAATCGGCGCCAGGCGGCCTTCTTGCGCGCGCATCATGCGCATGACGACCAGCAAACGGTTGCCACTGATTTCGGGCACAGCCTCCAAAGCCGGATCGATGCGCAAGCGCAGCAGCTGAAAGGTACGACCCTGGGGCAGGTTTTGCTGTACTTGCCCCCCTACAGCCATCATCTTCTGGAACTTGCCGGACTCGCGCAGCATCTGCATCAAACTGTGAATGGCTTGCGAAAGCGGCACAAAACTGGCGCTCCAGCGCAGCATGTCTTCGCGGCGGCGCTCGGCTGGATTGTGTTGCCAGGCATGGTAGCCCGGCAGGTCAAATTCGCAGGTGCCTCCTGGAATGCTGCTGCGGCTGCGCAGCGCGCTCAGGAACTCGCCGTCTTGTACCGGTGTGCTGAGCTTGCCCACTTGCTCATTGATGGCCTCAAAGTGGGCGTCGAGTTGGGCGACGACCTGGTCAAGCGCCTGTTCGGAAATGGCAGGGTTGCCACGGTAGCTGTTGTAGAGCTGTTTTTGGCGGTCCAGGTCCTTGAGCACATCACTTTTGAGCTCGGAGCGGCTGGCCACATCCATGATTTCAAACAGTGTGGTCAGCGCAAAGTGGTGGTCCACCGGGTCGCTGCGTGGCACCAGCTGGCCAAAGCGGGCAAACAAATGCTCCAGCCGCAGGTAAGTGCGGATGCGCTCGTTGAAGGGGAATTCGTAAAGTATCACGCAGCGTGTTCCTCAGCCCCAATCATAGCCCGAACTGGCGGGCCACCTTTTCGACCTCGGCTTGCAAAGCCGTCATGTCCATGCCTTCATTGAGTAAAAGGACGTCAGCCATTTGGGCGCGCTGCTGCCTGCTGGCTTGCTGGGCGATGATGCGCTGCACCTCTTCGCGTTGCAAGCCACTGCGCTGCATGACGCGTTCGATCTGGGTCTCTTCGCTGCAATCGACCACCAGGATTTTGTCCACTTCCTTGCGCCAGCGATCTCCTGCCTCCACCAGCAGTGGAATATCCAGCACCACCATACGCGCTCCAGCATCTGCAGCGGCTCGGGCTTGCTGCCGAATGGTTTGCGTGACCAGAGGGTGGATGATGGCTTCCAGTTGCTGGCGGGCACCCGGATTGGCAAAAACAAGGGTACGCATGGCCTGGCGGTCCATGGCGCCATCCCCGTCGATCATCTGCGCGCCAAAAGCTTGTGCAATGGCGGGCAGCGCCGCTCCGCCACGGGCGGTCAATTGCCTGGAGATGGCGTCAGCGTCAATCACCACTGCGCCCATGTTGGACAACATGGCCGAGACGGTGCTCTTGCCGCTGCCAATGCCGCCTGTCAGGCCGATGCGCAAGGTATTCGAAGCATTCATGCAATCAAGTGTCTCATAGCCAAGGCAGGGGCTTGTACACCAGCAGCACCAAGCCAGCCAAGGCCAGGTAGGGGCCAAAAGGAATTTCGGCTTGAGCCTGCAAGCGCCCACGCAGCCATTGCACCAGCACCACCAGCAAAGCACTCAGACTGGCCAGCAAGAGCAAACTGACCAAAGCAGGCCAACCCAGCCAGGCCAGCATGGCGGCCAGCAGCTTGGCATCGCCCCCACCCAAGCCATGTCGACCACGCAGTTTCAAATACACCCCATCAAGTACCCAGAACAGGGTGTAACCCAGCATCGTTCCCCACACGGCATCGTTCAAGCTCGTGTTCGTCCAGCCCAGGCTGGAGGCGGCAAGTCCCATCCACAGCAAAGGCAAAGTGATGGCGTCCGGCAGCAAGGTGGTTTGCAGGTCAATGCGTGCCAGAGTCAGCAGGGCTGAGGCGTAAATCGCAGCACTCCAGCCCTGAGGCGTAGAGCCAAAATGGACCACACACAGCACCCACAAAGCGGCATTGAGCAGCTCGGTCAACGGATACGCCCAGCTGATGGAGGTGTGACACTGGCGGCATTGGCCTCGCAGGTAGATGAAGCTGAGAACGGGCACCAGCTCCCATGCTGACAGGGTGTGGCCGCAGTGTGGACAGTGAGAGCGGGGAAAGCTCAGCGACAGGGCAGGGGCCTCTGCCTGCGCCTGATCGCGCAGCACCATGCGTGGCAGACGGTAGATCACCACATTCAGGAAGCTGCCGAAAATCAGGCCCAGCAAAGCTGCCAGCACCCAGACAAGTTGGTCGTTCATCAGAACAATTGTCCCATTCTGAAGATAGGTAAGTACAGCGCCACCAAAATCCCGCCAATGACCAGGCCCAGGACCACAATGATCACGGGCTCCATCAGGGTGCTGAGCGTGCGGATGTGTTCTTGCAGTTGTGAGTCCATCAGCTGCCCGATGCGAGACAGCAGCAGGGCCATGGCGCCAGTCTCTTCGCCTGTGTGAACCATTTGAATGATCAATGCAGGCACGTTTCCGTGCTGTGCCAAGGCTTCGCTCAAGCGCGTGCCTTGGGCGACCTGTCGACTCCATTTGGCGCTGAGCGCTTGGTAGACACTGTGGTCACAGGCCTGTCCCGCCGGGGGCAGTGCTTCGGCCAGTGGCACCCCTGCAGACAGCAAGGCGGCCAGCGTCTGGCTCCAGCGCGCCATGACGGCGGTACTGACCAGGCTGCGCACGCCCGGTATGCGCAGCTGCAGTTTTTCAAGTGTCTGGTGCAGTGTTTTTGTGTTGCCACTCATGTGTAGTGCATAAGCCAGGGGTGGCACTAGCAGCAGGCCAGGCGACCAAGCTTGCAGCCATCGGCTCAGGGCCAGAATGAATTGGGTAGGCAGAGGCAGAGCTTGTCCGGAACCCAGAAACACCTCCTCAAACACGGGGACCACAGCCACCATGATCAAGCCCAGCACCAGCAGGGCAATCACCATCACGATGACGGGGTAGGCCAGGGCCGATCTCACTTTGCCTGCCAGCAAAGCGTTGCGCTCCAGCGTTTCGGCCAGGCGCTCCAGGCAGTCGTCCAGGATCCCGGCGGTCTCGCCTGCCTGCACCATGCTGATGTACAGCGAGCTGAACTGACCGCTGCTGCGCAAGGCATCGGCCAGACTGCTGCCTTGCCCGATGGCCTGCTGCAGCTGGCTGAGCAGTTGCTGTACCGGACCTGGCGTTTGAGTGCGCATCAGCAGATCCAGCGCCTGCATCAAGGGCACGCCCGTCTTGATCAAGGTGCTCAGTTGTCGGGTCAGGCTGGTGATGTCTTTGGCGCGAGCGCGCTGTTGTGTGCGCAGCAGCCGATAGCGAATGCGCGTAGGCGTCAGGCCTTGCTGACGCAGCTGCGCCATGACCAGGGCTTTGGGCTGTCGCCCAGGCGCGTGGCCTTTGATTTGGCGTGCGTCCGAGCTGTGTGCCTGCCATTGTGTTTGCCAACGCCATGGCCAAAGTGTGGGGGATGAAGAGGCATGGCTCATGTCAGCTCCTGCGTGCTGCTCATCACCTCTTGTAAAGAGGTGATGCCGCGCATGACCTTGAGCAAGCCCGCCTGTCGAAGTGAGAGCACGCCGTCTTGCCTGGCTTGTTGCGCGAGCGCAGAGGCGGGTGCCTGTGTCAGCAACAAATCACGCAGAGCACCGTGCACTGGCATGACTTCAAAAATGCCGGTGCGTCCGCGGTAGCCCTGGTGGCATTGCGGGCAACCTTGTGTATGGGCCTGGTAGCCCGTGACGGTTTGCGCCTGTGACTGCCCGCCTATCTGCTGCCATTCTTGCGCGGTCCACAAGGCGGGTTCACGGCAGGCAGGACACAGCTTGCGAACAAGGCG
>JBEEOS010000105.1:0-7107 GCA_041191485.1 Pseudomonadota bacterium
GCGCGACCCGGCCATCTACCGCATCCGCCGCGCCACCCACCACCACACGGGCGACACCTGGTGCATCTACCCGATGTACACCTTTGCCCACCCCATCGAGGACGCGCTGGAGCAGATCACCCACAGCATCTGCACGCTGGAGTTTGAAGACCAGCGCCCGTTTTACGACTGGCTGATGGAGCGCCTGTGCGAATGCAAGCTGCTGGCCGCGCCCAGCCCGAAGCAATACGAATTCGCCCGCCTGAACCTGACCTATGTGATCACCAGCAAACGCAAACTGGCGCAACTGGTGGGTGATGGCAAAGTCAGCGGCTGGGACGACCCCCGCATGCCCACCATCGTGGGCCTGCGCCGCCGGGGCTACACGCCCGAAAGCCTGCGCCTGTTTGCCGACCGCATTGGCGTGACCAAGAGCGACAGCTGGATCGACTACAGCACACTCGAAGGGTGCCTGCGCGAAGACCTGGAAAACAAAGCCCACCGCGGCATGGCCGTGCTCGACCCCGTCAAGCTGGTGCTGACCAACTGGGCCGAGGCCTTTGGCTCAGATGCCTACACCGAAGATTGCACGCAACCCGCCCTGCCCCACAGCGCCATTGCCGAAGGCCAAACACCGCCAGCCGACCGTGTGTTCAAGATCGGCAAAGAGGTGTGGATCGAGCGCGAAGACTTTGAAGAAGTGCCGCCCAAGGGCTACAAGCGCCTCTTCCCCGGCAACGTCGTGCGCCTGAAAGGTGGCTACGTAATCGAATGCACCGGCTGCGCACGCGACGCGGCGGGCCAAGTGACAGAGGTGCACGCCAAAGTCATCCCCGGCACCAAGAGCGGCACGCCGGGCGCCGACAGCGTCAAAGCCAAAGCCGCCATCACCTGGGTGGGCGTAGCCGACGGCGTGCAAGCCGAAGTGCGCCTTTACGACCGCCTGTTTGCGGATGCTCACCCCGACGCGGGCGGCAAAGACTTCTTGCAGTCGCTCAACCCGAACAGCCTGAAAGTGGTGACGGCGTATGTGGAGCCGTCACTGGCCGCTGCCAAGCCCGACCAGAAGTTTCAGTTCGAACGCCACGGCTACTTTGTGGCAGACCGCCACGACCATGTCCCGGGCAAGCCGGTCTTCAATCGCGCAGTCGGCCTCAAGGACTCCTGGGGCAAATGAAGCCGCAAGGTCTTTCCGCCGAGCTTTTCTTGCATGTGGACGAGCACTTTTTGGTGCTCAACAAGCCCAGCGGTCTGCTTTCTGTGCCCGGCAGGGGACCGGATAAGCAAGATTGCTTGTCCAAACGCGTTCAGGCGCTCTACCCCGAAGCCTTGATCGTGCACCGCCTGGATCAGGACACTTCCGGCTTGTTGCTCATGGCACGCAGCCTGGAGGCGCAACGCCGCCTGAGCAAGTTGTTTGAAACGCGCCAGGTCCATAAACGCTATGTGGCTGTGGTCGCGGGCCAGCCCGAACGATCGCCCAAGGTGCAGGCCCCGGACGCGGAGGGTTGGTACACCATCGATGGCCCCATCTTGCTCGACTGGGAGCGCCGCCCCACTCACATCATTCACCCAGACGGCAAACCCAGCCGCAGCCGTTGGCGCGTGTTGCAAACAGGAGCGGACAGCACGCTGATCGAGCTGGAGCCCGTCACCGGCCGCACCCACCAGTTGCGCGTGCACATGCAAAGCATTGGTCACCCCATGCTGGGCGACACCTTGTACGCCCCGGCTGAAATGGCCGCCTTGAGTCCTCGCCTGATGCTGCATGCCCATGCCCTGGCATTTCCTCACCCTTTCAGCCAGGAAGCCGTGGCTTTTTCTGCCCCCATTGACTGGCAGTCCAAGGCATCCTCGCCAGCACCTCAGTCATGAGCACAGTTGCGCAAAAACGAGAGGCTACGGCCGGTACAATGCTTGCCCATGTATTCAATGGTGCTCAGTTCAATTCCGCAGTGGACATTAAGTGATTTATTAAAAATGCGGAAATTTACGTATTCACCAAAGTCGCACTTTATGTGCGCATTGCTCGTCGCGGCGAGCTGCGCCAGCCAAGCATCTCCCAAGCAAGAGATTGTCAAAACCTTGCGAGATGGGCAGCTCGAGCAAGCAGCCAAACTGGTCGCTGCAGAGCGCAAGAGCAACCCGAAAGACGTCGATACCTGGTTCCTCGAAGGCGTGGTGCAGGCACAGTCCGGGCAAACCGACAAAGCCATCGCGACCTTTAGCCAGATCACGCAAGCACACCCTCAACATGCGGAGGCTTACAACAATCTGGGCGTCCTGGCTGCAGCAAAGGGTCAACTTGGTGAAGCCCGCGCTTATTTCGAAAAAGCCTTGCGCACCAACCCCAGCTACGCAGCAGTGCACAAGAATCTGGGCGATGTGAACAGCCAGCTGGCCAAGTCGGCCTATGGCAAGGCCCTGCTGGTGGACTCGAAAAACAAGCCTGCTGCGGTTCAGCTGAGCATGCTGGCCTCCACTTCCGCATTTATGCCTGCCGAAGCGGCTCCCGTGGCAACAACAGCCCCCGGTAAACCCTCTGCAGTGGTTGACCCCATCAAGACAGACGCCCCTGCGCCAGCAACTGAACCCGCCAAGGTCACCCCTGCGCCTGTCATCGCTGCAGCTGCCCCTTCCACCCCAGTGGCAGCCACTGCCGCCCTCACCAAAGTCAAACCTCAACCCACACCTGGTTCAAACACACCTGAATCAGTTGCCAGCGATGAAGCCGATCGCAAACAGGTAGAAGAAGCTTTGCGTGCCTGGGCCAAGGCCTGGAGCCGGAAAGACATGGATCAATACCTGGCCGCCTACGCGACAAGCTTTGACCCTCCGGGCAAGATGAGCCGCAAAGCCTGGGAAGAAGAACGCCGCATTCGGATCGTGGGCAAACGCAGCATTCAGGTCGAACTCAGTCAATTCCGTATCCGAATCAAAGGCTCATTGGCGCAAGCCCAATTCGTGCAGCAATACGACTCGGACAGCTTCAAGGGCCGTAGCACCAAGACCCTCTCCTTGCTCAAGGAAAAGGGTCGCTGGCTGATCAGCAGTGAAAGCGCAAAACCGCTTTGATTTGCGCATGAAGTTTTCGTTTTTCAGCCCTCGGGAACGGTCTGGCTCGCGTTGGCGATGGGCATTGCCCAGCCTTGTCGTATTGGCCGTAGGTGCAGCCGTATGGTGGTGGCAGGACAACCATGCATCGTGGACCCACCAAAGCAATACCCACACGACCACACCCAACTGGAAACTGGTCTTTGGGCCAGACGACACGACGCCTCCAAGCCAGATTGACGACCCGGAGGCACAACTCAGATTGGTTTACAAATCGTTGGGCGAAGGACAGCGCGAATTAGCCCTGCAACAGGCAGAGCAACTCGCGCTTCAGTTCCCCACATTTCAGCTAGGCCAGCTGGTCTATGCGGACTTGCTCAACATCAGCGCGACGCAGCCCCAAAACGAAACCTTGCTCATACCTGAGCAGCCAGGCATGCACGACCGGCTCAAAGACCTGGTACTGGAAGCACAACGTCGCCTGACGCACCCTTCCTTCACCCAAGTGCAGGGCAAAAAACCGGCACAGCTGCTGATGCTGGGTAAAGAGCATCCTTACCTGGTGGTGGTTGATGCCAGTGCCTCACGACTGTACTGGTTTGCCAACAAGGAAAAGGCGGATGGCCATACGCAGCTTGAGCTGCTCAGCAGCACATATGCATCCGTGGGTCAAAACGGAGTCGGCAAAAACAAGGAAGGCGATGGCAAAACCCCATTGGGGGTGTATTTCACGCAACGCAATCTGCCCGGTCGCACGCTGCCCGATTTGTTTGGCGCCGGTGCCATCACACTCAACTACCCCAACGCCATTGACCTGTGGCGTGGCCGCACCGGCACGGGCATTTGGCTACACGGCACTCCGCAAGCCCAGTACACGCGAGCACCGTTGGCAACCGACGGCTGCGTCGTTGTGGCCAACCCGAAAATGGGCCGCTTTCTCGAGCTGCCAGACAGCCGCATGACACCGGTCATCATCACTGAGCACATGCAGTGGGTCGACGCGCAAGCCCCGAAAACTGCGCTCCAAAACGAACTGCAGAGTGCATTGCACCAGTGGCTTCAGGCGCGCACAACATCAGGCAGCGACGAAGCTGCTTTACGCAGCTTCTACAGCAATCGCTTTGAGCGAGATGGCCTGGACATTGGGCGTTGGTGGGAGACATTGCTGCGCGTGTCACAACGCACATCTCAGGCAGACGCGCTTCAAGTCACCTCCGCTGTGCTCTGGAAAGATCAGGAAGACCTCGCCGTGGTGACTTTCCGGCATTCCAAACATCCAGGTTGGGGCAACTCGGAGTACTGGCGCACCTACTGGGTGCATGAAAACGGGGCCTGGAAAATTGTTTTTGAAGGCCCCGCCTGAAGCTCAAGCGCTCTGCGCTCAGTCGTCGAGTCCCAACTCCTGAATCTTGCGAGTGATGGTGTTGCGACCAATGCCCAGCTTCACAGCCGCTTCGATGCGCCTTCCCCGGGTGCTGGACAGTGCCGCAAGAATCAAACGGGACTCGAAGCGCTTGTTCAGTACTTCCCAAACATCCTGACGTTCAGAGCTGAGCAAGGCCATGGCCTCTTTCTCCAGACCGGCTTCCCAATCGCTCATCGCGCCTGACGTACTCAAGCCTGTGACTGCAGTCAAGCTGGTGGGCACGCTTGCCGACGCAGCTACAGACCCCTCTTGCACATCGGGTACTGGCGCCGCCTGTGCGGTCAACACTTCAGGCGGCAGGTCCTTGACATCAATCACCTGTGCAGGCGCCATCACGGTCAGCCAGTGGCAAATGTTTTCCAATTGACGGACATTGCCGGGGTACTGGAATTGCGTGAGCAAGGACATGGCTGCATCAGAGATGCGTTTGGGCTCCACCCCCAGCTGTGCAGCACTGCGTTGCAGGAAATAACGGGTCAGCATCGACACGTCTTCGCGGCGCTCGCGCAAGGCAGGCAAACGCAGACGAATCACATTCAGGCGATGGAACAGGTCTTCACGAAACCCGCCTTCCTTGACGCGTTGCTCCAGGTTCTGGTGCGTGGCAGCAATCACGCGCACATTGGCCTTGACGGCACTGTGCCCGCCCACGCGGTAGAAGTGCCCGTCGGACAACACGCGCAGCAATCGGGTCTGCAAGTCAAACGGCATGTCGCCAATTTCGTCCAGAAACAGCGTCCCGCCATCGGCCTGCTCAAAGCGCCCACGTCGTGAGGCTTGCGCACCGGTAAAGGCACCACGTTCATGACCGAACAGTTCGCTTTCCAGCAAATCCTTGGGAATCGCAGCTGTGTTGATGGCCACAAACGGCCCATGAGCGCGAGGTGAGTGTTTGTGCAGGGCCCGCGCCACAAGCTCCTTGCCAGCCCCCGATTCACCTGTAATGAGCACCGTGACATGGCTTTGGGACAGCCGTCCAATGGCGCGAAAAACGTCCTGCATGGCAGGCGCCTGCCCCAGCATTTCGGGGGTGTCGTCCAGTTTTTCTTCAGCCACCTCTTCGCGCAGGCTTTCATCTACAGCACGACGAATCAGCTCAATGGCCTTGGGCAAATCAAAAGGTTTGGGCAGGTATTCAAACGCCCCGCCTTGAAAGGCCGAGACCGCACTGTCCAGATCGGAGAACGCGGTCATGATGATCACCGGCAAGCCGGGCAAGCGTTTCTTGATTTCGCCCAGCAAATCGAGCCCCGATCCACCGGGCATGCGAATGTCGCTGACCAGAATCTGCGGCCCCTCAAGGTCTCCCGCCTCACTCAAAGCCTTGAGGACTTCCCGTGGTGTGGTGAAACTGCGGGTAGGCATGCCCTCGCGCAACAAGGCCTTCTCCAGCACAAAGCGGATGGATTGGTCATCGTCAACGATCCAGATCGGTTTCATGGGCAGGCTTTCAATTCAAGGAACACTCAAGGCAACGGAATCAGGATTTTGAAATCCGTGCGCCCCGGCTCACTCTCGCACTCGATCAAGCCATGGTGCTGCTGCACAAAAGTCTGTGCCAGTGTCAGCCCCAAACCTGAGCCCCCCTCCCGTCCTGACACCAGGGGGAAGAAGATCCGGTCCTTGATCGCCTCGGGAATGCCCGGGCCGTTGTCGATGACATGCAATTCCAATGCCAACCTGTAGCGTTGCTTGCCAAAAGTGACCTGCCGCAGGATACGGGTACGCAACACAATCTCACCGCTGCCCTCTGCAATGCGTTCGTGCAGGGCTTGCGCCGCGTTGTGCGCAATGTTGAGCACCGCTTGAATCAGCTGCTCACGATCGCCCCGGAACTCCGGAATGGAAATATCGTAATCACGCCGCACTTTGAGCCCGCGGGGAAACTCCGCCAGGATCAGCGAACGCACCCGTTCACACACTTCGTGAATATTGACATCCGAGACCACATGCGGCTTGCGATGCGGCGCCAGCAGGCGGTCCACCAGGGTTTGCAAGCGATCGGCTTCATGAATGATGACGCGTGTGTATTCCTTGAGCTCACGGCTTTCCAGGTCCATTTCAAGCAGCTGGGCTGCGCCACGAATCCCCCCCAAGGGGTTCTTGATTTCGTGTGCCAGGTTGCGAATGAGTTCCTTGTTGGCCTGCGTCTGCTCCAGCAGACGCTCTTCTTTTTCCTGCCGGGTTTGCTGCTCCACCGGGAGCAGCTCCACAATCACTTCATCCGCCTGATCCGACGGCGCCACAATCACGTGCACCGGTAATGCATCCTGATGGTGCGGGCGACGCAAAAGCGCTTCATATCGCAGGGCCGCAAACTCCTGCGCTTGCGCACCGTCTAAGGCATTGAGCAAGGGTTTGGCATCCACAAATTGCTCTGACAACCGCAGCCCTTGCAAAATGCGCCGCGACTGCCCTGTCACATCCTCGAACGCCGCGTTCACAAAACGGATGTGTCCACCCACCGCGACAACCGCAATGGGGGTGGCCAACAAATCGAGCGCAGCAAACCGTTCAGTCATCACCACTCCAGAGCTAAAAAAAAGGACGGCCGAAGCCGTCCTTTGAGCAAGCACTTTCGCGCTGTGCGATCACAGCGAGTAGTACATGTCGTATTCGACAGGCGACACTTCCACGCGCGAGCGGGT
>JBEEOS010000106.1:0-7080 GCA_041191485.1 Pseudomonadota bacterium
AGCGCCGCTGCCATCTTGCTGTGCGAAAGCGATGGCACGCCGGAAGAGGTGGAAGAAGAAATCGGCCGCATGAGCGATGTGCTGCGCGCTGCAGGCGCCACCGCCATCACCGTCAGCCGGGACGAGGCCCAGCGCCTGAAATTCTGGAGTGGCCGCAAAAATGCGTTCCCCGCCTCAGGCCGCATCAGCCCCGATTACATGTGCATGGACTCCACCATTCCGCGCAAGCGCCTGGCCGACATCCTGCAAGCCATCTCGGAGATGGAGAAGAAATACCAGCTGCGCTGCCTGAATGTGTTTCACGCAGGCGACGGCAACCTGCACCCGCTGATCCTGTTTGATGCCAATGACCCCGACCAGCTGCACCGCTGCGAGCAGTTTGGCGCCGACATCCTGGAAACCAGTGTGGCCATGGGCGGTACCGTGACCGGCGAACACGGCGTGGGTATCGAGAAGGTCAACAGCATGTGCGTGCAGTTTTCTGCCGAGGAAAACGAGCAGATGTTTGGCGTCAAACGCGCCTTTGACCCGCAAGGTCTGCTCAACCCCGGCAAGGTCATTCCCACGCTGCACCGCTGCGCCGAGTACGGCAAGATGCTGGTGCGCGCCGGACAGATCAAGCACCCGGATTTGCCCAGGTTCTGAGGCCCTTCAGTTGTTGTAGGTGCGGCCACCAAAAATGGCCGTGCCCACCCGCACCATGGTGCTACCTGCAGCGATGGCCGCCTCCAGGTCGGCCGTCATGCCCATGGACAGGGTGTCCCATTGCGGCGGCTGGAGTTCGGCGCGCACCTGCTCGAACAAGACCGTTGCGCGCCGGTGAAGCGCCACTTGGGCCTCAAAACCCTCCACGGGGTCCGGGATGGTCATCAGGCCGCGCAGCACCAGCCTTGGCAAGGTCATGACCTCGCGGGCCAGCGCGAGCAGCTCATCCGGACGCACCCCGGATTTGGTTTCACCACCATCGGTGTTGACTTGCAGGCATACCTGCAAGGCTGGCAGGTGCGCTGGCCTTTGGTCGGACAAGCGCTGGGCAATCTTGAGGCGATCGACGCTGTGCACCCAGTCAAAATGTTCGGCTACCAGACGGGTCTTGTTGCTCTGGATGGGACCAATGCAATGCCACTGCAGCGGCACATCACGCAAGGCCGCGATCTTGTCCACCCCCTCCTGGATGTAGTTTTCGCCAAACGCTGTTTGCCCAGCCTCGAAGGCCTGGCGTACATCGTCCGCAGGAAACGTCTTGGAGACCGCCAGCAAACGCACCTCATCAGGCGCGCGTCTTGCCGCCACACAAGCCTGGCGGATGCGGTCATGAACGGTCTGAAGGTTCTGTGCAATCGACATGTCGCCTAGGGTACCAAAGCTGGCGGCACAAATACATCGGGGCTGGTAAATTTCAACTTTCCTCCATCTGCATCAAGGTCTGCCACATGAGCAACATCAACGCAAAAACCTACGAAGCCTGCCCCAGCCAGAAAGTCGCCTTTCTGGGTCTGGGCGTGATGGGCTATCCCATGGCTGGCCATTTGTCTCGCGCCGGTCACCAGGTCACGGTCTACAACCGCAGCCCTGCCAAGGCACAAGCATGGCTGGCAGCGTGTCCAAGCCAATCCAGCGCCCCGACCCCGCGTGAAGCTGTGGCTGGCGCCGACATCGTGTTTGCCTGCGTGGGCAACGATGCCGACTTGCGCAGTGTGGTGCTGGGGCCGGACGGGGCGTTTGCAGGCATGAAACCAGGCGCCGTGTTTGTGGACCACACCACAGCCTCGGCTTCGGTGGCACGCGAGTTGAATGCCATCGCCCTCGAAAAAGGTCTGCAGTTCATCGATGCACCGGTCTCCGGGGGGCAAGCTGGCGCCGAAAACGGCATGCTCACCGTGATGTGCGGTGGTGACGCCAAGAGCTTTGAGCGGGTCAAACCCGTGGCCATGGCGTTTTCACGTGCGTTCACCCTGATTGGCGAGTCGGGTGCGGGCCAGCTGGCCAAAATGGTCAACCAGATCTGCATTGCCGGTCTGGTGCAAGGCTTGTCCGAAGCGGTGGCCTTTGGTCAGCAAGCCGGGCTGGACATGAAGCTGGTGCTCGACGTGATCGGCAAGGGTGCCGCGCAAAGTTGGCAACTCGATAACCGTGGCAAGACCATGGTGGACGACCAGTTCAACTTCGGCTTTGCGGTGGACTGGATGCGCAAGGACCTGGGCCTGGTGCTTGACGAAGCCAAGCGCAACGGCGCACGCCTGCCGGTGACCGCCTTGGTGGACCAGTTCTACGCCGATGTGCAAAAGCTCGGCGGTGGCCGCTGGGATACCTCCAGCTTGATCAAGCGCCTGCGCTAAGCTGCGCGCGGCGCCTGACCGCTGTCACGCTCGGTTATTTTTTGGCGGGCGTGGCGGTGGTGCCGCTCAGGCGCTGGAGCTCCTGCTCGGAAATCTCTTCAAAGATTCGAATCACTTTGGTCACACCACCGATGCCGCGTGCGATGTCGGTGGCGCGCTTGGCTTCGCGGGCAGTCACACGGCCCATCAGGTACACCTGACCACGCTCGGTCACGACCTTGATGGCATTGGACTGCAGGTCCTTGGCATCCAGGAAGGCGGCCTTGACCTGGCCTGTGATGACCGTGTCCTTGGCGCGCTGGGTCAGGCTGCTGGGCGGAATCACGGCCAAATCATTGACCACCGATTGAACGTTGTCCTGGCTGACGGCCAGTTTTTCGGCACGCTCTTTTTCGGCCTGGCTGGCCACCTCACCGCTGAGCAGAACTTGCCGGTTGTAGCTGGTCACATTGGCATGGATACGGTTGCCAATGCTCTGGCGCAGGGCGCTGGCCACTTTGAGTTCAATGCCCTCGTCTTCCACCTGCGAGCCCGTGGTGCGACGATCAGTTGCCGACAGCCCCCCCACCACGGCTCCACCCACCACCAGAGGGGCACAGGCCGACAGGCTGCCGGCAGCCACGGCCACAAACACACCACGCATCACCCACGTTTTGACATCACGCTTCATTCGTCATTCTCCTGTTCGCCCAGCAACTGGACGTCGATTGCATCACACAAACAGTGCAACACCAAGCATTGCACCTCTCGCACGCGGGTCAATGGCTCATGCGCCACCACCACATGCACATCCGTTTCGGCCAGCATCCGGGTCCATGCCGAACTGACCGGCCCCGTCACAGCCACCACACTGATATCGCGTTCATGGGCCGACTGCACCCATGCCGTCAGGGCTTGTGTGTCCATGCCGTCACTGATCAACACCAGCACGTCTCCTGCATGGCCCATGGCTTGCAGCTGCCTGTCCAGTTCACCTTGCGATGGTGCCAGATGAACGGCGGGCAAGGGCGGTCGTTCACGCTCCAGGCCATTGATCAGCAGTTGAACCAGATACGGCGCCAGCCACGCCCCCCCACCCGAGCCCGCCACGAGCACCTTGCCACCACTGGTCAAACTCGTGACCAGGGTTTGCGCAGCTGCATCGACCTGTTTGGCCAAGGGTTCGGCGCTTTGGTAGAGCCCATCGGCGCTGTCAATGATGTGTTGCTGAATATGCTGGTCGGACATGGGGCGAAATCATACCGCCAGCCGCATGACCTGGTGGTGACAAGGCACACAGACCGGCTGGATCAGCCCGCGTCAAAAGCGCCTTGCAACCACTGCAGCTGCTCGCCATCGAGTGCCACCACATCAAAACGGGTGGCCGGCAAACGGGGCCAGCGCAGCAGGAAATACTGGGCTGCGCGCACAAGGCGCCGCTGCTTGGTCCAGGCCACGCTGGCAGCCGCGCCGCCGTGGCCTGCACCACTGCGTTGGCGCACCTCCACAAAGACCACGGTGCCGTCCGATTGCTGCATGATGAGGTCAATTTCGCCACCGCCACGCCCAGGCGTCCGATAATTGCGCATCAGCAGGCGCAGGCCCTGCTTTTGCAAATAAGCCAGTGCCTTCGCCTCTGCGGCATCGCCCCGTGCTTTGGTGGTCGTTTTGGTCTCTTTTTGTTGTCCGAGGAATTGCATTGATCCCCTCTCCCTTGAATGCCGCGCAAAGCCTGCTGTTGCAAGCCGCTGAACAAGCGGCTGGCGGACAAACCCATCCGGCCAGCACACTGTACGTGGTCGCCACCCCGATTGGCAACCTGGCGGACATCAGTTTGCGGGCGCTGCACCTGCTGGCCCACGCAGACACCATCGCCTGCGAAGACACACGTCACACCCAGCAACTGCTGCGCTCGTATGCGCTGGAGCGCCCCGGCGCCCAGCTGCTGGCCTTGCACCAGCACAACGAAGCCCAGGCTGCACAAGAAGTCATTCGGCGCCTGAGCCTGGGCGAACGGGTGGCCTATGTCAGCGATGCCGGCACCCCCGCCATCAGCGACCCTGGTGCTCGCTTGGTCGCCGCTGTGCGTGAGGCGGGCTATCGTGTGATGCCCTTGCCCGGCGCCAGCAGTGTCATCACCCTGCTCAGTGCCAGCGGCATGACGGGCGAGTCGGGTTTTGTGTTTCAGGGTTTTCTGCCCAGCAAAGCCGCTGAACGCGATCGGGCAGTTACCGCGCTCAGCCAGGAGGCGCGCGCGGTGGTTTTGCTCGAAGCGCCCCACCGCATCGAAGCCACCGCCAAGGCGTTGGCCCCCTTGGGCGAACGCCAGGTCACCATTGGTCGTGAGCTGACCAAGCAGTTTGAGCAGATCCACACCGTTGCTGCACAGGACCTGCACACCTGGCTGTGCGAAAGACCGGAACACCAGCGCGGCGAGTTTGCGCTGGTGGTTCATGAGCGCCCCGCAACCAGCACCAGCTCCGATGAAGGCGAACGTGTCCTGCAATTGCTGTTGCCCGAATTGCCGCTCAAGACCGCCGTCAAATTGGCTGCGGAAATTTCGGGAGCCTCGCGCAACACCTTGTACGAGCAGGCGCTGGCCCTCAAGCGGGACTCGGCCTGAACGTCAGCGACTCAGCTTCGCCGGGGCCACAAGCCCAGCGCCATGACCGTGCCCACCACGATGGCGGCTCCTACCAACTGCATGGCTGCAATGCTCTGCCCAAGCAGGGCCCACGCCAGGATGAGCGAAAACACCGGCTCCACGTTCATGATGGGCGAGTTGCCGACCACACCTAATTTGGGCAACACGGTGAACATGATGGTGAAGGCTGTGCCGTACAAAAAGGTCAACATGCCCAGCCCCAGCCAGCCTGTGGTGTCCACCGGCAAATGCCAGCCCAAACCCAGGGATGCCGCCGCACTGGCCCACACCGCCACCTGCAGCATGGTGGTGAAGGTGCGTAAACGTCCATCCAGATCACCCGCCTCGTATTGCGTGAGCACCATGGCCAGACCAAACGTGGCCGAAGCCCCCAAGGCAAAGGCCACTCCAAGGCCCATCTGGCTCCATTGCGCAGCCGCACCCAGGCCAGAAGCAGCGCCCAGCACATCCAGCGCCAGCGCCAGGCCCAGCAACATCACGGGCATGGCCACCAGCACTCGCCGCTCGGGCCGGTGGGCATAAAGCACCCGAGCCCAGACCGCGGCTGCAATCGGATAGGTGTTGAACACCAACAACGCCAGCGCCACGGGCAGTCGCGCCACCGATGAGTACAAGCACACGCTTTGGACAGCGATCAGGGCGCCAATCAAGGGCAGGAATTTGTGATGTTTGGGGCCCAACTTCCAGGAAACCCCTTGCTGCCACAGGATCAGCAAGACCACCAGCGCGGTCACCCCGCTGCGAAAGCTCACCGCAGTGACCACATTGACGCCATGGTTGAAGGCAAACCGGGCCGCCACGTGGTTGGCCCCCATCATGAAAGCGATCAATAGCAAGGTGGCAAAGCCCCTTGAGGAAAGTCGTGGTGCGGCACTCATGCGCTCATTGTCCAGGGTACAAGCCCAGCATGCTGGCATGCAGGCGACTCAAGCCCAGTAAGGCATCCGTGAATGGTGTATCCACCCCGGTCATCTGGCCCAGCTCGCGCACCGCACTGACCAGCGCATCGAGCTCGACCGGCTTGCCTGCCTGTACATCCTGCAGCATCGAGGTCTTGAATGCGCCCAGCTTGCGGGTGACGGCGTGGCGGTCTTCGGGCTCCTGTGCGATCGGGATGCCGATGCGCTCGCCAATGGCTTTGGCCTCGCGCATGACGTTCGACATGAAGCCGCGCACCAGATCGTCATCCAGCAAGCGGTCGCTGGTGGCAGCGGTGATGGCGCTGATGGGGTTGACCGTCATGTTGCCCCAGAGCTTGAACCAGATGTCCTTCTGGACCTGCGGCGACAGCGTGGCATTGAAGCCGGCGTGTTGCAGCAGGGCGTGCAGCGCCTGCACGCGGGGTGTGGCCTGGCCAGAAGGCTCGCCCACGATCAGGCCGTCACCAAAGTGGTGACGGATCACTCCGGGCGCATCGACCGAGCAACTGGCGTGCACCACGCAACCCACAATGTGCGGGGCCGGGATGGCGCGGGCAATCGCTCCGTCCGGGTCCACCGAGGCCAAAGCCCGGTCCTGCACCGGCCCGCCAAAACCCTGCAGGAACCACCAGGGCACGCCGTTCATGGCCGTCAGCACCACCGTGTTCGGACCGATCAAGGGGCCGACTTGCTGCGCGACCGAAGCCAGCGCCGGGGCCTTGACCGAGATCACCACCAGGTCCTGCACGCCCAGCGCGGCGGCCTCATTCGATGCCGTCACGGGCACGGTGTGCAGTTGTCCACCCTGGTGCAATTGCAGGCCACTCTTTTGCAGCGCAGCCAGCGTGTCGCCCCGCGCCAGCACGCTCAGCTGTACACCGGCACGCGCCAGGTGCACGCCCATCCAGCCGCCAATGGCGCCGGCACCGACGATGGCGACCTTGTGTAGTTGCTCTTCGCTCATGCACGCCAGCCGCTGTCGATGCGGTCCACCTGGCGCACCAGGGCTTCAAACACGTCCTTGCCAGCCCCGTGGTTGGGGTTGAACTGCAGCGCGTCGCGCGTGCACTTGGCAGCGATGTCGGCGGGCACCGGGATCGGCGCGCCCATGCTTTGCGTGGCCAGCTGGATTTCGCAGGCGCGTTGCAAGGTCCAGAGGATGGCGAACGTTTGCGGC
>JBEEOS010000107.1:0-6902 GCA_041191485.1 Pseudomonadota bacterium
GCTCATGGTGCTGGCTGCGAGCGCCTCGTACATTGCGGTGCCCGCTGCATTGCGTTACGCGATTCCGGAAGCCAATCCTTCGCTGTATTTCGGCCTCTCGTTGGGCGTGACGTTTCCGCTCAACATTTTGCTGGGCATTCCCCTCTACACCGAGGTTGCCAGCCGGGTGTTGGCCACCGGTTGACCGGTGGGACCAAGGCCAACTGCCAGGTCATACCAACTCCACCCGGGCGGTGCCCATCATGATGGGTTTGACCAGAATCTTGTAGGTGTCCAGATCAAAGGCCTGCTGCTCGCTTGTGCTCAGTTTCTGGGTTCTGGAGCACCAGGTGCCTTGATAGCGCCAGCCCTGGATGCGGTGGCGTTGCACCCAGTCACCGCTTTGTTCAATCAATTCCACCGCTCCCGGGAAGGGCCAGGCATGCACTTTCAGGTCCATCAGGGCCGAGAGCAGTCGCTGGTCGTGCGTTTGTCGGTCTTCCTTGCCCACGCAGGCGCCCAGGCAGGTTCTGACCTGCAATCCAAAACAGCCTCGCTTGCTGATTTTTTCCAGCCCCAGCAGGCCAAGGCACAGCCGGTGCTGATCTGCCAGCTCCCGCAGCTTGCTCTGGGCGGCGTGCACAGAGCCAAACAGGCCATACAGGCCATCGGCCTGCCCCACCGCCACGTCCCGGCCAGAGACCACCTCGGGTGTGACTCCTTCGGGTTGTTCTGAAAGATGGATGGCGCAAAGGTTGCGCAAGCGTCGCAGGCGAATGTTGAACAGCGGGCTTTGCTGCTTGATCAAACGGGCCTCCAGTAGCAAGGCCCCAATCTCCCCGGCCGTCTCGATGAACTCCACCCGCCTCGACTGGGCAATCATTTCCGCCTCGTCTTCGGCGCGCAAATGCGCCAGCACGCGGCTGCGAATGTCCACACTTTTGCCGATGTAAATGGGCAAGGTGCCCTCGCCCTTGAAGATGTAGACCCCGCAAGTGCGCGGCAAAGCCGCCAGGGAATCCGCGTCAATCTGGTGTGGCAGTGGGGCTGAGTCAGTTTCCTCCATGGTCTCAGCAGAGTTTGTGCAGATTGTGGGTGGCATGGCGCCACCAGGCAGAAAACGAATCACAGCGACGCTCCACTGCCGGGAAAAGGCTGGGCGCAGGCTCACAGTGTGCGAGCTGCTGGAGCCAGGGCTGCAAATGCGGATCATCGGTGGTGCGGACACTGCGCGCACTTTTCAAGGCTTGTGCAATGGTCAAGGCATCGCTGCGCCAGGTGCAGTCAGCCAGCTCTTTCATCCGGCTGATCACAAAACGCCAACGTCGCTCACTCCACGGCCACGCATGGTGAAAGTCCGAAACCAGCAACCCGAGCACGACGGTTTCTTGCGGCAATGCAGTACAGGCCTCGCCCAGGCTCCAGGGATGAAGCAGCCAAACATCGCGTCCTGCCACGTCAAGTGTGCGGGGCGTTGCGCCAGCTTCCTCACATAAGGGAACGCCGCTCAAAGCGGGTTCGACTCGTGCTTGAACAAGAGGGGATTTTTCCGTTTCAAGCCCGCGAGCAGGGGCGCGATCTCTGGCAAGCGCGTCCAGGGCTTCGTAGGTCTGATCAATCAGGCTGCCGGGGCTGTGCCATGCCGGGGGCGCATAGCGGGCCACGTTGTCCGCATTGAAAAGATAAGGCTTGTGGCTGCCGGTGCCAGCAACCCACTGCCAGCTGAGATGATTGCTGGCGAGATCACCGTCGAGCAAGTGTGCATAAAGCCAGTCAGCACCCGCACGCCAGTGCACCTTTCGAACGTGAACGACATAGCTTGCGAGCCACATGCGGGCGTGGTTGTGCAAGTAGCCGGTTTGATACAGCGTTTGGACGGCCATGTCGATGACAGGAACGCCTGTCGCGCCTTCACGGATGTCGGCTGGCACGCTTGTGGCGTAGGCTGCATCCGGCAAGGGGCCCGGGTGCAAAGAACTGAAAATGCCCTCGCCTCGCTCGCGCCAGACATGGTGAAAGTACTCGCGCCAGCCGAACTCGAACACGAGCTTGTCCTGAACCTGGAGTGGATGACGCTGATGGACCCGCTCAAAGACCTCTGGCAGGTTCACGATCCCATGGGTGATGTAAGGCGACAAGCAGGTCACCGCCCCTGAGAGATGGTTGCGGCTTTGCGCGTATTGATCTGGCCTTATGGCGTCGATCAGGGATTGAGCCGCCTGACGAGTAGGCAAAAACTCCAAGGGCATGACCAGATGTCAGGGGTTTCGACCAATCGCCTGAACGTTTCCCGCATGCTGTTGCCGCCAGGCGCTGATTTGCCGCGCGATATCTTCGCTCGATTGCAGGACTCGTATGCCTTCGGGCACAGAGCGCGCAAAGGCTTTGGCTCCTGCGCCACCGATCCATACTTCGACCTGCTCAGGCAGTTGTGACCTCAGTCGCTTCAAGCTGTCAATCACTTCGGTGCGGGTGGCGTGTGCACTGAAGCTGAGTGCGAGCACATCAATCTTGAGTCGCTCAACCGCCTCGATCATTTCGGACACGGGGGTGGAGGTGCCCAGCACAAAACGCTCGCACGATTCGATCGCGAACTGACACTCGGCCATCAACAGTCCCAAGCCGTGCTGCTCGTTGGGGGTGGTGGTCAACAGTATGCGGGGGCGATACTTACCGTCACCGCCTGCACCATCGACGGAAGAGATGGCTTCTCGCAGGACGCCCTGCAGGATTTCCGTGAAAAGGTGCTCCTGGTAGATGGAGATTTGCCCCTGCATCCACCCTTCCCCCACGAGTTGACAAAGCGGCGCAAAGGTTTTGTCCACCACTTGCGACAGGCCATGCCGCACGATTTTTCGTTGCAGGGCTTGCTTGATCTGCACCACTTCATCATTCGCCAGCCATTTCAGCCAGGGCTCCTCCAGCGCCTGAACGTTCTCCATTTGTGCGCGCTGCTCGTTGCTCAGTCGGGTCTTCGCAGCAGGTTGGTCGAGCAACATCTGCAGCTGCTCGAGCGACTGCCCGACCACCTTGCCTGGGCGATGGTCAGCATCCAGAAGCCGCTTGATCAGGCGCAGCTGCTGCAACTGGTCTGCCGGGTAGAGTCGCTCACCGTTTTCATCACGAACCGGACGCGGAAAACCGTAACGCTTTTCCCAGACGCGTAGCGTGTCTTTGCCCAGACCCGTTTCCCTTTGTATGTCTGCAATGGTCCAACTCGCCGCGCTTGCCGGCAGATCTTTGGGGGGGGATTGGGCTGGATTGCTCATGATTTTGACAATTTAATTGTCATTATTTTTACATAGACAAAATAACTTGCACAACTATAAATTCATCATTTAGAATGATTTTGTCTAAGACAAAAGGAGGACACATGCGTGTTGCAGTGATTGGGTCTGGCATATCCGGGCTGGCGGCGGCCCACCGTTTGAACCCGCATGTGGATGTCACATTGTTCGAGTCCGGCGACTACTTTGGCGGGCACACACACACCGTCGATGTGACGCTGCCAACGGCTCAAGGGCCCGTCACCTGGGGGGTTGATACGGGCTTTTTGGTGTTCAACGAGCGCACCTACCCGCAACTGATTGCATTGCTCAGCGAGCTGAATGTGGAAACGGCGGCGTCTGACATGTCCTTTTCTGTCCAGGTGCCGGGTGCACATGGACAGCAGGACCTGGAGTGGAGTGGCAGCAGCCTGGCCACCGTCTTTTCACAAAAACGCAATCTGCTCAGCCCCCGCTTCTGGGGCATGTTGTCGGATTTGATGCGGTTCAACCGTTTGTGCACGCAGCTGGCCATTGACGGCCAGGATGCACAGCTGAGCGAGCCCTTGCAGTCATTCCTGGAGCGTCACCATTTTGGTTCAGCCTTCAGGGACTGGTACTTTTTGCCCATGCTGGGCTGTATCTGGAGTTGCCCCACAGACCAGATGCTGCAGTTCCCGGTGGCCACCATGATCCGGTTCTGTCACAACCATGGATTGCTTCAGGTCAACAACCGCCCCCAGTGGCACACGGTGGTCGGTGGTGCTAGAAACTATGTCGAAAAAATCATTGCCCAGCTTGCAGACAAGCGACTGAAAACGCCTGTTCTCGCCATTGAGCGCGATGCGGCTGGCGTGTCTGTCCACACGGCTTATGGCCACGAGCGTTATGACCATGTGGTGCTGGCCGCGCACAGCGACCAGGCCCTGGCCATGCTCAAGCAGCCCACCCAGGCAGAGACCGAGGTGCTCGGGGCCATTCGCTACCAGCCCAACCTGGCGGTGTTGCACACCGACACGTCGGTGCTGCCCAGCCGCCCCGCGGCCTGGGCCGCCTGGAATTACGAGCGCGCAGCCGAGGATCAGCAGGAATCGAGCCGTGTGTGCCTGCACTACCTGCTCAACAAGCTGCAGCCGATGCCTTTTGAGCAGTCCATTGTGGAGTCGCTCAACCCGGTGCAACCGATCCCGCGGCACAAGGTGCTGGCCGAGTTCGAGTACAGCCATCCGGTGTTTGACATGGCGGCCATTGAGGCCCAAAAGCGTGTACCTCAATTGCAGGGGGAACACCACACCTGGTACTGCGGCGCTTGGACGGGTTACGGTTTCCATGAAGACGGCCTCAAGTCCGGTCTGGCCGCTGCGGACGCCTTGCTCTCGCACACCGAACAGGCGCGAAAGGCTGCTGCATGAGCCAGGGCGCAGTCGCTCATATCGGGTTTGGGCAAGTGCGCCACACGCGCTTGCGCCCGAAGCGACATGCCTTTGCCTACGACACGTTCTTTCTGATGCTGCCCATGCGGCGTCTGCACGCTGCGCAGGCGATGGGCGGTCTGCCGGTCAACAGGTCAGGGGCCATCAGTTTTCACGACTGTGACCACGGCGACGGCCGTGGCCCGGCCCAGGGTGGCGCGCTGGGCTGGATGCTGGAGATGCTGCAGCAGCACGGCATTTCGGATGTGGATGGCGAAGTCTGGCTGCACACCTACCCGCGCATGCTGGGCTACACCTTCAAGCCCGTGAGCTTCTGGTATTGCCACCGTGCGGACGGTCAGCTGCGCGCCGTTGTCGCGGAGGTGAACAACACCTTTGGCGAGCGGCATTGCTACTTGCTCGATGCGCCCCGCTACGGCGCTGAGCAGGTGGCCGACAAGTGTTTTCATGTGTCGCCGTTTTGCCGTGTCGAAGGGCAATACCGCTTCAGATTCATGCGCACACAGCGCGATGGCCAAGCGCGTACGGTCGTGCGCGTGGACCACGACGATGCCCAGGGCCCGTTGATTGCGACCAGCGTGAGCGGCCATTTGCAAGCCATCACCCCTGCTCTTTTGCGCCGTGCACTGTGGCGTTACCCCGCCATGACGCTGATGGTCATGGCGCGTATCCACTGGCAAGCGCTACAGCTTTGGCTCAAGCGCGTGCGCTTTTTTGGCAAACCACCTGCGCCCGAACAGTTTGTCACCCGTTCCTGAATCGCCTGCGAGACTTCACCATGAACACTCTGACCGCTTCTGCCCGCCCCTCCCTGCAACTGCCAGAGCGTGCACCGGCTGCTGCGCGTACCGTGTTTCGCCTCTTGCACCAGTTGCGACACGGCAGTCTGACCCTGCATCTGCCTGATGGCAGTGCGCAGACCGTTGGCGATGGGCAGGGGCCGCACGTCACCGTGCACATGCACAACTGGAAAGCGTTTTCCGCCGCCCTCAAGTCGGGCGACATCGGCTTTGCCGAAAGTTACATTGCCGGCGACTGGACCACGCCACAACTGGCTCCCTTGCTGGGTTTGTTGCTGGCCAATCGCAAGTCGCTGGAGGATGTGATCCATGGCTCCTGGGCGGGTCGGCTGCTGTACCGCATTCGCCACTTGCTCAACCGCAACACGCGCACCAACAGCCGCAAGAACATTCATGCGCACTACGACCTGGGCAACCCGTTCTACAAGCTTTGGCTCGATGGTTCGATGAACTACTCCAGCGCCTTGTTCCGCGAAGACCTGTCCCAGGACATGCGCACCGCACAAGACGCGAAAGTCCGCCGCGCCTTGCACATGGCGGGGGTCCGACGAGGCGACCGGGTGCTTGAGATTGGCTGCGGCTGGGGAGCACTGGCCGAGAAAGCCACACTGGAATTCGGCGCCAGCATCACGGGGGTAACGCTGTCCACTGAGCAGCTGGCCTGGGCCCGTGAGCGCCTGGCCGCACACGGCCAGAGCGACAAGGCCGACTTGCGCCTGCAGGACTATCGCGACATCGACGATGGCCCCTACGACGCGATCTGCTCGATCGAGATGCTCGAAGCCGTTGGCCAGGAATACTGGCCCACTTATTTTCAGAGTGTGGCCAGCCTGCTCAAACCCGGTGGCCGCGCTTGCATTCAGAGCATCGTCATCCACGATGATCTGTTTGAGCGCTACATCCGCTCGACCGACTTCATCCAGCAGTACATCTTCCCCGGTGGCTGCCTGCCCTGCCCCAGTGAATTCCGGCGCGAGGCGAGCGAGGCTGGCCTGAAGGTGGTGGACGAGCTGGCCTTTGGCCCCGACTACGCTGAAACCTGCCGCCGCTGGCGAGCCGACTTCATGGCCCGCAAGGACGAGGTACTGGCGCTGGGCTTTGACGAACGCTTCATCCGCATTTGGGAGTTCTACCTGGCCTATTGCGAGGCCGGCTTTGATGCCGGGGACATCGATGTGGTTCAGTACACGCTGGTGCGCTAAGTCCATCTCTGCCGCATCGCTGGGCTTGCTGCTGTCTGCGCATACGGCGCTGGCCAGCCCGCAACTGGCTGGCAGCCGATTGCAGGGCGAGGCCACCTTGCGTTTTTGGGGGCTGCGTGTGTATCACGCAAGGCTATGGACTCTGCCCGACTTCCGCCACAGCGCCCCCGTTGAACAACCGCTGGTGCTGGAGCTGGAGTATCTGCGCGAGCTCAAGGGCCA
>JBEEOS010000108.1:0-6813 GCA_041191485.1 Pseudomonadota bacterium
CAGCTTCCATGCCCAAGTCAATATGAGCCTTGAGGGCGCGCGGCACCATGGCAGCCGTCACATCCTGAGCCAAGGCACTCAGGTTCACATCCTGCAGGTCGTGCGTCAGCGTGGACTCGGGCTCGGCGCGGGCCAGGGTGAGCAGCTGGGTGACGACATGGGCACTGCGCACGGCGCTCTCATGCACCAGGCCCAGGCGTTTGCGAAGCTCGGGGTCTTGTGCGGAATCCAGGGCGATTTCGGTCTGGCTTTTGAGCCCGGCTAAGGGTGTGCGCAGTTGATGCGCGGCATCGCCGATGAAGCGTTTTTGCTGCGCCACGTTGTCGCGAACGGTTTGCAACAAGGTGTTGAGTGCGCGCACCAGCGACCACAGTTCCTTGGGGGCCGAGGACAGTTGCAGCGGTGCCAGGTCCATCGGGGCGCGGCCTTCGACTTGTTGCAGCAGCCGTGCCAAGGGGGCCAGGCCGGCGCGAATGCCCAGCCAGACAATCACGGTCATGAGCAGCATCAGGCTCGACAGTGGCAGCAGCATGTCCACCAGAATCCGCTGGGCCAGCTCCTGCCGGTTGGCGCTGCTGCGTGCCACTTGCACCAGCAGGCTTTGCGGATTGTCGTCTTTTTCGCCAATGTTCAGGTACAGCGAGACCATGCGCATGGGTTCGCTTTCGCTGGAGTTGTTTTTAGTGGTGGCACGCTGAAGAAGAATGTCCTCGGAGTAAGGGGCATTGATGCCCGGTTCGCCAAACACGCGGGGTGCCGGCAGCAGCTGGTTGCCCAAAATGAATTTCCCCGGGGGCGAGCTGACCATGTAGTAATAACGGTCGCTGGGGTCGGCTTCCAGAATGTCCTGGGCAGCGCGGGGAAAGTCGATCAGCAAACCGCTGCCGATGGGTTTGAGTTGGCGGGCCAGCGAGCGGGTGGCTTGCAGCAAGCTGGAGTCAATGGCTTGTTCGGCGTAGCGCGATGCGAGCTGGTAAGACGCAATGCCTCCTGCTAGCCAGAGCACCAGTTGCGGCAGCAACACCCACAACAGCAACTGGCGGGCCAGCGATCGGCCCACCCCGCTGGGGACGGGGACCTTAGCGGTTGGCATCGGCTTCCATCAGGTAGCCCAATCCGCGCACGGTGCGGATTTGCAGGCCACTGCCTTCGAGCTTTCGGCGCAGCTTGTGGATGTACACCTCAATCGCGTTGCCGCCACCGACCTCGGCGCCTTCCCCATTCCAGGCCTGGACGATCTGGTCTTTGGTGACTACCTTGTCGCGTTGTTTGACCAGCAGCTCCAATAAATCCCATTCTCGGCCGCTCAGGTCGATGGGGGTTGAGCCCAGCATGGCCTTGCGGCTGGATGCATCCAGCGACAAGCCCCCCCATTGTTCTTGTGTGGCCTTGGACTGGCTGCGGCGCAGCAGGGCATGCAGCCGGGCCAGCAGTTCAGGAAAGTCAAAGGGTTTGGTCACGTAATCGTCCGCCCCGGCTTGCAGGCCTGCGACGCGGTCGTCCAGCGAGTCCTTGGCCGTCAGCAACAAGACGGGCAGGGTGGGGTGCGATTTGCGCACGTTTTGCAGCACGCTCAAGCCATCGAGCATGGGCAGGCCCAGGTCCAGCACGGCAATATCGGGCGGGTTGCGGAGCAACAGGAATTCCGCGACTGCCCCGTTGGGAGCATGCTCAACCTCAAAACCGGCACTTTGCAGCTGGGTGATCAGTGCATCAGCCAGCACGGCATCGTCTTCGGCCAACAGGAGTTTCATGCCTGTGAGCTTAAAGGAAGATGTATGGATTGCGGTGGAGATGCGGTCATTTCGGACGGAAATTGACCTAGGGTTTAACCTTATATTAATTTATTAAAGAAAAATTAATATTCGATCCGCGAATGCAACACATGCGTTTCGTCCATTCAACCTGGCTGTCATAGCCGCTCAATTGGAGACACAAATGAAAACATTGTCCAAGACCCTGGTCGCTCGTGCCGCGCTGGTTACGGCCGCTTTGGCCGCAGGTGCCGTGCACGCTGGCGAAGTTGAAGTGCTGCACTGGTGGACCAGTGGCGGTGAAGCCAAAGCCGCTTCGGCCCTGAAAGCCACCTTGCAAGGCCAAGGCCACACCTGGAAAGACTTTGCCGTCGCCGGCGGTGGTGGTGACAATGCCATGACCGTGCTCAAGAGCCGTGTGGTCTCGGGAAATGCCCCGGCTGCCGCCCAGATCAAGGGCCCTGCTTTGCAGGAGTGGGCCGCTGAAGGCGTGCTGGCCAACATTGACGGCGTCGCCAAGGCCGAGAAGTGGGACAGCGTGCTGCCCCCCGTGGTTGCCAACGTCATGAAGTACAAGGGCAACTACATTGCAGCGCCCGTGAACGTGCACCGCGTCAACTGGCTGTGGACCAGCAACGAAGCCTTCAAGAAAGCCGGCGCCAAAGTGCCTACCAACTGGGATGAGTTCTTTGTTGCTGCTGAAAAGCTGAAGAAGGCCGGTGTCATCCCCGTGGCCCACGGTGGTCAGAACTGGCAGGACTTCACCACCTTTGAAAGCGTGGCCCTGGGTGTGGGCGGCGCCGACTTCTACAAGAAAGCCCTGGTACAACTCGACCAAGGCGCGCTGACGGGTGCGACCATGACCAAGGTGCTCGACACCTTCAAGAAGGTCAAGTCCTACACCGACAAGAACGCCCCTGGCCGCGACTGGAACCTGGCTACCGCCATGGTCATCAAGGGCGAAGCCGGCATGCAGCTGATGGGCGACTGGGCCAAGGGCGAATTCATGGCCGCAGGCAAAAAGCCAGGTGCTGACTTTGGCTGCTCTGCCGCCCCGGGCACCGCCAAGTCCTTCACCTTCAACGTGGACTCCTTTGCCATGTTCAAGCTCAAGAACGACGCCAACATCAAGGCCCAGAACGACCTGGCCGCCGCCATCATGTCGCCCGCTTTCCAGGAGACCTTCAACCTGAACAAGGGCTCCATCCCGGTGCGTCTGGGCATGGACCTGTCCAAGTTTGACGACTGCGCCAAGCTGTCGGCCAAGGACTTTGTTGACACCGCCAAGAGCGGTTCGCTGGTGCCCTCCGTGGCCCACGGCATGGCCATTCCTTCGGCTGCTGCTGGCGCCATTCAGGATGCAGTGAGCCAGTTCTGGAACGACGACAAGATGTCCACCAAGGACGCACAGGCCAAGATCGCCTCTGCCGCCAAGACCAAGTAATCCCTCTTCTGGTCCTGACCGGACCTGGCCACAAGCCGGGTCCGGTTTTTTTATCTGACGGAACCCCCGTATGTCTTCTTTGCACCGTACCCCGGTGGACTGGCTGCCACGATTGGTGGTGGCCCCCAGTTTCATCGTCTCGTTGCTGTTCATCTATGGCCTGATGGTCTGGAACGGCTACCTGTCGCTGTCCGCCTCACGCATCCTGCCCAACTATGAGTTTGTAGGTCTGCAGCAATACCTGACGCTGTGGGAGAGCGACCGCTTTCGCGTGGCCATGACCAATATGGGCATTTTTGGCACCCTGTTCATCGGCGGAGCCATGGTCATTGGCGTGTTGCTGGCCATCCTGCTGGACCAGAAGGTGCGCGCCGAAGGCGTGTTGCGCACGATTTACCTCTACCCCATGGCGGTGTCGATGATCGTGACGGGCACGGCCTGGAAATGGATATTGAACCCCGGTCTGGGCATTGAACATCTGATGCGCCAGTGGGGATTTGAAAGTTTCACTTTTGACTGGTTGGTGCGTGGCGAAACAGCCATTTACTGCATCGTGATTGCGGGCGTCTGGCAAAGCGCGGGCTTTGTGATGGCGCTGTTTCTGGCGGGTCTGCGAGGGATTGACGAATCGATCATCAAAGCGGCCCAAGTGGATGGCGCCAGCTTGCCGCGCATTTACTGGAGCATCATTTTGCCCAGCCTGCGTCCTGTGTTCTTCAGCACGCTCATGGTGGTGGCGCACCTGGCCATCAAGAGTTTCGACCTGGTCATGGCCCTGACCGCTGGCGGCCCAGGCTACGCCACGGATTTGCCGGCCACCTTCATGTACGCCACCGCCTTCACACGGGGGCAGATCGGCGTGGGCGCGGCCAGCGCCACCGTCATGCTGGCCACGGTGGCGGCCATCGTGGTGCCTTACCTTTATTCCGAATTGAGGACCAAGCGATGAACCGGAACCTGTTTCACCGATTGATTCTCTGGGGCATCCTGCTGCTGTTTGCCCTGTGGTTTCTGGCGCCGTTGTACGTCATGGTCACCACGTCCCTCAAAGATGCCGAGCAGGTGCGCAACGGCACGTTGCTGAGCTTGCCGACCGCGCCCACGCTGTCGTCCTGGTCCAAGGCCTGGAGCAGCGCCTGCACGGGCGTGGAGTGCAATGGCCTGCAACCGTATTTCTGGAACTCGGTCATGATGGTGGTGCCAGCGGTGCTGATCTCCACCCTGATCGGTTCACTCAATGGCTACGTGCTGTCCAAATGGAAGTTCAGGGGCAGTGACACCTTGTTCGCTTTCATGCTCTTTGGCGTGTTCATGCCCATGCAGGTTGTACTCTTGCCCATGAGCCAGGTGCTGGGCTGGCTCGGTGTGGCCAGCTCTGTCTGGGGCTTGATGCTGGTGCACATCGTGGCGGGCATGCCCAGCACCACCTTGTTTTTCCGCAACTACTATGTGGGCTTGCCTGACGAGCTGATCAAGGCCGCCCAGCTCGATGGCGCCAGCTTCTGGCAGATCTTCTGGCGCATCGTCATGCCGCTGTCCACCCCCATTTTGGTGGTCACGCTGATCTGGCAGTTCACCAACATCTGGAACGACTTCCTGTACGGCGTGGTGTTCTCCGGCGCTGACAGCAAGCCCATCACCGTGGGCCTGAACAACCTGGCCAACACCTCCAGCTCGGTCAAGGAATACAACGTGGACATGGCCGCCGCGTTGATTGCGGCCTTACCCACCTTGTTTGTTTACGTGGTGGCGGGCAAATATTTTGTGCGCGGGCTGACTGCCGGCGCCGTCAAGGGATAAAGAACATGGGCGCACTTTCCATTCAAAGCATTCACAAGACCTTCAACCAGACCACGCACATCCTCAAGGGCATTGACCTGGAGATCGAGGCTGGCGAGTTTCTGATTCTGGTGGGCCCCTCGGGCTGCGGCAAGTCCACCTTGCTGAACATGATCGCGGGCCTGGATCACCCCACCAGCGGCCGCATCCTGATTGGCGACCGAGACGTGACGAATCTGCCCAGCAAGGACCGCGACATTGCCATGGTGTTCCAGAGCTATGCGCTGTACCCCAACATGAGTGTGGCGCAGAACATTGCCTTCGGTCTGGAAATCCGCAAGGTGCCCAAGGCCGAGCGAGAGGCCGCCGTGCAACGGGTGGCGGCCATGCTGCAGATTGGCCACCTGCTGGACCGTAAACCAGGGCAGCTGTCCGGCGGCCAACGTCAGCGCGTGGCCATGGGCCGCGCCCTGGCCCGCGACCCCAAACTGTTTTTGTTTGACGAGCCGCTGTCCAACCTGGACGCCAAGCTGCGCGTGGAGATGCGCGCTGAAATCAAGCAACTGCATTTGCGCACCCAGACCACCACGGTGTATGTGACGCACGATCAGGTCGAAGCCATGACGCTGGGTGACCGCATTGCCGTCATGAAAGACGGTTTGGTGCAGCAGTTCGGCACCCCGGCCGAGATCTACACCCGCCCGGCCAACCGTTTTGTGGCCGAGTTCATCGGTTCACCGGCCATGAACATGGTGGACGTGCAATGCAATGCACAAGGCGTGTGCGCCCACGGCATCGACCTGCCCCTGGCCGACGCGCAGCGCGCTGCGGCTGCCCAGCACAGCGCCAACGACCTGGTCTATGGCCTGCGCCCGGAGGCCATCAGCTTTGCTGACCAAGGTGTGCAGGGGCGGCTGAGCATGATTGAGCCCACAGGTCCTGAAACCTATGCCACCGTGGACACGGCCGTCGGCAAGCTCACTGCCCGTGTGCCCGGCGTGCTGCACGCTCGTGTCGGTGAGACCGTGCACCTGCAGTGGGCAGCCGATCAAGCCCATCTGTTTGATCGCGCCAGCGGCCTGCGGGTAGGGTGATGCCCGCACGCGTGCCATATGCCCAGCCCGATTTCGAGAGTCGGGCTTTTTTGCAAGGCCATGTGGCGCAAATACTGGCGTTTTACCAGGCACACGCCTTCGACCCGGCGGGAGGCTTTTTCCATTACCTGCGTGACGATGGAGTGGTCTACAACCGGGGACACCGCCACCTGGTCAGCGCCACGCGCTGGGTCTTCAACGCCTGCATGGCCTGGCAACACACGGGGCAGTCCATATGGCGGGACTGGGCGGTGCATGCGCTGGCGCATGTGGACCGATTCCGGGTGCAGTCGGGGCCCTTGAGCGGATTGCACGTGTGGACATTGCAGGATGGCGAGGCGGAGGATGCCCGCATCATGGCCTATGGCCAAGCCTTTGTGCTGTTGGCGCGCAGCCATGCACACGCTGTGGGCTTGTGCTCGGTCGATGCGGTGGCCGAGGCTTTTGATCGTATGGGCGAGGTGTTCTACAACGATGCCGACCAGGCCTATGCCGATGAACTGAGCGCTGATGGCACGCTGTCCGATTACCGTGGCCAGAATGCCAACATGCACATGTGCGAAGCCTGTCTTGCCGCCTATGCCAGCGCGGGAGAGACGCGCTATTTGCAGCGCGCACAAACGTTGATACAACGTTTTGCCTACGATCTTGCCGCCCAAGCGGACGGGTTGATCTGGGAGCACTACCATCGCGACTGGTCCATTGACTGGGACCACAACAAGGACAAGCCCGGGGACATCTT
>JBEEOS010000109.1:0-7661 GCA_041191485.1 Pseudomonadota bacterium
ATTGCTCAAGGCCCTGGACGTGGCTCACCGCGCCAAGGCTGAGCCCGCACAACTTTCCGGCGGCGAGCAGCAGCGGGTGTCAATTGCCCGTGCCTTGGCGAACAAACCGCCAGTGATTCTGGCTGATGAGCCTACCGCTCCGCTGGACAGCGAGCGCGCACTGGGCGTGATGCGCATCCTTAACAACATGGCACGTCAGGCGCAAACGGCCATCATCGTCGTGACCCATGACGAAAAAATCATCCCCACCTTCAAGCGCATTTACCACATCCGAGATGGACAAACGGTAGAGGAGCAAGGTGAGGGAAGAGCACTGGATTAAGTTCGAAATCCCAATGGGAGGCTTCTGCTCATCCATGAAGACGCTAGTTATGAATAACTGCTTCCCATAATGCTCAATGACACTTATGGGTCGGGAGCGCTATGTCACATCCAGTGTGAGCGGTCGATCCTGCGGCTGAATCTCGACTGGCTTAGTCGAACGACTGGTGCTGTAGGTTAAGCGGTCCCCGAAGCCCACACCTAGTGAAGGGCTGGTATTGAGAGTTTCGGCCACTCAGTTGCCGATCTACTTTTGTCCGCAATCAGCCTCAAGCGGGTGCTCAGCACCCACTAGCACTGGTTACTTATTGCGATCGAAACTAAGTTACATATTTGGAAATTTTGAGTTCTAAAAGAAACAGAAAAATTTTCCAAAAGATGTTTCAGTCAAGAAAAAAGCCACTCAAATGAGTGGCTTTTTTTGCTGTGGAACAGCTAGTCAATTGCACAATTGGGTTTCAATTGCACACAAGAGAAAGAGCGATGCTCTGGAACCCTTGATAAATGGTGCGGCTGGCAGGATTCGAACCCACGACCCCTTGGTTCGTAGCCAAGTACTCTATCCAACTGAGCTACAGCCGCTGAAGACATCTATTGTAGCACAGCTTTTTTCAATTTCTTCACAAAGGCGCAGAAGAACCGAAACGACGGTCGCGGTGCGTGAACCACTCTACCGCATCCTTGAAACGGTCCGCCGTAAAGTCAGGCCACAAGTCGTTGGCAAAGTACAGCTCGGCATAGGCGGCCTGCCAAAGCATGAAGTTGCTCACGCGGGACTCGCCGCCAGTGCGAACGAGCAAATCCACCTCGGGGGCATCGCCCGTGCTCAGGTGTTGGGCCAGCCCCTCTTCAGTCATGCCAGACAGGTCTTGCTCCGGATGGGCCTGCTGCCAGGCAGTGGCCGCCTGCAACAGGTCCCAGCGCCCGCCGTAATTGGCGCAAACGATCAGGGTGATGGCGGTGTTGTTGGCCGTCTTGGCTTCGGCCTGCGCAATCAGATCTTGCAAAGCCGGCGCGAAACGACTGCGATCACCCGCCACGAGCAGGCGCACGCCGTTGTTGTTCATGGTGTCCACCTCTTTTTGCAGGTAGGTCATGAACAAGCTCATCAAGCTGCTGACTTCTTCTTGCGGGCGCTTCCAGTTCTCAGTGCTGAACGCAAACAGGCTCAGGTAGGGGATGCCCATCTCCGCGCAGGTTTTAACAATGTCGCGTACACGCTTGGCCCCCGCAGCGTGCCCCAAGGCCGCTGGCATGAAGCGGTTTTTGGCCCAGCGGCGGTTGCCATCCATGATGATGGCAATGTGTTGGGGCAAGGCGTTATCGGTCATTGTGTCGAATGGTTTTGATTTTGATCACGATTTTAGCGCCCACGCGCTGCCCGCCCTGCGGCCTATCAAATCAACCGCAAGCGCCTACAAAACCACACTGGGTGCAATATTCGCAGCCATCTTTTTTGATGACGGCATGCGCCCCGCAGTCCGGGCACTTCTTGCCCGCCATCACGCCTGTGGCCGTGGGTGTGGGCACAGGCTCATCCACCTCCGGCAACGGCAAGGCCATCTGGTTGGCCGAGCCCTGGCGCTTGGCCCGCAACTCCAGAATGTTCTGCACCGCCCAGGCAATGGCCGCCACTTCGGAGTCATGCCACAGCGGCACCTGTGTACCGTCCTCGCGGACTTTGTAGCCATAGCGAACAGGGCCACGATCCCAGGCGACTTTGCGCATATCGGACAAGGCACGCTCAAGGAAACCACCGCGCGCAGCCAGGGACAGCATGCGCATGCTGGAGGTAATCCATTGCTGCGATTCACCGCTTTGGCCCACCGGCATGAAGAACTCAATCGCCCGGTCCACAGTCCCGTTGCCATCGCCACGTGGCACCGGCAGGAAAGACACAATCAGGTACAGCGACTTGTGGCCATCGTGCGTCCAGTATTCAATCTTTTCGGCCACCGCATCGAGCCCGCCCAAGGGTCGGCTTTCAATCACGGTGCGCATGGGGTCTACCGGCGCTGCAGGCTGCGCGGATGCAACTTCCGCCGCTTTGGGTTGTGCAGGCTTGACCTCCAGCACCGCGCCCAAAATGCTGTTGGGCCGATAAGTGGCCAGGCCTTTCAGGCGAGCTTCCCACGCCTGAGCGTACAGCTGCTTGAAGTCCTCGTAGGGGTAGTCCTCGGCCACGTTCACGGTTTTCGAAATGGACGTGTCAATATAGGGCTGCACCACCTGCATCATGGCGATGTGGTCTTGCGCACTCATCTCCAGTGCCCCCACAAAGGCGGGTGGCAAATTCTGCACATCTCCGCCCAGTGCCTTGAACAAGCGGTAGGCGTGGTCTTTCACTTCATACTCGCTGCGCGTGCCGTCGGCTTCGCGCTTTTTGCGCGTGTAAGTCCAGGAGAATGCAGGCTCGATGCCGTTGGAGGCGTTATCGGCAAACGCCAGGCTGACCGTGCCTGTGGGCGCAATCGACAACAAATGGCTGTTGCGAATGCCATGCTGTTTGATCTGCGCCTTGATCGCTTCAGGCAAACGGCTGGCAAATGTGCCCTCTGCCATGTAAGTGTCGGCATCAAACATGGGAAAGGCGCCCTTTTCCTGCGCCAGCGCTACAGAGGCCGCGTATGCCGCATCGCGCATGCACTCGGCAATGCGGCGCGCCATCTCGCGGCCTTCAGGCGCGTTGTAGGGCAATCCCAGCATGACCAGGGTATCGCCCAAGCCCGTAAAGCCTACGCCGATGCGGCGTTTGGCCTGAGCCTCTTGCTCTTGCTGAGGCAAGGGCCAGTGGGTGAGCTCCAGCACGTTGTCCAGTGCCCGCACCTGCAAAGCCACGCTTTGTCCAAAAGCATCGAAATCAAATTTCGCCTCACCACCATGGTTGAATGGACGCCTCACAAACTGTGTGAGGATGATAGGCCCAAGGTCACAGCAACCGTAAGGCGGCAAAGGTTGCTCACCGCAGGGGTTGGTCGCACTGATCGACTCGATCGCCCGCAGGTTGTTGTCGGCTCGGATGCGGTCCAGGAACAGAATCCCCGGCTCGGCGAAATCGTAGGCCGACTTCATGATGGTGTCCCACAGCTCGCGCGCAGGCAGACTGCGATACACCCATAAGCCGTCTGCACGCTGGTGCGCACCTTGCTGCAACTGTTCATCCACGGGCTGGGCAGCGTGCACCAGATCCCAAGACCTGTCTTGTTGCACGGCCTGCATGAAATCGTCGGTCACCCCCACCGAGACATTGAAATTGTTCCAGCGGCCCGGTATGCGTTTGGCGGTGATGAACTCCAGCACATCGGGGTGATCAATGCGCAGCACGCCCATTTGCGCCCCCCGGCGGGCGCCAGCGCTTTCCACCGTGGCGCAGGACTGGTCGAACACATTGATGTAGCTGCACGGCCCAGAGGCTGTGGAGGCTGTTCCCTTGACGCGCGCACCTTTGGGGCGAATGCGCGAAAAGTCATAGCCCACGCCACCGCCGCGGCGCATGGTCTCGGCCGCCTCGCGCAGGGCTTCGTAAATACCCGGATAGCCCTCGTCGTCCGCACCCTGAATGCAGTCACCCACCGGCTGCACAAAGCAGTTGATCAAAGTGGCCTGGATGCCAGCGCCCGCCGCGCTCATGATGCGCCCCGCACCAATGGCCCCGGCCGCCATATTGCGACGGAACTTGTGCTCAAACTCGGCTTGCAGTGCAGGCTTTTCAACGCTGGCCAAGGCCCGTGCCACACGGTCGTAGAGTTGCTCGACCGTCGTTTCGCCATTCTTGAGGTACTTTTCCCTGAGCACATCCACAGAAATAGCTTGTGCGGGCAGTTCTTGACGGGAAAGCAAATCAGGGGAGATAGAGGTATTCATGGCTGACAGCGTACCCCAGCTTGGGCAAGCATGGCTTGTTTGCAATCAAAAAAATAGATAATCCACATAGCTTCGGATACTCCTATGTCTACCCACTTTTCTTATTTCCAGAACCTCGCCCTGGCAACCATCTTTGCGGCTGTTTATTACCTGGCTTTCTGGATTCAGGTTCATTGGCTGGGCAGCTTCGACTTCGTGCAAGGTGTCAGTCTTTTGTTCCTGCCCGCAGGCATCAAAATGCTCTCCATCGTCGTGGGGGGAGCCTGGGGTCTCGGCGGGGTCTTTGTCACCTCCATGCTTTTAAGCCGCTTTGTCTGGGGGGATCACGGCTTTGTCTACGCCCTGTTGGCGCAGATCGTCTGGGCCGGTGTGCCCTACTTGACCTACCAGCTCCTCAAACGCCAGCTGCAAATCGATGAAATGCTCTTGTCACTCAAGGGCTCACATATCGCCATGATCGCAGTGGCGACTTCTCTGACATCCAGCCTGGCCGATCGCAGCTTCCGCTACGCGGCTGGACAAGTTCAGCCCGACATGTTCAACACCTCGGTCTGGGCCATGATGTTGGGCGACGTAGGCGGCATCGTGGTTGTCCTCTCCTTGTCGGTCTTGCTGGTGCAGCACCTTCGAAAATCACACGCCTGAGTGAGCATCCGACATACAAAGTTTGGTTTGAAATCCGGGACAATACGGCTTCAAGCAGTCCACACCATGCAGATCAAAACACGCTCCCTCCTTCCCCTCCTGTTGGCCGTTGCCCTGGGCACCCTGGCACCTCATTCCTCAGCCTTGGCCGCCAAACGCAAGACGGCCAAACCCGCCGCCCATAAAACGCAGAAAAAAGTTGCTGCCGCCGCAACAGCTTTGCCCGCCCTGGCTGCAGAAACTGCGTTGGCTGCTAACGCGCCAGCACTGCCGGCCAAAGCATGGTTGCTGATGGACTACGACTCGGGCGAAGTGCTGGCCGCGGCCAATGCCGACGAACCGCTGCCTCCGGCCTCCCTGACCAAGATGATGACCAGCTACCTGGTCGAGCAATCGCTCAATTCCGGCAAGCTCAAGGAAACCGACCTGGTCACCGTCAGTGAGAACGCCTGGTGCAGAGGCACCAGCGCGGAGTCGTGCATGTACCTGCCACTGGGCAGCCAGGCGACCGTCATCGACCTTTTGCGCGGCATCATCATTCAATCGGGCAACGACGCTTCCAAAGCCATTGCCGAGCACATGGCCGGCTCCGAAGCCGGCTTTGCCAAGCTCATGAACGCCGAAGCCCAACGCCTGGGCATGACGCGCACCCAATTTATCAACCCGACAGGGCTGCCCGACCCGGCGCACAAAGCCTCTGCCCGTGACTTGGCCATTCTGGCGCGTGCCATCATCCACGACAGCTCCAAGTACTACCCGCTCTACGCTGAGCGCGACTTCAAATTCAACGGCATCAAGCAAGGCAACCGCAACGCCCTGCTCTACACCGACCCCACCGTGGACGGCCTTAAAACCGGTCACACTGCAGAAGCAGGCTACTGCCTGGTGACATCCTCCAAGCGCAACGACATGCGCCTGATCAGCGTCATCCTCAACACCCACAGCGCGCAAGCCCGCGCAGACCACTCGCGCACCTTGCTGGGCTGGGGCTTTGGCAACTTCGAAAAAGTCAGCCCCATTGCTGCCAACGCCGTGGTCGCCACGCCCAAAGTCAGCTTTGGCAAGGCAGACACTGTGGCTGCAGGGCTCGCTACGCCCTGGCTGTTGACCGTGCCACGTGGCCAGCAAGTGCAAACGACCGTCCAGATCAACCCCAAGCTCGAAGCCCCGGTTGCCAAGGGCGCCGTGATTGGCAAAGTGCTTGCCACATCCAATGGCAAAACCGTGGGTGAGGCGCCGCTGGTAGCCCAGGCCGATGTGGAACGCTCTGGTCTGTTGCTGCGCACATGGCAGCACATCGCCAAGTTGTTTGGCAACTGATACGTCCGCTGCGTTCGTAGCGCACTTGACCTAAAAGAAAAGGCCTCTGAGTTCTCAGAGGCCTTTATTCATTGTTGGGTCATGACACTATCTGCTGTTTCAGTTTAAAAATTTATACCCCTTCTCATGGATACACATCCTGAAGTGCAATAGGTCTGTTAACTCGTAGTTGGATGGAGTGCCTCGTACTTTAAGTTCGCATGCACTTCTGTCTTTTTCATACGCATCCATGTCTACACCATCCTTAATGATTGAAGGATGGAAGTACCCTGCAGTTCCACGTACCGCGCAGGCGGTCAGGACAATTGATGAGCAAACAAGCAATATTGTTCTTTTAAGCATAACTTTTATTGTATGCGTAATGTTATGTTTATAAGAACGTTTTTGCGGGAATTTGCCCGCACCAAACCTCAAAAAACTACTAAGGTAAATGGATATTTCGGGCAAAAAAAGCACCCTGCTTGGGGTGCTGCGACTACTAAACCTTTTAGTTTAGTAGTTTTCAGTCATTAAGTTAGTAAGCACCTTCGCTACAACCATTGACTGGCGGAACAGGAGGGATTCGAACCCTCGGTACAGCAAAAACTGTACGCCGGATTTCGAATCCGGTGCATTCGACCACTCTGCCACCGTTCCGCAGCACCGCGGCGTTGCGCGGCGCCATGGTCATGGTCACAGTCCCCGACGAACCCCAGCCACCTTCGGCCATTTCGATGGTCGCAGTGCGCTCTTGCCGCGTCATGACCACCAGACTTGTCTTGCCGCGCACGGCAGAAACCACGGTCCAGCCCTGCGCGGGGTAGCTTTCCAGGAAGTAGCGGTAGGCGGCGTCCATATCCTTGCCCACATCCATGACCACACGTCCCACCCAGTTGTCGCCCGCCCCAATGATGAGCGATTGGTCACCACGAATGATCGCGCCAGGCGGCAAGGCCAGCTGGCCTAGCAACTGCACCGGCTTTTGCGGCTGTACCGAATCGGGCCCTGCATAGTTGGCCGACCCCAGGCTGGTGGATGAGCACCCTGCGCTCAGGCTGGCGGTCAGTACCAGGCTGATCCAAAGTGATTGACGCATGGTTGCTCCTTTGCTGTTGACGGCAGAATCAGCCTAACTGTGCCACACCACCCATGTAGGGGCGCAGCACTTCGGGCACAGTGACCGAGCCGTCGGCGTTCTGGTAATTTTCCAGCACGGCCACCAGCGCGCGGCCCACGGCCAGGCCAGAGCCGTTGAGCGTGTGCACCAGCTCGTTCTTGCCTTGGGCGTTCTTGAAGCGGGCTTGCAGGCGGCGGGCCTGGAAGGCTTCGCAGTTGGAGACAGAGCTGATCTCACGGTACACGCCTTGAGCGGGCACCCACACTTCCAGATCGTAGGTTTTGGTCGCGCCAAAGCCCATGTCGCCGGTGCACAGACTCATGACGCGGTAAGGCAAACCCAGCTTTTGCAGGATAACTTCGGCGTGACTGGTCATCTCTTCGAGCGCTTCGTAACTCTTGTCGGGGTGCACGAT
>JBEEOS010000110.1:0-6765 GCA_041191485.1 Pseudomonadota bacterium
AAGAACAGGCCGAGGAAGAAGAACGATGACCCCCTGGACCCCGCAGGGCACGGTGTACGGCACCTTGCTCAATTTCCGCCGCGAGTGGGACCTCTGGTCCGCGCGCATGACGCAGGACCCGCACAAGGCGCCGCCCAAGGCCCCCGTGCTCTACGTCAAGACGGCCAACACCTTCTGCCCCGCTGGCCAGGACCTGCTGCTGCAAGACGGTGTGAACGAGGTCGACATTAGCGCTACGCTGGGCCTGGTGATCGGCGCGCAGGCCCAGGTGGTGGGCGCGGCGCTGCTGAACGACTGGAGCGTGCCGCACGCCAGCTACTACCGCCCGCCGGTCAAGTTCCGTTGCCGTGACGGCTTTCTGGCGCTACCCGAGCAGGTCACACCCTGCAGCCACCCCGACGCCTTCGCGCAGCTGCGCATCGATGTGCGCCGCAATGGCGAGCATGTGCAAACGGTGGACTTGCGCGACCTGGTGCGCGCCATGCCCACGCTGCTGGCCGATGTGGGCGAGTTCATGACGCCGCAGCCCGGCGATGTGCTGATGGTGGGCACCGACTGCCTGGCCGATGGCACGCGTCCGCGCGCCAAAGCGGGTGACCGGGTAGAAATTGCTGCGCCCGGCTTTGCCTCTGTGGTCACGAAAGTGAAAGGCCAGCCATGAAACACGCCCGCATTGCCTGGTCCGGCGCCATCCACGACGCCGTTGAAACCGATGGCCAACTGCTGCTCACACAAGGCCCGCACGCCGGTCGCCGGGTGGGCTTTGACGAGGTGGTCTGGCTGCCGCCACTGGCCCCCGTGTCGCAAGCCCGCACCGTGATCGCGCTCGGCCTGAACTACGCCGACCACGCCAAGGAACTCGCGTTCAAGGCGCCAGAAGAACCGCTGGCCTTCATGAAGGGCGAGGCCGCGCTGATCGGCCACAACGCTTTCACCAAGCGCCCAGCCGATGTGGCCTACATGCACTACGAGTGCGAGCTGGCCATCGTGATCGGCCGCACCGCCCGCCGCGTGAAGAAGGCGGATGCCTACGACTACATCGCGGGCTACACCGTCGCCAACGACTATGCGATCCGCGACTACCTGGAAAACTGGTACCGCCCCAACCTGCGGGTGAAAAACCGCGACACCTGCACACCCATCGGACCTTGGCTGGTCGATGCCGCCGATGTGCCCAACCCCATGGCGCTCAAGCTACAGACCACCGTCAACGGCAAAGTGACGCAAAGTGGCAGCACCACCGACATGATTTTTGACGTGCCCACGCTGATTGAATATTTCAGCGGCTTCATGACGCTGAACTCCGGCGACCTGATCCTGACCGGCACGCCCGACGGCATCGTCGACTGCCAGCCGGGTGACGTGATCGTCACCGAGATCGAAGGCATCGGCGCCTTGACCAACACCATCGTGAAAGCCTGAACATGAAAATCGACCACCTGATCAACGGCAAGAGCGTCGCAGGCAGCGACTACTTTGAAACCATCAACCCCGCCACGCAGCAGGTCCTGGCCGAAGTCGCCTCCGGCGGCGAAGCAGAAGTCAACGCCGCCGTGGCAGCCGCCAAAGCCGCTTTCCCTAAATGGGCCGGCACACCCGCCACCGAGCGCGCCAAAATCATGCGCAAGCTGGGCGATCTGATCACCAAGCATGTTCCGGAAATTTCGGAAACCGAAACCAAGGACTGCGGCCAGACCATCAGCCAGACCGGAAAGCAGCTGGTCCCGCGCGCGGCCGACAACTTCCACTACTTCGCCGAGATGTGCACTCGCGTGGACGGCCACACCTACCCCACGCCCACGCACCTGAACTACACACTGTTCCACCCGGTCGGCGTGTGCGCGCTCATCAGCCCCTGGAACGTACCCTTCATGACCGCCACCTGGAAGGTCGCGCCCTGTCTCGCCTTTGGCAACACCGCCGTGCTCAAGATGAGCGAACTCTCGCCCCTGACCGCTGCACGTCTGGGTGAGCTGGCGCTGGAAGCCGGTGTGCCCGCAGGCGTGCTCAACATCGTGCACGGCTACGGCAAGGAAGCGGGTGAGCCGCTGGTGTCGCACCGCGATGTGCGCGCCATCAGCTTCACCGGCTCCACCGTCACCGGCAACCGCATCGTGCAAAGTGCGGGCCTCAAAAAATTCAGCATGGAACTCGGCGGCAAGAGCCCCTTCGTGATCTTTGAAGACGCCGACCTCGACCGTGCCCTCGACGCCGCCGTGTTCATGATCTTCAGCAACAACGGCGAGCGCTGCACGGCGGGCAGCCGCATCCTGGTGCAGCAAAGCATTTACGCCGACTTCGCCGCGAAGTTCGCCGAGCGCGCCAGGCGCATCACCGTGGGCGACCCGCTCGACGAAAAAACCATCGTCGGCCCGATGATCAGCAAAGCCCACCTGGCCAAGGTGCGCAGCTATATCGAACTCGGCCCCCGGGAAGGCGCGACGCTGCTGTGCGGTGGTCTGGACAAGCCTTCGTATGCCGCAGACCTGCCCGCGCATGTGCAGGCCGGCAACTTCGTCTGGCCCACCGTGTTTGCCGACGTCGACAACCGCATGCGCATCGCACAGGAAGAAATCTTTGGCCCCGTGGCCTGCCTGATCCCGTTCAAGGACGAGGCGGACGCGATTGCCAAGGCCAATGACATCGAATACGGCTTGTCCAGCTACGTCTGGACCGAGAACCTGGGCAAGGCCCACCGCGTGGCTGCGGCGATCGAGGCGGGCATGTGCTTCGTCAACAGCCAGAACGTGCGCGACCTGCGCCAGCCCTTTGGCGGCACCAAGGCCAGTGGCACCGGCCGCGAAGGCGGCACCTGGAGCTACGAAGTATTCTGCGAGCTCAAGAACGTGGCGGTCAGCCTCGGTTCACACCACATCCCGCATTGGGGTGTTTGATACAGGAGTCTGACCATGGGACAACTTGCCCTCGCGGCCAAAATTACCCACGTGCCCAGCATGTACCTGAGCGAGATCCCGGGGCCACGCTTTGGCACTCGCCAAAGCGCCATCGACGGCCACAAGGAAATCAGCCGCCGCTGCCGCGCCCTGGGGGTGGACACGCTGGTGGTGTTCGACACGCACTGGCTGGTCAATGCGAACTACCACATCAACTGCGCGCCGCACTTCAAGGGCGACTACACCAGCAACGAACTGCCGCACTTCATCCACCACATGGCGTTTGAGTCACCAGGCAACCCCGAGCTGGGGCACCTGCTGGCCCGAGTGGCCAACGAGCACGGCGTGGAAACCCTGGCACACGACAACACCACGCTTGACCCCGAGTACGGCACGCTGGTGCCGCTGCGCTACATGAACGAGGACCAGCACTTCAAGGTGGTGTCGGTCTCGGCGCTGTGCATGGTGCATTACTTGAACGACAGCGCACGCCTGGGCTGGGCCATGCGCGAGGCGGTCGAAAAACACTACGACGGCAAGGTGGCTTTTCTGGCCAGCGGCTCGCTGTCGCACCGCTTTGCGCAGAACGGTCTGGCGCCCGAGTTTGCCCATAAGATCTGGAGCCCGTTCCTGGAGCAGCTCGACAAGCAGGTGCTGCAGATGTGGGAACGCCGTGAGTGGAAAGCGTTTTGCGAGATGCTGCCCGAGTACGCCAGCAAAGGCCATGGCGAAGGCTTCATGCACGACACCGCCATGCTAATGGGTGCTTTGGGCTGGACGGGTTATGACGGCGGTGTGGACATGGTCACACCGTACTTCGGTGCCAGCGGCACCGGCCAGCTCAATGCCATCTTTGAGGTGACACCACAAGACGGCGCGCAGGTGCCCCCGCCTGTGGCCAGCCAGGCCGAAGGCTACACAGCCATCAGCACCCGGCTTTGAGGAGAAAGACGCATGCCCCATCTTGTGATCCTCTACACCGGCCAGCTCGACGCCGAGGTCAACATGACCACCTTTTGCCGCCAGATGGCCGATGCCATGCTCACCGTCAAGGACGAGGAAGGCAAGCAGGTCTTCCCGACCGGCGGCACACGTGTGCTGGCTTACCCCGCGCCGCACTACGCCGTGGCCGACGGGGGCGCGGCAGGCCAGGCCGCCGCGCAGTTTGACACCCACCCCAAGGGCTCGGGAGACTACGCCTTCGTTTACCTCAATGTGCGCATGGGCCGTGGCCGCACCGAGACCACGCAGCAACGCGCCGGGCAGACCCTGGTCGAAGTGGCCAAAGCCTTTTTTGCCCCCGTCATGGCGCAGCGCCACATCGGCATCACGCTGCAGATCGACGTCGGCCCTGAAGTGTTTGACGCCAAGCACAGCAATATTCACCCCTTGTTCCAGTCCCCAGTGCCTCCAGTCAGGTGATGGGGGCAGAGCCCGAGTTCCGCTGGCGCGAAATCGGGACCCGACCCCAATGACCTCCGTCACAAGAAAGCGACCTCATGTCCGTGTTCACCGAAGACCAGATCCAGCAGCTCGCACATGAGCTCAACCAGTCTGAAAAATCCCGCGTGCAGATCGAGCACTTTTCCAAGCGCTACCCGGGCATGACGATTGAAGACGGCTACCGCATCAACCGCGCCTGGATGCAGATCAAGTTCGCCGAAGGCCGAAAGATGATCGGCCACAAGATCGGCCTGACCAGCCGCGCCATGCAGGTCTCCAGCCAGATCGACGAGCCCGACTACGGCACGCTGCTGGACGACATGCTCTACACCTGCACACCGGGGCAGGTGCTGGACATTCCGCACAAGAACTTCATCGCCCCGCGTGTCGAGGTCGAGCTGGCCTTCATTCTGAAAAAGGAACTGCGCGGCCCGAACGTGACGGTGGAGCAGGTGCTGGACGCCACCGACTACGTGACGCCCGCGATCGAGATCATCGATGCGCGCATCGAGCAGTTTGACCGCCACACCCAGGTGATGCGCAAGGTCTACGACACCATCAGCGACAACGCGGCCAACGCGGGCATCGTGCTCGGGGCCAAGCGCGTGGACCCGCTCACCACCGACCTGCCCTGGTGCGGCGCGGTGCTGCGCCAGAACGGCGTGGTCGAAGAAACCGGCCTGGCCGCAGGTGTGCAAGGCCACCCGGCCGTGGGGATCGCCTGGCTGGCCAACAAGCTTGCGCCCTGGGGTGAACACCTGACTGCGGGCGAGATCGTGCTGGCGGGCTCATTCACCAAACCCGCGCCCGCCAAGGTGGGCGATGTGTTCGATGCGGACTACGGGCCGCTGGGCAAACTCAAATTCCGTTTCGTCTGAGAGGCACACGATGAACACACCGACCAACCTTTTCAAGCAAGCCCTGCGTGAGCGCCGCCCCCAGATCGGGCTTTGGATGGGCCTGGCCAGCGACTACACCGCCGAAATCTGCGCCCTGGCCGGTTTCGACTGGCTGGTGGTCGACGGCGAACATGCGCCCAATGACCTGGGCAGCATCCTGGCCCAGCTCAAGACTTTGGCCGCCTACCCCGGCAGCCACGCCGTGGCCCGTGTGCCGGTGGGCGAAACGGCGCTGATCAAGCAATACCTGGACCTGGGCGCACAGAACATCCTGGTGCCCATGGTCGATACGCCCGAGCAGGCTGCGCAGCTGGTGCGCGCCATGCGCTACCCGCAGGACGACGGCCAAGGCGGCGTGCGCGGTATGGCCGGGGCCCGTGCCTCGCGCTGGGGCCATTACGCCGACTATTTCAAGCGCGCCAACGAAGAGGTCTGCCTGATCGTGCAGGTTGAATCGCTCGAAGCGCTGAAGAACCTCGACGCGATCGCCGCCACGCCAGGTGTGGACGGCGTCTTCATCGGTCCGGCAGACCTCTCGGCCAGTATGGGCCATGTGGGCAATGCGGCCCATCCCGATGTTCAGGCCGCGATCGAAGACGGCATCGCGCGCATCCTCAAAGCGGGGAAGGCCCCGGGCATCCTCACGCCGGACGAAACGCTGGCCAAACACTACCTGTCGCTGGGCGCGGTGTTCGTGGCCGTGGGCCTGGACACCCAGATCCTGATGCGCCAGACCACCGCGCTGGCAGCGCGCTTCAAGGCCGAGGTGAGCGCCATCGCGCCCGCCAAAGGCGCCACTTACTGAATTGGAGTCTGACCCCAATTAATTTGACCTCAAGTCATTGCATCGGAGACAACACATGTTCCCTACCCCCCAACCCATCGTGCCTTCGCTGCAGGCCCGTGTGCATCCTGACGAATGGCAGGCGCGGCTGGAACTGGCTGCCTGCTACCGCGTGTTTGCCATGCTCGGCTGGACTGAGATGATCTACAACCACATCACGTTGCGACTGCCCGACAGCGTGACAGGCGGCGAAAAGCATTTCCTGATCAACCCCTTCGGTCTGCACTACACCGAAGTCACCGCCAGCAACCTGGTCAAGATCAACCTGGCAGGCGATGTGCTCGATGACTCGCCCTACCCGGTCAACCCGGCAGGCTATGTGCTGCACAGCACGATCCACGGCGGTATCGAGGGCGCGCATTGTGTCATGCACACCCACACCACCGCCGGTGTGTCTGTGGCCAGCCTGGAAAACGGCCTGTCGCAAAGCAATTTCTATTCTGCGCAGCTGCACGACATGGTGGCGTATCACACCTTTGAAGGCATCACGGTGCACGCCGAAGAAGGCCCGCGTGTGTTGCAAAGCATTGGCCGCAAGCCCGCCGTGATCCTGCGCAACCACGGCCTCTTGTCCTGGGGGCAAACTTTGCCGCAAACGTTCGCCATCCTCTGGACCTTGCAACGCGCCTGCGAAATCCAGCTGGCCACGCAAAGCATGGGCGCGCCGATCCCGGTGCCCGCCGAC
>JBEEOS010000111.1:0-6647 GCA_041191485.1 Pseudomonadota bacterium
GGTTGACGCGACACAGCATTGGCTTTTTGTACGTCGAGCTTGAGTTTTTGGGCCACAGGCGCCAGGCTGTCGGACTGCTCGTAAACCGTGTTGGAGAACACTTCAGCCGCTTCGGCAAATTTGGCCTGCGCTTGTTGCTTGCGCAGATCCGCCTCCAATTGCGCACGCATCGATTCAAACGAAGGCGCAGCGGCTTGCTTGATGTCGGTGAGCATCAACACGTGGTAGCCAAAATCGGTAAGCACAACCGCGCTGACCTCGCCTTTTTTCAGGCTGAAAGCAGCGTCTTCAAACGGCTTGACCATGGCGCCACGGCCAAAGTAATCCAGATCGCCGCCCTTGGCTGCAGAACCCGGGTCTTGCGAGAACTTGCGGGCCAGCTCAGCAAATTTGGCCGGGGTTTTGACCAGTTCCTGCTGCAGCTTTTGGGCCTGGGCAAGTGCCTTGTCCTTTTCAGCTTGAGGCGCGCTCTTGTCGGCCGCAATCAAAATGTGGCTGACACGACGCTCTTCCTTGCCGCTCAGGCGTTGCAGGTTTTGCTCGTAATAGCTTTTGAGATCAGCCTCGGGCAGCTTGATGCCTGCGGCCAACTGCGTCGCGTCGAGCACCACGTATTCCACGTCAACGCTTTCCTGGGTGCGAAAACGCTCGGGGTGTTTGTCATAAAAGTCTTTCAGCGCGGCGTCATTCACGACCACTTTTGAGGCCCACTGAGCGGGAGTCCAGGTCTGCACCTGAATTTCGCGGCGCTGATAGAAAGCGTTGAGCGCCACCTCGGTCTGCGCCAGGCTGGCCCACGAAGTACTGTCCAGACCTTGCAGAACCTGTTGCTCTGACAGACCCTGGCGAACCTGGTTTTCATACATCTCGGGGGTCATGCCCTGCGAGGCCAGCAATTGACGATAGCGGTCCAGGTCCAATTTGCCATCTGCAGAGCGCAGCCCCGCGATCACAGGGTCCTGTTGCAGCTGGCGAGCCAGGCGAGCATCTGTCGTCATCAGCAAAGATTTGCGAGCCGCAGCGCGCATCACCTCTTCATTGACCAGCCGCTCCAGCGTGGCCATTTTGGCCATGGGCGTGTCCAGCAACTTGACGTCCACGTTGGGCGAGGCGTTACGGATTCTTTCGACCTCGCGCTGATGGGCTGCATCCCACTGAGCCTGGGTGATGGACTGTCCATCGAGCTCGGCAACGGTCGCTCCACGATCACCATCCCTGTTGTAGCCCTCCACACCGAGCAATACAAACGAAGGAATGATCAACAGAAACAACAGCCCCATCATGAGCTTGGCGTTGTTGCGGACGGTATCGAACATGGCTGTCTCTCAGTCTTCAAACAAAAAAGGCGAACACCGGGGTTCGCCTTTGTGCGGAGGGGGTGGTGGGTGCTGAGGGGCTCGAACCCCCGACCTACGCCTTGTAAGGGCGCCGCTCTACCAACTGAGCTAAGCACCCCTCCTTCAACTCTGCAATCAGATCAGTGCATCACTGGGCGCATTTTAGCGGTGAAATCACCCCATCCACGACGCTGGCCGATATTTCCCTGATCATGCGGCCGCAACGGCTTGCTCCAGCGCCCTGCCCAGATCCTGGGTACTGGCCGTGCCCCCCAGATCCGGGGTACGCGGTGCGCCGCTGCCTGGACTCAGCACATCCTCAATCGCCTTGAGGATGCCATCATGCGCCGCCTTGTAGCCCAAAAAGTCCAGCATCATCGCGCCCGACCAGACCTGCCCGATGGGATTGGCGATCCCCTTGCCCGCGATGTCGGGCGCCGAGCCATGCACGGGTTCGAACAGGGACGGAAACTTGCGGTCGGGGTTGAGGTTGGCGCTGGGCGCAATGCCGATCGTGCCGGTGCAGGCCGGGCCCAAGTCGGACAGGATGTCGCCAAACAGGTTGCTGGCCACCACCACGTCAAAAAAGTCGGGGCGCTGCACAAAATGCGCGGTCAGGATGTCGATGTGGAACTTGTCCACATTCACGCCCGGGTAGGCCTTGGCCATCTCGGCCACGCGCTCGTCCCAGTAAGGCATGGTGATGGCGATGCCGTTGGACTTGGTGGCGCTGGTCAGGTGCTTTTTGGGGCGCGACTGCGCCAGCTCAAACGCGAACTTGAGCACGCGGTCCACGCCCACGCGGCTCATGATGGTTTCCTGCATCACAATCTCGCGCTCGGTGCCGGGGAACATGCGGCCCCCGACGGCGGAATATTCGCCCTCGGTGTTTTCGCGGACGATGTACATGTCGATCTCGCCAGGCTGGCGCGGGCTGCCGTCGCGGCGCACCACGGGGGCAATGATGCCCGGCATCAGGCGCGCCGGGCGCAGGTTGATGTACTGGTCAAACTCGCGGCGAAACAGCAGCAGCGAGCCCCACAGCGACACGTGGTCGGCGATCTTCTCCGGCCAGCCCACCGCGCCAAAGTAAATGGCGTCGTGGCCACCGATCTGGTCTTTCCAGTTGTCGGGCAGCATCTGGCCGTGCTTCTCGTAGTAGTCCCAGCTCGAGAAATCGAAGTGGTCAAACTGCAGGTCAATGCCGAACTTGCTGGCCGTGGCTTCGAGCACGCGCAGGCCCTCGGGCATCACTTCCTTGCCAATGCCGTCTCCGGCGATGACGGCGATGCGGTGTCGTGTCATGAATGACTCCAGAAAATAGGGCCACCACAAGTGGTGGGAAGCGCAGTATGCCCAAAAAAGCGGAAAGCGCAGTTCACCTTTGTGACGAAGATCGGACCACCAGGCTCACCCCGACAGCGGTGATGGCTGTGCCGAGCAAAGTGATGGCCGTAATCTGCTCGTCAAACAGCACCCAGGCAATCAATGCCGTGGTCGGCGGCACCAGGTACATCAGGCTGGCCACCGTGGCCGCTGCGCCCCTCTGAATCAGCATGTACAACAGCGACGAGCCGCCCAGTGTCAGGCCCAGCACCGACCAGGCCATAGCCCCCATCAATTGACCATTCCACTGCATGCCTTCAGGCTCCAGCCAGGCCAGCGGGATCGTCACAAGCGCCGCCGCCATCAGTTGGACCGTGTTGGCTGTGCGCACATCACAGGGCTGCACAAAGCGCTTTTGATAGAGCGTGCCGGTGGTGATGGCCAGCAAGGCCATCACGGCCCAGCCCATGTTTTCAAAGGTCACATGGTCCAGCGGTGTGCCCTGCACAAATTTGCGCGAGACCACCATGACCAGCCCGGCAAAGCCCAGCAGCAGCCCCAGCCACTGGCGGCGCGACACTGCTGCTGCGCCGCTGCGCGAGAGGGTGGACAACCAGATGGCGGTGAGCACCGGCTGGATGCCGACGATCAGCGAAGACAGGCCCGAGCCCATGCCCGCCTTGACCGCCGCCCACACCCCGCCCAAATAACCCGCATGCATGAGCATGCCGGTCACAGCCAGGTGCAAGGCCTGTTTGCGATCTCTCGGCCAGGCCACACGGGCCAGCACGATCCAGGGCAGAAAGCACAGGATGGAAAAAAAGTAGCGCCACAGCAGGAAAGTAAAAGGTGGCGCATACGGCATGCCATACCGCGCGACGATGAAGCCAGTGCTCCAGATCAGCACGAACACGGCAGGCATGGCCTTGACCCAGGCCGTGGTTGGACTCTCACTCATGTGTCATTTCACGCGGGCACGAATTTCGGGCAGGGCTTTTTGCATGTAATACACCATGGACCAAATGGTCAGCACGGCAGCTACCCAAATCAAGACTTCGCCCCAAGTGCGGGTATCGATCAGGCCCAACAACACACCGTCAAACAATAAAAAAGGAATCGCCACCATCTGCACCGTGGTCTTGACTTTGCCAATCATGTGCACTGCCACACTCTTGCCCGCACCGATCTGGGCCATCCACTCACGCAAACTGGAAATGGCAATTTCGCGACCGATGATGATGAGGGCCACCAGCACATGCACCCGATTCATGTGCACCAAAACCAGCAACGCGGCGCACACCAGAAACTTGTCTGCTACCGGGTCCAGAAAAGCGCCAAAGGCCGAGGTCTGGTTGAGCTTGCGGGCCAGGTACCCATCGAGCCAGTCGGTGATGGCAAACAAAACGAACATGATCGTGGCGATGTCGTTTTGCGCCCGGGACGACAGGCCAGGCAGGTAGTACACCCCCACGATCAACGGAATGGCGATGATGCGCGTCCAGGTAAGAATGGTGGGAATCGTGAAAAACATGGTTTCAATTGTGCATCAAGTCAGTGCAGCGCCTGGTAAATGGTTTCTGCCAGTTCCTGCGAGATGCCTTCGACCGAGGCCAGGTCTTCCACGCTGGCGCCTTCGACCCCCCGCACCCCACCAAAGCGTTGCAGCAGCCGCGCCCGCTTGCGCGGCCCGATGCCGGGGATTTCCTCAATCTTGCTGCCGCCCACCCGCACCTTTGCGCGCTGCGCCCGCATGCCGGTGATGGCAAAGCGGTGCGCCTCGTCGCGGATCTGCGCCACCAGCATCAGCGCCGCCGAATCCTTGCCCAGGTAGACCTTTTCGCGGCCATCGGCAAACACCAGCTCTTCCAGGCCCACCTTGCGGCCCTCGCCTTTTTCCACGCCCACGATACGTGACAGGTCCAGCCCCAGGTCGGTGAAAACCTCGCGGGCCATGGCCACCTGGCCCTTGCCGCCGTCGATCAGCACCAGGTCGGGCAAGCGGGCATTGCCGTCGCCCGTGCCGTCCTGGGTACGGAGCGCCTCGGCCAGCTTTCCGTAGCGGCGCATGAGCACTTGGCGCATGGCGGCGTAGTCGTCGCCGCCAGTGATGCCCTCGATGTTGTAACGGCGGTATTCGCTGCTCTGCATCTTGTGCTGACGAAACACCACACAGGACGCCTGCGTCGCCTCACCCGCCGTGTGCGAGATATCGAAACACTCGATGTGCAGCTGGTCCAGGTCGTCGGGCGCCAGGTCCAGGGCGTCGGCGAGTGCGCGGGTGCGGGCCTGCTGCGAGCCTTCTTCGGCCAGCAGCCGGGCCAGCTGCAGCTCGGCGTTCTTCTCGGCCATCTCCAGCCAGGCGCGGCGGTGTTCACGCGGCTGGTGCACCGCGCTGATCTTCACGCCGGTCTGCTCGGTCAGCGCGGCAATCAGCGCCTTGTCCACCGCCACGCTCACGATCAGCACCGGCGGCACGGGCACGCCAATGTAGTGCTGCGCCAAAAAGGCTTCGAGCACCTGCACCTCGACCGAGCGGGCCACCTCGCCATCTTCCAGCGCCTGCAGGGCCTGCGCATCGTCCACATGCGTGGGAAAGTACGGCCGGTCGCCCAGGTGCCGCCCGCCACGCACCATGGCCAGGTTCACACAGGCGCGGCCGCCCTGCACCCGTACCGCCAGGATGTCGGCATCGGTGTCGACCGCCGTGTCCACCGCCTGCTGGTGCAGCACCTTGGACAGCGAGGCCAGCTGGTTGCGCACCTCGGCCGCCTGCTCGAATTCGAGCTTTTCGGCGTGCGCCATCATGCGCGCTTCCATCTCGCGCATCAGTTCCTTGGTCTCGCCGCGCAAGAACTGCTCCGCGTGCTGCACGTCGGCCTTGTAGTCCTCGGGGCTGATCAGGTTCACGCAAGGGCCGGAGCAGCGCTTGATCTGGAACAGCAGGCAAGGCCGCGTGCGGTTGGCAAATACCGTGTCCTCGCAGGTGCGCAGCCTGAACACCTTCTGGATCAGCTGGATCGACTCCTTGACCGCCCAGGCGCTCGGGAACGGGCCAAAGTAACGGTGCTTCTTTTCGACCGCGCCCCTGTAGTAGGCCACCCGGGGGTAATGCGGCGGCTCGGGGCTGGTCACCACAGCGGGCAGCGGCGTGCGGCCATTGCCCGAGAGCTTGAGGTAGGGGTAACTCTTGTCGTCCCGAAACAGGATGTTGAAGCGCGGGTGCTGCGTCTTGATCAGGTTGTTTTCGAGCAGCAAGGCCTCGGCCTCGGAGCGGACCACCGTGGTTTCCATGCGGGCGATCTTGCTGACCATGTGGCCAATGCGCGTGCCGCCGTGGTCCTTCTGGAAGTAACTCGACACCCGGCGCTTGAGGTTGAGCGCCTTGCCCACATAGAGCAGCTGGTCCTGCGCGTCAAAGTAGCGGTACACGCCCGGCAAGGCGGGCAGCGCGGCAACTTGGGCGAGCAGGGCTTCGTCGTGGGTGTTGGACATGACGGCTATTGTCTTTGAAAACACCAGCGACAATCGGCCCATGGGACACGGCCAACTCTGGGACATTTTCTGCACCGTCATCGACAACCATGGCGACCTGGGCGTGTGCTGGCGCCTGACGCGCCAGCTGCGTGACGCCGGGCAGCGCGTGCGCCTGTGGGTGGACGACGCCTCGGCCCTGGCCTGGATGGCACCGAACGCCGCGAAAGAGCCGGGCATCGAAGTCAAAGCCTGGGCACAGGCCAGCGACCCCGCCACCCTGACAGCCCTGCCCCCGGCCGATGTGTGGGTTGAAGCCTTTGGCTGCGAGATTCCGCAGGCTTTTGTCGCCCATTTTGTGGCCCACGCCGTAGCCAGCCGCAGCCAGCAGCCGGTGTGGATCAACCTCGAATACCTGAGCGCCGAAGACTGGGTGCCCCGCATGCACGGCCTGCCCTCGCCCGTGATGAGCGGGCCCGCCAAAGGCTGGACCAAGCGCTTTTTTTACCCCGG
>JBEEOS010000112.1:0-7393 GCA_041191485.1 Pseudomonadota bacterium
TGGCTGGCCCAGGTTTCATCAACATTCGCCTCAAAGACGCAGCCAAGCAGGCCGTCGTGGCTGAGGTGTTGAGCGCTGGCGCGGCTTTTGGTCAGCAAGTTGCCAACGGCCAGCGCGTATTGGTCGAATTTGTATCAGCCAACCCGACCGGCCCGTTGCATGTGGGCCACGGCCGCCAGGCCGCTTTGGGCGACGCCATCTGCAACCTGCTGGCCACCCAAGGTCAGGATGTTTACCGCGAGTTCTATTACAACGACGCTGGCGTGCAGATCAGCACCTTGGCCACATCCACCCAGCTGCGCGCCAAAGGCTTCAAGCCTGGTGACGCCGAATGGCCGGAAGCCGCCTACAACGGCGATTACATCCAGGACATTGCCAACGACTTTCTGGCGAAAAAAACCGTCAAGTCCGATGACCGCGAATTCACCGCCAGCGGCGATGTTCATGACCTGGACGGCATGCGCCTGTTTGCCGTGGCCTACCTGCGCCACGAGCAGGACCTGGACCTCAAGGCCTTTGACGTCAAATTCGACAACTACTACCTCGAGTCCAGCCTCTACACTAGCGGCAAGGTGGACGCCGCCGTGCAAAAGCTGCGCGAGGCCGGCAAGACCTACGAACACGATGGCGCCCTGTGGCTCAAGTCGACCGATTACGGTGACGACAAGGACCGCGTCATGCGCAAGGGCGACGGCAGCTACACCTACTTCGTGCCCGATGTGGCCTACCACATCACCAAGTGGGAGCGCGGCTTCACTCGCGTGGTCAACATCCAGGGCACCGATCACCACGGCACCATCGCCCGCGTACGCGCCGGCCTGCAAGCGGCGGATGTGGGTATTCCCGAGGGCTATCCTGACTACGTGCTGCACACCATGGTGCGCGTGATGCGCGGCGGCGAAGAGGTCAAGATTTCCAAGCGTGCCGGCAGCTACGTCACGCTGCGCGACCTGATCGAGTGGACCAGCAAGGATGCAGTGCGTTTCTTCCTGCTCAGCCGCAAGCCCGACACCGAATACATCTTCGACATCGACCTGGCACTGGCGCAGAACAACGACAACCCCGTGTATTACGTGCAGTACGCGCATGCACGCATCTGTTCGGTGCTGGCCACCTTCAAGGAGCAAGGGGGCGATGTGGCCTCGCTGGGTCAGGCCGATCTGTCGGCCTTGACCAGCGCGCAAGCCCAGGCCCTGATGCTCAAGCTGGCGCAGTACCCGGCGATGCTGACGGATGCGGCCCAGGACTTTGCGCCACACGATGTGACGTTCTATCTGCGTGACCTCGCCTCGCTCTACCACTCTTACTATGACGCCGAACGCATTCTGGTCGACGATGAATCCGTCAAGCGTGCCCGCCTGGCCCTGGTCGCCGCCACCGCACAGGTGCTGCACAATGGCCTGAAAGTGCTGGGCGTTTCGGCGCCTACCAAAATGTGAGGGAAAACAGCATGCATGCACAACGCGGCGGAACGTTTTTGGGCTTTATCCTGGGCCTGGTGGTGGGCTTGGGTGTCGCGCTGGGCGTGGCGATTTACGTCATGAAAGTGCCTACCCCTTTCTCCAACAAGATGGGCCCATCCAGCAGCGAAACGTCTGGCGAGGGTAAAAAGGACTGGAACCCCAACAGCGTACTGCAACCCAAGGCCCCGGCTGAAACCCCGCAAGCGGCTGGCGGCGACGCATCGACTAACCAGGGCACGACCGCACCTGCATCAGTACCTGCATCAGTACCTGCATCAGTACCTGCATCAGCACCTGCTGCATCACCCGCAACACAGCCCGCCACTTCGTCGGCCACACCGGGCCCAGCGAGCAAACCCGCCGTCAGCGCAGATCCCCTGGGCGATCTGGCCGCATCGCAAGCGGGCATGAGCACATCCTCCAGCGAGACCAAGCCCGCCGTGGACCCTTACAGTTACTACATCCAGGTGGGCGCCTTCCGTACCAATAACGATGCCGATGCCATGCGCGCCAAACTGGCTCTGCAGGGCTTTGATGCCAAGGTTTCCGAGCGCGAACAAGCAGGCCGCACCGTCTACCGCGTGCGCCTGGGCCCGTTCGACAACAAGGCCGGCGCAGAAACCATGCGCTCCCGCCTGGACAAGCAAGGCATTGAAAACACCTTGGTGCGCGTACAGCGCTGAACCGTTTGAAGGAGTTCCCACATGAAACGTCGTGACTTGACTCTTGCGATTGCAGGCTGCAGCCTGCTCAGCACCGCCGCCTGGGCCCAGAAAGGCAGTTTTGTCCAAGGCACCGACTACATGGAGCTGCGCCAGCGCGTAGCCACTGACGCTCCGGCAGGTCAGGTCGAGGTCATCGAATTCTTCTGGTACAGCTGCTCGCACTGCTTTCAGTTCGAACCGCAATTCGCCCAGTGGCACAAGGCACCGCCTAAAGGCGTGGTGGTCAAGCGCGTGCCCATCGCGTTTCGCGAAGACTTTGCCCCCCAGCAGCGCCTGTATTACACGCTCGAGGCACTGGGTCTGGTCGAGAAGCTGCACAGCGCGGTCTTCAACACCATCCACGTGCAGAAAAAACCGCTCAAAACCGATGCCGAGATCCTGAGCTGGATCGGCCAGCAAGCGGGGGTAGATGCAGCCAAATTCCAGCAGGCCTATCAGTCCTTCGGCGTGGCCGCCAAAGTGCGCCGTGCCACACAGCTGCAAAACGAATACCGCATCGAGGGCGTTCCCTCTTTTGGCATTGCCGGTCGCTTCTACACCGATGGCTCCATGGCTGGCGGCATGTCCCGCGCCTTGCAGGTGGTCGAGAGCCTGGCCGCTCGCGCACTCAGCGGCCGCTGAGTTCCGGCATTGCAGAAAAAACCGTGGCTGCACAGCCGTGCGGCCACAGTGTCGGCCTACAATAAAAGCAAGAATCGCGCCGACATGAGTAAAACCCTCGCCCTCACCCTGTCCCTTGTAGCTTGCCTGCTGACCCCATGGTCCGCGCAAGCGGAAAAGGCCGACCGCCAGGCACCGATGCACATCGAGGCCGACAGCATGCGTCATCAGGAAGCCGACCAGATCACCCAATTCCACGGCAAGGTGGTCGCCACCAAGGGCACCTTGGTGCTGCGCGCGGCCCATGTCACGGTCAAGCAATTTGCCGATGGGCGCCAGCTGGCCGAGCTCACGCCCGAGTCGGGAGAGCGTGTCTTCTTTCGCCAAAAGCGTGAGGGGCTCGACGAGTTTGTCGAAGGCGAAGCCGAGTGGGCTCAATACGACAGCCAGGCTGATGTGCTGACCTTGCAACGCCGCGCAGAGTTGCGCACTCTGCGAGGCAGCCAACTGGCTGACCGCGTGCAAGGCAATACCATCGTCTTCAACAACACAACCGAGACCTACACCGTGGATGGGCTGCCGCGCAACAGCGCCAACACGCCGGGCCAACGGGTCAAAGCCACCTTGAAGCCTCGGGAACAAAGCCCTGCAACCGATACAGGCCGCACCAGCCCAGCCCCCCAACTGCGCACCAGCCCCTCCACCGCACAATGAGTTCTGCCCCCACGTCCAGCCTGAGCGCCAGCCACCTTCGCAAAGCCTATGGCAGCCGCCAAGTGGTGCACGATGTCTCGGTCAGCGTCAACAAAGGCGAAGTGGTTGGCTTGCTTGGCCCCAACGGGGCGGGCAAGACCACGTCCTTTTACATGATTGTGGGCCTGGTGCCATCCGACGGTGGGCGCATCGAGATTGACGGGCAGGACGTCACCCGCATGCCCATCCACAAGCGCTCCCGCATGGGCCTGTCCTACCTGCCCCAGGAAGCTTCGATTTTCCGCAAGCTCAATGTGGCCGAAAACGTACGCGCCGTACTGGAACTGCAGACCGACGAGCACGGCAAGCCCCTGAGCGAACGCGAGATCGACCACCGTCTGCACACCCTGCTGGCTGACTTGCGCGTGGACCATTTGCGCGACTCGCCTGCCGTGGCCTTGTCTGGCGGCGAACGCCGCCGCGTGGAAATTGCCCGCGCCCTGGCTACCCAACCCCGCTTTATCCTGCTCGACGAGCCCTTTGCCGGCATTGACCCGATTGCCGTGATCGAGATCCAGAGGATCATTGCCTTCCTCAAGCAGCGTGGCATTGGCGTGCTGATCACCGACCACAACGTGCGTGAAACACTGGGCATCTGCGATCAGGCCTACATCATCAGCGAAGGGCGCGTGCTGGCCGAGGGTTCACCCGACGACATCGTGGCCAACGCCGATGTACGCCGTGTGTACCTGGGCGAGCACTTCCGCATGTAAGGCCAGCCATGTCCATGAAACCAGGTCTGTCGTTGCGCATGTCGCAGCACCTGGCGCTCACGCCCCAGCTGCAGCAATCGATCCGGCTGCTGCAGCTGTCCACGCTGGAGCTGAGCCAGGAGGTCGAGCAAATGCTCGACGACAACCCCTTTCTGGAACTCGACCACGAAGCCAGCGAGCGCGAGGGCTATGGCCTGGATCAGGCAGACACGCGCACCAGCACTGGCGACCATCTCAGCGAGGTCAGTGCCGACAAAGGCAGCGACCACGAACCCGACACAACCGTCCAGAGCGAAGAGCCCGACTGGGGCGGTGACGGCACCGTCGAATGGTCTGCCGACGACAGCGAATGGGGCGGCGACGCCCCCGCTCGCCAACACGACAACGATCAGGCCAGCGCTACAGAGCTGGCCCGCAGTCAGGAAGACCTGCACACCCATTTGCACCGCCAGAGCCTGAGTCTGCGCTTGTCGCCCGAAGATCAGGCCGCCTTGCGCTATTTGATTGAATCGCTCAACGAAGACGGCTACCTGGAAGACAGTCTGGAGAGCCTGGCCCAGGCGCTCGCGGGCAGCGATGACCTGGAAACTCTGGACGAACTGCAGCACCGCTTTCGTGTGGCGCTGGGCCTGTTGCAATCGCTGGAACCGACAGGGGTGGGAGCTCGCAACCTGGCCGAGTGTCTGCTCTTGCAACTGAAGGCACAACTGGCCACGGCACCGGACAACACGGCCCTGCATGCAGCGGCATTGATGTGTCAGCAACCTCTGGAGCTGCTGGCCAAGCGCGACCTGAAAAAACTCGCCAGCCTGTGTGGCGTGGACGCCGACACCGCACGCCAGGCCTTGCAGCTGATTGGCAAACTCGAACCCAAACCAGGGCGCGCCTTTGTGCAGGTCGATCAGCACATCGTGGTGCCCGACGTGATCGTCACCGCCGTACCCCGCTCTCAGCCTGTGCGCTTTCGTGTTCAGCTCAACTCGGACGTCATGCCCAAGTTGCGCGTACATGACATTTATGCCCGCGCTCTGCGTGGCGGCAAAAGCGATGCGCACCAGGCGCTTCAGCAACGCCTGCAGGAAGCGCGCTGGTTCATCAAGAACATCCAGCAGCGTTTTGACACCATCTTGCGCGTCTCCAGCGCCATCGTGGAGCGCCAGCGCAACTTCTTTGTCCAGGGCGAGCTGGCCATGCGCCCCCTGGTGCTGCGCGAGATTGCAGACGAGCTGGGCATGCACGAGTCCACCATCAGCCGCGTGACCACCGCCAAATACATGGCCACGCCACAAGGCACCTTCGAGCTCAAGTATTTCTTTGGCTCCGGTCTGGGCACCGAAAGCGGCAACGCCGCCTCCAGCACCGCAGTGCGCGCTCTGCTCAAACAACTGGTGGCCGCCGAGAACCCGGCCAAACCCTTGTCCGACAGCAAACTCTCCGACATGCTCAAGGAACAAGGCATCGACTGCGCCCGTCGCACTGTGGCCAAATACCGCGAGGCGCTGAAGATCGCCCCCGCCAACTTGCGCAAAACGCTTTGAAAAGAGACTTGTGAATTCACTGCAACTGTTCATGCCCTGCGCCGCAGGCGTCGAAGAATTTCTGGCCGACGAGGTGCACCACCTCACCGGTCTGAGCGGTCACGATCTGCTCACCGGCCGTGGTGGCGTGGTGGTCAATGCCAGCTGGCGCGAAGCCATGCGTTTGAATCTGCACAGCCGCCTGGCACAGCGCGTGCTGGTGCAGCTCTCGCACACGCCGTACCGCAGCGAGGCCGACGTTTACGAAGCCGCAAGCCAGGTCGCCTGGGAGATCTGGTTTACGCCCAAGCAAACCTTCAAGATCGAGATCACCGCGCAGCACAGCCCGCTCAAGAGCCTGAACTTTGCCACCCTCAAAATCAAGGACGCAGTGGCCGACCGCTTCCGCACCAAGCGCGGCGAGCGCCCGAGCATCGAAACCACCTGGCCAGACGTGCGCATCTACGCGCACCTGACGCGCGATCACGTCACGCTCTACATGGACACATCGGGCGAGCCCTTGTTCAAACGCGGCTGGCGCACCGACAAGGGTGACGCGCCGCTCAAGGAAACCCTGGCTGCGGCCATGATCGCCGCCAGCGGCTGGGACGCCACCACCCCGCTGTACGACCCCTGCTGCGGCAGCGGCACCATCCCGATCGAGGCCGCGCAGATCGCCTGCGGCATTGCAGCGGGCAGCCAGCGCCACTTCGGTTTTGAAAAGCTGCTGCCTTTCCAGGCCCATGTCTGGCAGGGCCTGAAAGACGAAGCCCGTGCGCAAGAGCATGCCCCCACCGCGCCGGTGTTTGGCTGCCGAGCGCGCCGGTGTGGCGCGCGCCGTGCAGCTGCGCGGCGGCGACGCGCTGCAGCGCATGCCACCCAGCGAGGTGCCGGGCATCATGTTGCTCAACCCACCCTACGGCGAGCGCATTGCCGCAGCCGGTGTGGCAGGCCGTGGTCGTGATCAATTCGTGCCGGGCCTGCTGGCTGCCGCACGCACGGGCCAGCCACGTGAACACCGCGAACAGGTGCAGACCGACGACGGTGGTGACTTCTTTTTGCAGCTGTCGGCCCACTGGAAGAAAAACTTTGCCGGCTGGAGCGCCTGGATGCTCACGCCAGACCTCAAACTGCCCGGCCGCATGCGCCTGAAAGAGTCGCGCCGCGTGCCCATGTGGAACGGCCCGATCGAATGCCGCCTGTTCCGCTTTGATCTGGTCGCAGGCAGCGCCCGGCGCGATGCAAGCCCGGAGTCTGCGTGAGCACCAACGAGCCACGCGCAGTGAGCGGACGTGGGGGTCATGTCGTTCTGGACACCAACATCGTGCTCGACCTGTGGGTGTTTGACGATCCGGCATCAGCGCCATTGCGTGCAAGCGTAGAAAGTGGTGGTACCCCATGGCTGGCAACCGCCAGCATGCGCGAAGAACTCGCGCGCGTACTGGACTATCCGCACATCGCCAGACGCCTGGAGAGCCGTTCACTGACTGCAGACGCAGTGCTGAAACACTTTGACCATTACTCCAGCTTGCAGCCTGATGCGCCCAAGGCGCCCTATGCCTGCAAAGACCCCGATGACCAGAAATTCATCGACCTGGCCGTACACCATGGCACCGCCTTGC
>JBEEOS010000113.1:0-6445 GCA_041191485.1 Pseudomonadota bacterium
GTGCAGCTCCATGGCCTGGGCATGGCTGGGCACACCCCAGGCCCCCAGCGCCACACAACGGGTATGCGCCTTGAGGGCATCCTGCACACGAAAAGCCACGGCAGAAATCACGGGCTGGCCGTCCACCGTAGCGCTCACGCGTGCATCGTCCGGACTGGCGTTGACGACCAGGTTCATGTCCCCCTGGCGGTACAGGGTCACCTCGCGTGAACGGTGGCGCGCCACGGGTCGAAAGCCCATGTTCTCCAGCACCTGCCCCAGTGCCTGCGGGCGACTGGTAGCGTATTCGATGAACTCGATACCCGCAATGCCCAAGCGGTTGGGCATCTCCGGAACGGACTCGCGATCAGGCTTATTCAATGTCATAGGTACTCCGCTGCAACCCCTGTCGGGGCATCAATAGCTCAATCGTGCCACACGTCGCAGCTCTTGTGCCGTTGTGGTGGGCAAATCAAAATATTCGAGGTAGGCCGGAATCTGCTCGAACAGCATGTCTGAGCCGACCTGGGTGCGGCAACCACGCGCCTGTGCGGCGGCGAGAAAGGCCGTGGTTTCGTGACGCATGACCACCTCGCCCACAAACGTGTCCGGCGACAGGCGGGAAACATCCATGGGCAAGGGATCGCCTTCGTTCATGCCCATGGGCGTGGCGTTGACCACCAGATCGTAGCCAGCGGGGTCGTTGGAGCCGGTCTGCACCACGATGGCGGGGTAGTTGTCTTTCAGGCGCTGGGCCAGGGCTTCACACCCTGTGGTGTTGACATCAAACAGGCTGATGGCGGCAATACCGGCACCTGCCAACGAAGCGGCGATCGCGCTGCCCACGCCGCCGGTGCCCACGACGAGGACGCGTTTGCCGGTCAGGTCAAACCCCTTGCGCTGAACACCGCGCACAAAACCGGCACCGTCAAACATATCGCCCACCAGGCGACCATCGGCCAGTTTCTTGACGGCATTGCAAGCCCCGGCCACGCGAACTGTAGGCGTGACCTCGTCGAGCAGGCTGACCACCGACACTTTATGCGGCATGGTGATCAAAGCGCCGCAAATATTGGTCAGTGAAAAAACCGCTTTCAAAAAGACCGTGAAGTCCTCGGGCTTACACCCCATGGGCACCACCACGGTATTGATCCCAGCCTCTTCAAAATAGGGGTTGTAGATCATCGGCGACTTGAAGGTGTGCGTCGGATACCCGATGTGGGCGATGAGTTGCGTGTTGCCGTTGATCATCTCAGAGTGTCATTCAATCCATTCAAAGGGTGACGGTGCAAAGCACCGTCACCTCAGAGAAAAAGGTACTGATCCATATTCCGATCAGTACAGCGCGCGTCACTTGCGCAGTTTGGCCAGATCGGCTTGCAACTCGGACACGGTTGCAGCAATATCCGCACCGTGCTTGGCGATCACGGGCTTCATCTTCTCGCGCAGAACAGCCATTTCAGAAGCGGGCAGTGTGCTCACTTGCATGCCGTTCTTCTTCAGGTTGTCCAGCAAGCTGGCTTCCAGTTCACGGGCCTTTTGACGCTGGAACTTGGACGATTCAGCGGCAGCATCGGAAACGATTTTTTGCTCGGCAGCAGACAGCTTGTCCCAGAATTTCTTGCTCATCACCACCGACTGGGGGTTGTACTGGTGACCGGTCAGGGCCAGGTGCTTTTGCACTTCGTAGAATTTGGCGCCATTGATGGTGGCCACCGGGTTCTCTTGTCCGTCAACGGCTTTTTGCTCCAGCGCGGCATACACCTCAGGCCATGGCAGCGGCGTGGGGTTGGCGCCCAAGGCCTTGACCCAGTCCACGTTGATGGCGTTGGGGATCACGCGAAGCTTCAAGCCTTCAATGTCAGACACTTTAGTGATCGGGTTCTTGCTGTTGGTGATGTTGCGGAAACCCAATTCGTAGTAACCCAGCCCCACAATGCCTTTGTCTTGCAACTTGGCGTGCATTTTTTTGCCGAATTCACCATCAACGACAGTGTCGGCTTCTTTGCCATTGGCAAACATGAAGGGGAAATCGAAGACTGCAAAGTCCTTGATCTGCGATGCAAAGATGCCCGAGTTCATGGAGGCCATTTCCAAGGTGCCCGCTTGCAGCGCTGTCACGTTGGCTTGGTCGCTGCCCAGCGTGCCGCCAGGAAAGACATTGACCTTGAGTTGACCAGCGCTGTTTTTCTCAACCAGCTCCTTGAATTTTTCCATGCCCAGGATGATGGGATGGCCCGCTGCGTTCTGGTTGGCAAACTTGATGGTCTTGACTTCAGCCGATGCCATACCAGCGGCTGCCAAGGCCACAGTGGCCAGAACGGTTTTGATGAATACGCGTTTCATGTGTTTGTCTCCAGTAAAGGAACGGGACGCCAGGAGTGTTGAGCGGCAGGTGGCGGCATCCACAAGGATCCACCTGCTTCAGGAAAACTTCAGTGATAAAACCAGCGCAGTGGGCCAAGCACCAGCTCAGGAAATGCCACCAGCAGGAACAGCACCACAATTTGTGCCGTCATGAAAGGCAAGACGCCTCGAGCGACCTGATCGATCTTCATCTTGCCGACGCCGGCCACCACGTTGAGCACAGTGCCCACGGGTGGGGTGGTCAATCCAATGGCACCGTTCATCACAAACAGCACGCCAAAATAGATGGGATCGATACCAGCAGCCTTGACCACGGGAATCAACACGGGGGCCAAAATCAAAATAGTGGGGGTCAGGTCCATGGCCATGCCAATCAACAGGACCAGCACCATGATGATCACCAGCAGCAAGGTGGGGCTGTCCATAAAGGGCTGCAGCAACTCAATCAACTGCTGAGGCAATTGCGCCACCGTGATCAGCCACGCGCTGACTGCAGCGGCCGCCACCAGGAACATGATGATGGCCGTGGTCTTGCTTGCGGCAACCATCACTTCATAAAGCTGATGCAGCTTCAACTCGCGGTACACCACTGTGGACACAAACAGCGCGTACACAGCTGCCACCACTGCTGCTTCGGTTGGTGTGAAGATGCCCATCTTCAAGCCCACCAGCACAATCACTGGAAGCACCATGGCCCAAGTGGATTCACGCAGCGCTTTCAAACGCTCGGCGCGTGTGGCTTTGGGTGGCGTTTGCGCACCTTCGCGGCGAGCCACCAGCCACCAGGTAACGGCAATGGCCACGCCCATCATCACGCCGGGCACGATGCCCGCCAGAAACAGCTTGCCAATCGACAGGTTGCCGGCCACACCAAAAATCACAAATGGAATCGAGGGTGGAATGATGGGCGCGATGATGCCCGCAGAGCCAATCAAGCCCCCAGCACGCGCCTTGTCATGACCGGCCTTGACCATCATGGGCAGCAAGAGCGCCGCCAGTGCGGCCGTATCGGCCACCGCAGAGCCCGACAGCGAGGCCATCATGACGGCTGCCAGAATGGTCACAAACCCCAGACCGCCTTGGACATGTCCCACCAGGCTGAGCGCCAGATTCACGATGCGCTTGGACAATCCCCCCACATTCATGATCTCGCCCGCCAGCATGAAAAAGGGCACGGCCAGCAGGGGAAAGCTGTTGGCCCCTTCGAGCACGTTTTGCGCCAGGATTTGTGCATCAAACATGTCCAGATGCCACATCAGGGCCACGCCGGACAACAGCAAGGAGTAGGCGATAGGAATGCCCAATGCAATGGCTGCAATCAAGGCGCCCAGAAAAATCAGAATCGTCATGTGCTTACCTCAGTTTTTTTGCTGCAAATGCGCCTGAAGCTCCAGTTCGGGAGCCTCCAGACCGCTGGGCAGGTGCTCGGCACCCGGCAGGGGTTTGCCCGTGAGCAGGGCCCACAAATCCAGCAACAGCAAAACACCAGATGACGCAGCAAAGACCACACCACTGCTCATGGCCCAAGCCGTTGAAAAGCCGGTCACCGGCGCAATATCGTCCATGCTCAATTGCGTCTGGACCCAACTGCCTTTGAGCATCAGCCAGGTCACCCACAGCATCAACAAGTGGCTGAACACCATCACGGCGCGCTGCACCTTTTTGGGCAGTTTGACAAGCAACATGTCCGTGCCCATGTGCGCGCGTTCACGCACGGCGATCGTTGCCCCCAGAAACACCACCCACAGGAATAACCAGCGCGAAAGCTCCTCTGACACGGTGATGCCTGTGTTGAAGCCATAACGCAAGACCACGTTGCCAAACACCATCACCACCATCACGGCCAGACAGGCCACCATCAGCACACGCAAAGCTTTGCAGTACCGATCTATCCAACGATCCAGCATGGAACTCTCCAGAATTTCCATTAATGTACTAACTGGTTAGTTTTCTGCGCAAGGGGTTTTCCCCCATACAGAAACAACAACCAAACTATCTGCTATAGCGTTTTGCTATTTCTCGCAGTACGCCAGAATCAGATCGACCACTTGCTCCCGACGCAAGGTTTGGGCCTTCTGCTCGGCGTGGTCCCGATCGAAAATGATCCCGAATGTGTGGCGATTGGCCACGTTGAAAACCGTCAGCGCGGAAATGGCGGCGTGAATGTCCACAGGATCTATCCCTGGACGAAAAACGCCCTGCTCAACACCACGTTCATAGAGCTCGCGTATGGCGTCAATGGCATTGACGTTGAGTTGCCGGATGCTTTTGCTTTGACGCAGGTAGTTGGCTCGGTGAATGTTTTCACTGCTGACCAGACGGATAAAGTCCTCGTTGTCGCGGTGATGGTCGTAAGTGAACTCCACCAGGCGCTGCAAGGCCGCTGCAGGCTCAAGGTCCACCAGATGCAGATCGGCCTCAATGCTGCGCATGCGACGATAAGCTTCCTCCAGCACCGCCAGGTACAGACCGTCCTTGCTGCCAAAGTAGTAGTAGATCATGCGCTTGCTCGTGCGCGTGGCTGCAGCGATGTCGTCAATGCGCCCACCGGCCAGGCCTTTTTCGGCAAACTCATGCGTCGCGACCTTCAGGATCTCGGCCATGGTGCGGGCCGGATCATTCGTGCGCGCTCCGCGATCAGGATTGTTTTTGCTCATGTTTGCCGAAATGTACCAACTGGTTCATGAAGCAGTATAGAAGAAGATTTCTCCGCCTCAGCGCCTTGCGCGCTGTCTGGATGTGATTCGATGGAACAATCGCTCCCCATGCATTTGACTTTCGAGTTCGGTTTGTTGGCGCTTGCCGCCTGGCTGGTCGGCCTGTCCAAGGGCGGCCTGCCCACCATCGGCATGCTGGCCGTGCCTCTGCTGACGCTGGTCATGCCGCCCATGCAGGCAGCCGTGCTGTTGCTGCCGATCTACATCCTGTCGGACATGGTGGGCATTTATCTCTACCGCAAAGCCTTCAGCCTCACCCACTTGCGCTTGCTCATTCCAGCCGGTCTGGTGGGCATTGGCATCGGCTGGCTCACGGCCTCTCATGTGTCGGATGCGATGCTGGCCTTGCTCATCGGCCTGATCGGCATCGGCTTTTGCTTGAACACTTGGCTGCGCAAGACCACCCCCAGCGAAACGCCTGCTCTTCGCCCGGTGTGGGGCCGCATCTGGGGTGCGCTGTCAGGTTTTACGAGTTTCATCTCGCATGCAGGCGGCCCTCCTTTTCAGATGTATATGCTGCCCCAGCGCTTACCCAAGCTGGTGTTTGCAGGTACATCCACGCTGTTTTTTGCCGTCGTCAATGCGGCCAAACTGGTGCCCTACGAGTTCATCCGTCCTTATGACCTGGTCAGCTTGCAACAGGCGGCCTGGCTGGTGCCCTTTGCGCTGATCGGAACGGTCATGGGGGCCTGGCTGACGCGGCGTCTGGCCGACGCCTGGTTTTACAGGCTGGTGCAGATCGGCTTGTTCTTCATCTCGATCAAACTGGTCTGGAGCGCCCTGCCCCAACTGGTCTGAACAAACCTCCCTGCCAAGAGCAAAGACAGCCTCAGACCAGAGGCACCGTCAGCTGACGAATGACATCGCTCGTGTCAGGCCGCACACCGCGCCACCAGGCAAACGCTTCAGCGGCCTGCTCGGCCAGCATCCCCACACCATCGGCCAAATGCTCGACGCCCGCTTGCTGCGCAAGCTTCAGAAAAGGCGTCAGTCCCTTGCCATAGGCCAGCTCGTAAGCCAGCGCCCCAGGCGCAAACACACTTGCGGGCAAAGGCGGCAATTCAGTGGTCAAACTGGCCGATGTGGCGTTGAACACGACGTCAAACTGCTGGTCTTGCAGCTGGTCGTAGCCCAGTCCCAGCACTGGCACTTGGCGGCTTGGGTGCTGCTGCGCCAATTGGGCCAAGGCCTGGGCCTTGGCGACCGTGCGGTTGACCACCACCAGCTGCGCGGGCTGTTCGTCCAGAATCGGCAACAAGGCGCCACGCGTCGCGCCCCCCGCCCCCAGCACCAACACGCGCTTGCCTTTGAGGGCAGTGCCCAGGTTGTGCACCACATCGCGCACCAAGCCCACGCCATCAAAGTTTTCGGCATAGACACGA